>CAMPJJ010000053.1 GCA_946886855.1 uncultured Roseateles sp. | reverse complement strand
CCATCGCGACACCTTACTTGCGTAGAGGTGTTGCGCTTCAGAGTTGAGACCGCCCCGTGATATCGGCGCGCATCTCCTTCCGGAACTCGCGAAACTCACTCTTCAACTCGCTGAATTCGTTCTTCAACCCATGCATGTTGGTCTCCAGGACCGCCACCCGGACGGCAAGGGTCCGATCGTGGGTCGATGCCGACGCGCGGTCAATGGCTTCGACAGGTGGGGAAGGCTGATGTATCGACGTCATGCGAGGCTCTCCGGCAACGCCTGACCCCATGAACTCATTGGACATGAGAATGCTCATGAGGTGGCTTCTGATGGGACGAAAAGAATGCGTCCAATATCGGAGGAATCGGCGCGCGCCGCCAGTCGGAAAGCTGCCCTCCGAAGAGGGGTTGAAGGGGGCAGACTGTTGGGGGAACAGGAGATCAGGGGAGCAATCCCCAGGCACGGAGAAAGTGCCTTGTCATCGCCGCGAACGGCTGGTCGCCGTCGGCGCGGCGGCGGATGCCGGCGAGCACCTTGGCCGCGTTCGGCGACGCCGGGTCCATCTCCTGGAACGCCAGCGCCAGGGTGCGCAGCAGGTCGTAGTGGTTCCAGCGCAGCCGCAGCAGCTCCGTGCGGTTGAGGCCGAGCACCTCTTCGGCGGCCTTCGCGGCCGCCCTGGCTTTCGCGGACCGTCCGCGCGCGATCAGCCAGACCTCGTGCGTGGCTTCGATCGCGTTCCACGACAGCAGCTTCTCGGGATCGACGAGGTAGGGGTCGGGCAGATGCGGCTGCTCGCCGGCGAAGAAACGCTTCAGCGTCGCGTCCGTGGCACTCGCCGGATCGAGGCAGAAGGTGGCCGCGAGCGCCGCCGCCTTGGCGGCATCCGCCGGCTGCGCCGCGGGCATGCGCGGCGGCTTCAGGCGCGCGCCGGTGACGGGGAAGGTGTTGCCCTTGTAGACCTGGTTGCAGACCTGGCAGCTGAAGGTGTAGTTGTCGACGCAGTAGGCGAGCCACCAGTACAGGTCCTTGGGGCGGAAATGCTCGACGTCGCCATGCGCGACGACGGCCGTGTCGGCTTCGCAGTACGCGCACTTGCCGGCTGAGTCGAGCTTCAGCGCGGCCTTGGCCGTCGACCAGATCTGGCGCGCCTTGGGCTTGAAGTCGACCTTGCCGCCGTCCTCGTAGAAATAAGTTTCGAGCTTGAGCAGCCGCTGTTGCAGTTTCGCGCCGGTGAACGCGCCCAGGCTCGCGGCATCCCGGCCACGCCTCAGCCGGATCACTTCGAGCGCTCCACCCGCTTCACCGCCGCCCTCAGCTTGGTCGGCGACAGCGCCGGTGCTGGTGCGGCCTTCTTCACCGCAGCCTTCACCGCAGCATTCGCCGCTGACTTCGCAGCGGACTTCTTCGCAGGCGCGGGCCTGGTGGACGGCGGCGCTGCCGGCGTCGCCTTCATCGCCTTCGCGGATGCTGCCGCCTGCTTCGCGATCGTCGTCTTCAGCTCCTTCAGCAGCGCGGTCTGCTGGCGTGCGTAATCGGGCACCGCGTCCCACTCGGGCGCGGCGCGCAGGACCTCGGCGCTGCGCTGCAGCTGCGAGCGCTCTCGGGTGGTCAGTGCCTTGCCTTGGGTCTTCGTCTTCGTGTGCAGCTTGCGCGCCGTGTTCCGCGCGGATTCCACCGCCACGGAGTCCATCGACTCCAGCCCGAACATCGGGCTCATCAGCAGCTGGTGCAGCATCATGAGCCGCGGCTCGCCGACGAAGGGCACCAGCGTCGGCTGCTGCTTCGGGCCTTCGCGGCGGATGACGAAGAGCTCGCCTTCGCCGCTCTGCTGCGCGGTCAGCGCGGAGTGCGTCGTGGCGATGAACTGGAAGTGAGGCAGCAGGGCCGACAGGAAATCCACCAGCTGCCGGCGCCAGACCGGATGCAGGTGCAGGTCGATCTCGTCGATCAGCAGCACGCCGCGCGTGGCCAGCGGATCCTTGCGATCGGGGAAGGCCTCGGTGATGCGGAAGAGCAGGTCGCCGCACCAGGCCGCCATGTTCTGGTAGCCGTCGGACAGCTGGTTCAACGGCACCTCGCCGTCGACCGTCTTGAACATCAGCTGGCCCGACGCCTTGTCGATGCGCGAGAAGTTCATGCCCCGCATCAGCTGGTTGAGCGCCGCGCGGATGGGCGCCAGCGCCGCTTCGCCGCGCCGGTAGTCGAGGTCCATGGCCCAGCGCTGCAGCGACACCAGCGACGCCTCGGGCGAAAACATCGAGGCCAGCGCGCGGGCCCGCGACGAGCGCGCCGGATCGTCCAGCGGGCCGCTCATGCGCATGCCGCCTTCGGGTGGCCGGCGCGAGACGCCGTAACCCAGCACGAAGTAATTGCGGTCGGCATGGCGGATCGCCGCGTCCAGCGCTTCCAGCGTCTGCGCATTGCGCTCGAAGATCTGGCGCAGGCCGTCGCCGCGATGCAGCTCCAGCGCGATCTCGCGCGGCTCGCCCTTGGCGGTCACCAGCGTGCCGGCGATGCGGCACTGCCGCGCCCCGTTGCGGATCCACGCATCCGCATCGCCGAGCAGGTCCGGCAAGGCCTCGCTGCCCGCGAGCAGCAGGCCGATCGCCCGCAGCACGGTGCTCTTGCCGCAGCCGTTCTCGCCGAGCAGCAGCGTCCAGCGCCGGTTCGTGCCGGCGGGCGCGCCCGGTCCGGCGCCGAAGTCGATCGCCAGCGACGCCATCGAGCGCACGTTGGTCAGCGCGATCCGGGACAGGTACATGGGCGGGACTCTCCGTGGGGGAGAGCAACTATAAGAGACCGACCGCCGGCTTCAGCACAGGCGATCGCCCGTGCGGCTGCCCGCGGTGGCGCGGATCAGGCGGCCTCGGGCCGCGCCGGCGACGCCGTCAGCGTCTGCAGGCAGGCGCGCAGCGTTTCCAGCTCGACCGGCTTGGCGAGGAAGGCGCTGATGCCGGCCTCGTCGGCCTTCTGGCGCGACTCCTCGAACGCGTCCGCCGAGAACGCGACGATCGGCAGCCGTCCGCGCGGCGCCGGCAGTTCGCGCATCCGTCTCGTCGCCTCGAAGCCGTCCATCTGCGGCGTGTGCAGGTCCATCAGCACGAGGTCGAAGGGCTGCTGCCGCAGCGCGTGCAGCGCCTGCAGGCCGTTCTCGCACAGCGTGGGATGGTGCCCGAGCCGCTCCAGCATCGCCTCGATGACGATGCGGTTGGTCGGGTTGTCTTCGCTGACCAGCACGCGCAGGCCGGTCACGGGCGCGACGGCCGTCACGGGCGCCGCGGTGATCGACCCCGCTGGGGCCGCGTTGGCGGCGGCCATGCCGCCCGGCAGCATGCGCCCCGGCGGCAGGTCCGCGCCGGCGCGCAGCGGCAGCGCGAGCGTGAAGCGTGCGCCCTGGCCGAGGGCGCTCTGCACATGGATGTCGCCGCCCATCGCACGCGCCAGCCGGCGCGAGATCTCCAGCCCCAGCCCCGCGCCGCCGTGGCGCCGCGAGGTGCTCGCGTCGCCCTGGCTGAAGCGCTGGAACAGCCGCGCCTGCGTCTCCGCGTCGATGCCCGGGCCGGTGTCGCTGACCTCGACCATCAGCAGGTCCTCGCCCAGCGCGCCGACGCCGCGCCGCATCTGGCAGCCGACGTGGCCCCGGTCGCAGAACTTCAGCGCGTTGCTCAGCAGGTTCAGCAGGATCTGGCGCAGCCGCGTCGGATCGGCCAGCACCCAGCCGGGCACGTCGTCGTCGACGCCGAAGTGCAGCGACAGCCGCTTGGCCGCGGCCTGCGGCCGGCTCAAGGCCTCGAGCTCCTTCATCAGCGCGCCCGGCTGCAGCGGTTCCGGCGCGATCGACAGGCCGCCGGCCTCCATGCGCGTCACGTCCAGGATGTCCCCGAGCACCGCCAGCAAATGCCGCGCGCAGTCGTTCGCGGCCTTCAGCTGGTCCTGCTGCGCGGTGGTCAGCGGCGCGTCCTTGATCAGGCCCAGCATGCCCAGCAGCCCTTGCAGCGGCGTGCGCAGCTCGTGGCTCATGTTGGCGAGGAAGACCGTCTTGGCGCGGTTGGCGGCGTCGGCCTCGCGCTGCGCGTCGATGAGGCGCGCGGCCAGGGCCTTCTGCTTGTCGCCGTAGCGTTCCAGGCCGCGGAACTGGCGGTAGATGACCGCCGCGAACAGCAGCGTCATCGCCGACAGCACGGCCGTCAGGCCCAGGCTGATGCGGCTCTGGTTGCGCACGATCTCGTTGCGCTGCGTCACGTCCTCGGCGACGTGGTGGGTGGACGTCAGCGACAGGTCGCGGATCGGGTCGGCCAGCGGCTCCAGCCGGTCGACGATCTCTGCGATGCGCTCCGGGTGCTCGCGGATCAGCGCGCCGTTGAGCGGCAGCGCATCGGCCCAGCGCACGAAGTCCTGCGTGCGCGTCAGCGTGCGCTGGTAGTCGGGGTGATGCGCCAGCACGAGCGCGGCGTGTTCGCTCTCCACCAGGTTGAGCCGGCTGACGAAGATCTCATAGCGTTGCGCGACCTGGTCGGGATCGACCGCCACGCTCGGCCCGGCGGCCTGTTCGAGCGACAGGCGCAGCTTCAGGTACTCGGTCTCGAACTGGAACAGGCTCCAGACCAGGTAGTCGTCCTGGTAGCGCCGCGTGCCGTTGAGCGCCTCGTACTGGCGCGCCTGCAGCCAGGCCACGCCCGCGAGCGCCAGCACCAGCAGCAGGCCCATCGAGGAGACGGCGATGCGCCAGCGGCGCTGCTTGGCCGAAACGATGCGGGCGGCGTCGCGGGACATGCTCAACGCAGTTCCAGATGGGTGAGCTGCCACGCCGAGCGCCCGTAGAAGACGCTGTTGCGCAATTCGGGCGCGCGGTCGAACGGATAGATCAGGAACAGCGGGCCCTTGTCGCGCACGGCCATCGGCTTGTCGTCGATCAGTCGCGCGACGATGACGTCGAAGCGTGCGCTGTCGCCGATGGGGATGCTGACGCGGTAGTCGTTGAGCGCGCGCGCCTCGATGGTGCGGCCCTGCGCGCCGGCGGCGGCCAGCACGTCGCGCAGCAGCGGACCGGTGAACTTGCGCGGGCCCGGGTACCAGGGGGTCTGGGTGCTGAAGCTCACCTGCGGGAGTTTCTCGAGCATCGCCATGTCGAAGGCCGCACGGCCGTCGCGGTTGGCGTTGCGCAGCGCACCGCCGACGGTCAGCACGACCGGGCCGGCAGGCAGGTCCAGCGTCTGCTCGGCGGGGATCGCCCACGCCGTGGCGGCAGTGGATCCCAGGACACAGGTCAGCAGCCCCAGCAGGGCGGAACGGCGCGCGATCAGCATGGACGGGAGCACGGCCCGATGGCACGCCCAGGCCGCCGTGTCGGAGGCGCGTGCCGCAGGGGCATTGGTAAAAGCCCGCATGCTACGCGCGGGGGTGGGGAGGAGCATCTACGGGACCACCCCAATGACGGGGACCAGTCGGCTTTACGCCACACCGCCCAGCGCCCGGCTTGACCGGTCCCTTGTCGCTGCTGTGACAAGGCGGGCGGAGAGACCGACTGAAGATCGGTTCAAACAAAGACAGGAGACAGATCGATGACGCGCGTGGTCACCCCCCGTCCCGAGAACGCCGACGTGCAGTACAGCCATTGGCCGGCCCGCTTGCCGCGGCGGCTGGCGATCCCGCGGACCTCGCTGTGGTTCAACCTGGAGGTCGCCGCGAACCGCTACCCGGACAAGGCGGCGACGCAGTTCCTCGGCGCCACGCTCAGTTTCCGCGAGATGCGGCGGCAGGCCGAGGCGCTGGCCGGCTGGCTGCGCGCGCAGGGCGTGGGCAAGGGCGATCGCGTCGCGCTGTTCCTGCAGAACTGTCCGCAATACCTGATCGCCTTCTATGCGATCAACCGCGCGGACGCGGTCGTGGTGCCCGTCAATCCGATGAACCGGGAGGATGAGTTCGGCCATTACCTGACCGACCCCGAGACCAAGGTCGTGATCTGCAGTGGCGAACTGGCGGGCATCGTCGCCCGGGCCGCGGAGAAGCTGCCCGCGTCGCAGCGGCCGCGCGCGGTGCTGGTGACGCAGTACTGGCAGATGCTGCCGCCGGCCGGCCCGGATCCCGCCTGCGATGCGCCGGAGGCGATGCGCCAGTGGCTGACCGCCGTGCACGAGCTGCCGCCGGGCGCGACCGACTGGCGCGAGGCGATCGCCGCCGGCCTGACGCCGGGGCCGCACACCGCGGGACCGGACGACCTGGCGATGCTGCCCTACACCTCCGGCACCACCGGGCTGCCCAAGGGCTGCGTGCACACGAACGCGACGCTCATGTCCAACAGCTGCGGCGGGTGCCAGTGGGGCTACGCGAGCGCGGAGTCGGTGGGCCTGGCGGTGGTGCCGATGTTCCACATCACCGGCACGCTCTACGGCGTGCTGGGCCCGGTGTTCATCGGCATGACGCTCGTGATCATGCCGCGCTGGGACCGCGAGCTCTGCGGGCGGCTGATCTCGCGCTACCAGGTCACGCACTGGACCTGCATCCCGACGATGATCATCGACCTCTTCGCGAGCCCGAACTACAAGTCCTTCGACCTGCGCAGCCTGCGCTACCTGAGCGGCGGCGGCGCGGCGATGCCCAAGGCGGTGGCGGAGCGGCTGCAGGCCGAGTTCGGCCTGACCTTCGCGGAAGGCTACGGCCTGACCGAGACCGCCGCGCCCAGCCACGGCAATCCGCCCGAGCGCGCGAAGCTGCAGTGTCTGGGCATTCCGATCTTCGGCGTCGATTCGCGCATCGTGGATCCGACGACGCTGGAGGAACTGCCCGTCGGCGAGGTGGGGGAGATCATCACGCATGGCCCGATGGTGTTCCAGGGCTATTGGCGTCAGCCGGAGGCGACCGATGCGGCCTTCGTCGAATTGGACGGCAAGCGCTTCTTCCGCACCGGCGACCTCGGACGCATGGACGAGGAGGGCTACTTCTTCATCACCGATCGCCTCAAGCGGATGATCAACGCGAGCGGCTACAAGGTCTGGCCCTCGGAGGTCGAGATGCTGCTGTACCGCCACCCCGCGGTCCAGGAGGCCTGCATCATCGCGGCCAAGGACGCGTACCGCGGCGAGACAGTGAAAGCAGTCGTGGTGCTGCGCGCCGAAGCCAAGGGCAAGACCACCGACAAGGACATCATCGATTGGGCCCATGAGCACATGGCCGCCTACAAGGCGCCGCGCATCGTCGAGTTCGTCGACGCCCTTCCCAAGTCGGGATCGGGGAAGGTCATGTGGCGGCTGCTGCAGGAGTTGGAAACCAGGTAGAGGACTGCCCGAGGGCGGTCAGAACCGCGAACCGGGCTGTGTCAGGAACGCGCGTTCCTCGTCGGTGCTCGCTCGGCCAAGGATCTCGTTGCGATGCGGGAAGCGGCCGAAACGCGCGATGACGTCGCGGTGCCTGTGCGCGTAGTCCAGGGCATCCTTGAGGCGCTCGTCCTCGGCGGCCAAGGCCTCGAAGGTCGCGACGCTGCGATCCTGCATCGCCAGATCCTCCGCATGCTCCAGCGGCATCGCGACGAACCAGCGCTCCAGCGGGCCGAGGTCTTGCGCGCGAGGAAGCAGCGCCAGTGAGGCCTCCAGCGCAAGGGCGTCGCCGGCGAAGGAGGTGGGCGTGTCGCGGTGAACGTTGCGCGTGAACTGGTCCAGCACCAGGATCCGCGCCAGCGCACCCCAGGCCGTGGAATCCCACTCGCGCAGACCGCCTTTCAGCGCCTGGTCGATGACGGGGCCGAAGCGCTCGCGCAGCGCCGCATCGAATTCCGCGTCCTTCTTGAACCACTTCATCTGGACCTGACCGTCCTGCTCGCTGCCCGGCAGGCCGAACCATTCGTTGAGCACGCGCTGCGCCGGCGCAGGCGTCAGCAGACGCTGCCAGCGCGGATGCCGCAGCAGCCAGTGCCGCACGTAGCTGCAGCCGGGCACGAGCTGCAGCGGGAACTCCGCCAGCCAGCGCGCCGCCGCCTCCACCAGCGCAGCGGCGAGGCCTTGCCCGGTCAACTGCGCCGGCACGCCGGTGTGCGTGATGATCAGCTGTTCGCCGTGACGTTCGTAGTCGAGCCGGCATTGCAGCCCGGGTTGCGGCTGCGCCAGGAAGCATCTCGCGTCAGGATGATGCTGGATGACGAAATTCAAGATGCGTCTCCACGAGAGGCCTCCCTGCCGAGTTGACGCCACAAGTAGGCGAACTCGAGGGCTTGCAACAGCGCCCGCTGCTGGTTGTCCGCAGCGCCGCCATGGCCGCCCTCGATGTTTTCGTAATAGAAGCACGCCTGCCCCAAGGCCTGCAGGCGAGCCGCCATTTTCCTCGCATGGCCGGGATGCACGCGGTCGTCACGCGTCGAGGTGGCGAAGAGCGCCCTCGGATAGGTCACGCCCGGCTTCAACTGCTGGTACGGGCTGTACGCGGCGATGTGCGCCCAGTCGTCGGGCTCGTCCGGATCGCCGTACTCGGCCATCCACGACGCGCCCGCCAGCAGCAGGTGGTAGCGCTTCATGTCGAGCAGCGGCACCTGGCACACGACCGCGCCGAACAGTTCCGGCCGCTGCACCATGCAGGCGCCGACCAGCAGCCCGCCGTTGCTGCCGCCCATGATCCCGAGCCGTTCCGGCCGCGTGAGGCCGTGAGCGATCAGGTCTTCGGCCACGGCGATGAAATCGTCGAAGCTGCGCTGCTTGTGTTCGAGCGTGGCCGCCTGGTGCCAGCGCGGGCCATACTCGCCGCCGCCGCGGATGTTGGCGACCACCAGTTGTCCGCCGCGCGCCAGCCACGCGCGGCCGTTGCCGCCGGAGTACCAGGGCTGCAGCGAGACCTCGAAGCCGCCGTAGCCGTAGAGCAGGGTGGGCGTCTCCTGCTGCGCGCTGGCGTCGTGGCCGCGCCTGCCGATCACGAAGTAGGGCACGTTCTCGCCGTCCGCGCTGGTGGCGAAGCGCTGCTCGACCGTCATGCCGTGGGCGTCGAACTGCGCGCCGCGCTGCTTCAGCGTCTCCCGCGCATCGGTGCCCGCCCGCGCCAGGCAGACGACGTCCGGCGTCAGGAAGTCGCAGTAGTGCAGCAGGTAGGCGTCGCCCAGCGCATCCTCGAGCAGCTCGGGGTCGTGCAGGCTCTGCACGCTCAGCGTGCCGGGGAAGGGCGCCTTGACCTGGCGCAGCGTCGGCGGCCGGTGGGACAGGTCCCACTCCTCGAGCCGGCTCGCGACATGCTCGCTGACGTTGATCAGCAGGTGATGCTGCGTGAGCGTGTAGTCCTCCAGCGAGCGCCCCGCCGTCGGCGAGAACATCACGCGGATGTGCTTGTCGTGCCGCTCGTCCTTCCAGAACGACGCCTCCTCCATCAGCAGCAGCGAGCCCGACGGATAGGTCGGTCCGTGCGGGATGGCCCAGTCGGTGCGCGGACGCAGCAGCATCCACGGACCTTCCAGGTGGACGCTCATGTCGCTGGGCAGGTCGATCGGGACGAACTCGCCGTCCTTCCAGAGGAAGCGCGACTCGTTGTAGAAGTCCAGCGCGCGGCTGAAGACGACGCGCTCGAAGCCCGGCGTGCGGTCGACCGACACGGACACCGACACGTCCGCCTTCTCGCCTTCGAAGATCACCGGCGCCGCGTCCAGCGGCGTGCCGCGCGCCCAGCGCCGGACCTGCCGCGGATAACCCGATTCGGTCAGGGAATCGGGACCGAAATCGCTGCCCACCAGCAAGGTGTCGGCGTCCAGCCACTCGACGTCGCTCTTGGCCTCGGGCACGAAGAAGCCGCCCTCAGCCGCCGGCACGAAACGCAGCGCCTCGAGGTCGAACTCGCGCAGTTCGTGCGCGTCTGCGCCGCCGTCGGACAGCGAGACCAGACAGCGCCGGTACTCGGGCGCCAGCGCCGTCGCGCCGTGGAAGACCCAGCTGCGGCCCTCGTCGCGGCCCAGCGCGTCCAGGTCCAGCACCAGGCGCCAGGGCGGCTCGGCGAGCTGGTACTCCTCCAGCGTGCAGCGCCGCCACAGGCCGCGCGGATGGGCTTCGTCCTGCCACAGGTTGTAGAACCAGTCGCCGCGCCGCGCGACATGCGGGATGCGGTCGCGGGCATTGAGGATCTGCAGCAGCTCCTCGCGCAGCGGTTCGAACTCGGGCTCGGCCTTCAGCGCGGCCAGGGTGGTCTCGTTGCGCTCGCGCACCCATTGCAGCGCGCGTTCGCCCGCGTCGCCTTCCAGCGCTTCGAGCCACAGGAACGGGTCGTCCCCGGCCGCTGGGGCCACGGAGCCGTCGGCGAGGGCGCCGGAGGTCGTCAAGGAAGCGGTGGCTTCGGTGGAAGCGGACGGCACGGATTGCGGCACAACGAACTCCTGATCGATGTCTGACGCCCTCTCCCGCTTGCGGGAAGGGTGCGGGAGAGGGTGCGGGTGAGGGCTGGGATCTCCGCACCTCACCTTACTCCAGGTCTCAGGCCTCGCGTTCCTTCAGCAACTGCGGCGTGATCTCCACCGCGCCCTTCTCGGTGCTGACGTACGCCGTCCCGTCCTGGATGCTGACCTGCCACTGCATGCCGCGTTCGGCCAGCGCGGCCAGGGCCTGCGCCTGCTCCGCCGGGATCTGCCACACCGCCAGCTTGGGCGTGCGCTGCAGCTTGTTCTGGATGCCGGCCCACCACACCGGCGTGCTGGACGCGTAGCCGATGACGGTGACGCGATCCGCCCGGCCGTGCGCCTGGCGCAGCCGGCGCTCGTCGGGCTGGCCGAGCTCGATCCAGTGGACGACCTGTCCGGTCAGGTCGAGCTGCCACAGCGGCGGTTCCTCGACATCGGACAGGCCCTTGCTGAACTCCAGCCTGCCTTGCAGGTCGTCGGCGGGCACGTTCAGCGCGTAGGCGAGGATGCGCAGCATCATCCGCTCGTCGGTCTCCGACGGGTGGCGGGCGACGGTGAGGGAGTGCTCGCCGTAGACATGGCGGTCCATGTCGGAGAGTTGCAGCTGGGCTTTGTGGATGGTGGCCTTGAGCGCCATGGTGGGGTGCCGCCGGAGGCGGTCGTGGTCGGGGTGGACGGCCTGCCGTGCGGGCTGCACGCGGGCCGGAAACGATCTGAAGCGGCGCATTATCCGGGTCGTGGCATCATGCCGACCCGCACCTCGGACCGGCCGCGCGCCGGACGGTCCGTACCGACGAGACAGCGCCCCTGCGGCGCAATGACTTGAGAGACGACATGAACACTCTTCGCACCTCCCTCGCCGTCGCGGCACTGCTGGCCTGCGGTCTGGCCTCCGCCCAGACGAGCGCGCCCGCCAAGCCCGCGGCCAAGCCGGCCACGTCGACCCCCGCCGCCCCCGCCGCGGCCCCGGCCACGAAGGGCGGCAAGGGCAAGCTGATGACGCGCGACGAGCTGCGCGCCTGCATGAGCTCCAACCAGCAGAACGAGGAAACCGCCGCCGAGCTGGACAAGAAGAAGGCCGTCGTCATGAAGGAGCGCGACGAGCTCAAGGCGTCCAAGGCGGAATCCGACAAGTTCGAGTCCGACATGCAGGCGCAAGGCGTGGCCCTGAAGGCCGAGATCGACGCGGTCAAGGCCTTCGGCGCCGAGATCGAGGCCGGCGCATCCAAGATGGAGAAGGCCGACCTGAAGGCCAAGCAGGAGGAGTACCAGGCCCGCGCCAACGCCCTGCAGCCGAAGATCGACGCCTTCAACAAGTCGCGCAACGACCGCGTCGAGGTCAACAAGACCTTCAACGCCCGCGTGGATGCGCACCAGAAGATCGCCGACGAGTTCAACGAGGCCGTCGAGGACCTGAACGACAAGCGCAACGAGTGGAAGTTCAAGTGCGGCAACCGCTCGTACGACGAAGCGGACGAGATCGCGATCAAGAAGGAACTCAACAAGAAGTGATGAGCAAGGGGCAGACCCGATGAGCACCAATCCGCTGCTGTCCGCCTGGACCGGCCCGTACGGGCTGCCCCCGTTCGACGCGATCCGCGCCGAACACTTCGAACCCGCCTTCGAGGCCGCGCTCGCCGCGCATCGCGCCGAGCTCGACGCGATCGCGGCGGATCCGGCCGCGCCGGACTTCGACAACACGCTGGCCGCGCTCGATCGCGCCGGCCGCGCGCTCACCGCGCTGGAACACCTGTTCTCGACGCTGAGCGCCTCGGCCAGCTCGCCCGAGCTGCAGGCCGTGCAACGCCGCATGGCCGCGCCGTTGGCGGCGCACACCAATGCGATCTACCTGAACGCCGCGCTGTTCGAGCGCGTGGAGCGGCTGCACGAGCGGCGCGCGTCGCTGGGCCTGCCGCCCGAATCGTTGCGGCTGCTCGAGCGCGTGCACCTGGACTTCGTCCGTGCCGGCGCCCGGCTGCAGGGCGAGGCCCGCGCGCGCTACGCCGCGAACATGGAGCGCCAGGCCGAGCTCAACACCCGCTTCGCGCAGAACGTGCTCGCGGACGAGAGCAGCTACCAGCTCGTGCTGCGGGGCGAGGCCGAACTGGCCGGTCTGCCGGACTTCGTCCGCGCCGCCGCGCGCCAGGCCGCGCTGGACCGGGGACACGCGGAGGCGGGCGTGCACGTCGTGACGCTGTCGCGCTCGCTGATCGTGCCCTTCCTGACCTTCAGCGAACGCCGTGACCTGCGCGAGCAGGCCTGGCGCGCCTGGGTCGGCCGCGGCGAGATCGCCGGCGAGACCGACAACCGCGCGCTGGTGAGGGAGCTTCTCGCGCTGCGCCATGAACAGGCGGTGCTGCACGGGCATCGCAGCTTCGCCGACTACGCGCTCGCCGACACGATGGCCGGCCGCCAGTCCGCCGTGCAGGGCCTCCTGGACCAGGTCTGGGAACCGGCCAAGGCGGCCGCGGCGCGCGAGCGGGCGCTGCTCGACGAGGTCCGCGCGCAACTCGGCCACGACCTGACGATCGAGGCCTGGGACTGGCGCTGGTACGCGGAGAAGGTCCGCCAGCAGCGCTTCCAGCTCGACGAGGCCGAGGTCAAGCCCTACTTCCCGCTGGACGCGATGGTGCAGGCGATGTTCGACTGCGCCTCCCGGCTCTACGGCCTGCGCTTCGTCGCGCAGCCGCAGGTCGCCGGCTACCACCCGGACGTGAAGGTCTACGAGGTGCAGCGGCCGGACGGCTTGCTGCGCGGGATCTTCGTCCAGGACAACTTCGCGCGGCCGACCAAGCGCAGCGGCGCCTGGATGAACGCGCTGCGCTGGCAGGCGCGCAACGGCATGGCCGCGCTGCCGATCATCCTGAACAACAACAATTTCGCCAAGGGCGCGCCGGGCGAGCCGACGCTGCTGTCCTTCGACGACGTGCGCACCCTGTTCCACGAATTCGGCCATGGCCTGCACGGGCTGCTCTCGGACGTCGAGTTCGAGCGCCTGTCCGGCACGCAGGTGCTGCGCGACTTCGTCGAGCTGCCTTCGCAGCTGATGGAGCACTGGATGGCCGAACCCGAGGTGCTCAAGCGGCATGCGCGCCACTACAAGACCGGCGAGCCGCTGCCCGATGCGCTGCTCGACCGCCTGAAGGCGGCGGCGACCTTCAACCAGGGCTACGAGACGGTGCGTTACTGCGCATCGGCGCTGGTGGACCTCGCGATCCACGCGCGGGAGCAGGCGGAGGTGCCGGACCCGGTCGCCTTCGAGCGCGAGACGCTCGAGCGCCTGGGCCTGCCGCCAGCGATCGGCCTGAACCACCGGCTGACGCATTTCCAGCATCTGTTCTCCGGCAGCTATTACGCATCCGGCTACTACGTCTACCTGTGGGCGGAGGTGCTGGACTGCGACGCCTTCGAGGCTTTCGTCGAGGCGGGCGACCCGTTCGACGCGGCAACCGCGCAATCGTTGCTGGCCAACATCCTGTCGGTCGGCAACAGCCGGGAGCCGGGCGCGACCTATCGCGCCTTCCGCGGTCGCGATGCGAGCGTGGTGCCCATGCTCAAGGGACGCGGGCTCATTCCCGCCTGACCCCTCGCTGGATCCGCCTGAAGCGGGGCCCCGGAAGGGGCCCCTAGTTCTTGGGGTAAACCCTGGCGGCGGGGTTCATTCATCGCGCCCAGCCGCAGTTCATCGCCGGCAGGCACGGGTTGGTCGCAGCCGGCTTTCGGTCGGGGTTGACCCTTGGAATCATTCGTCCCGTGCCGCAAGAACCACCCGCGGCTCGGGAGAACGAGATGAACACCATTCGCTGCTACGACCGATTCACGAACGTCAAGCGCATCGCCGCGCTGATCGGCGTCGCGACCGGCATCGTCGCCGGCCTGCTGCTGGCGCTGCCCAGCCGGGCCGAGGAACCGCAGCGACTGCCCACGGTGGTCATCAACGGCAAGTCCACCCAGACCCTGGCCGCGCTGCGCGCCGCCGGCGACGTGCGGACGCTGCCGACGGTGGTGGTCACGTCCCGCCGCGCCGACCGCGCGCTGGACGGCGAACAGGTGGCCGCGCGATGAGCGAACATGACGCCCTGTCCGGAATCCGCCTGTCCTGGCCGGCTCCGCTCCAAGCGGGGACGCAAGGGGTTGTGCAAGGGGTTGTGCAGGGGGAGGTGCAAGGCGTGGAGCGGGGGATGACGGCGGGCGCAGGGCGCGCCGCCGCTTCAGCCTCGCGTCAGCCGATGTCCGCCGTGCTCCCTATGATGCGGGGATGGACTCTGCCCACGCCGCCCTCGATCCCGTCGCTGCCGACGTGACCGCCTCGCCGGAGGTCGTCCCGCTCGCCGCGGCGACGCCCTCCAAGCTCCGTTTCGCCGCCGTCACCGGCGCCGGTTCGGGCATCGGCCGCGCTGCCGCGCAGGCGCTGATGCAGGCCGGCTGGCAGGTGGCGCTGCTGGGCCGCCGCGACGAGATGCTGCGCGAGACCGCCGCGTTCGCCCCCGAGCGCGCGCTGGTGCTGCCCACCGACGTCGCCGACGAGGCACAGGTCGCCGCCGCCTTCGACGCGATCGAGCGCCGTTGGGGCCGACTCGATTTCCTGTTCAACAACGCCGGACGCGGAGCGCCGGCGTCGGACATCGACGAGCTCAGCATCGAGACCTGGCGGGCCGTGGTCGACATCAACCTGACCGGCAGTTTCCTGTGCGCCCGCGCCGCCTTCGGGCTGATGAAGCGTCAGTCGCCGCGCGGCGGACGCATCGTCAACAACGGCTCGATCTCGGCGCACGCGCCGCGCCCGGGGTCGATCGCCTACACCTCGACCAAACACGCCATCACCGGGCTGACGAAGACCTTGGCGCTGGACGGCCGCAAGCACGACATCGCCGCCGGCCAGCTCGACATCGGCAACGCCGAGACCGACCTGACCGAACGCTTCGTGCACGGCGTGCCGCAGGCGCACGGCGGCACGATGGTCGAGCCGCGGATGGACGTCGCCCACGCCGCCAGCGCGCTGCTCTACATGGCGGAATTGCCGCTGTCGGCCAACGTGCCTTTCCTGACGGTCATGGCCACCAAGATGCCCTACATTGGCCGAGGCTGATACCGGGGGTGAATCCAGGCGGTGATTCCTGCGTCGTGTGATGCGCGTACTTGAAACTGCCCGATCGCCCCGATCTGAAAGACCGATGAACCTGCTCTCCACGCTTTTCTCGATCGCCGCCCGCCTCGTGCTGGCGGTGGCTTCCATCGTGCTGTTCCTGGCGGTGCTCGCCGCCGGGCTGGTGATCTTCGCCGTCGTGCTGCTGTGGAGCCTGGTCCGCGGCCGCAAGCCGACGCTGCACACGGCTACCTTCCGTCGCGCCGCGCAGTTCCGTTCGCAGGCCTTCCGGCCGGACGGGATGAACGGCATGAATGGCAGCCGTGCGCCGCAAGGGGAAGTGATCGACGCGGAAGTCCGCGAAGTCCCGAACAGCGATCCGCGCCTGGAACGCTGACTGCGCGAGGCCGCTCAGTACTTCGGCGGCGCGCTGAGCTCATCCCAGAGCTCGTCGTAGATGCGGTAGCGGGACGGGCTGATCTTGCCCGCTTCGACCGCGGCCAACACCGCGCAGCCGGGCTCGTGCCGGTGGCTGCAGTTGTGGAAGCGGCACTCGCCCAGATACGGCTGGAAATCGGGCATGTAGCTCGCCAGGTCCGGTGCGGCGATCTGCCGCAGGCCGAATTCCTGGAAGCCCGGCGAGTCGAGCAGCGCGGCCTCACGCGCCGAATCCATCCAGTACCACTGCGTCGTGGTCGTCGTGTGGCGTCCTGAATTCAGCGCCACCGAGATCTCGCCCACCTGCGCCTTCGCATCCGGCACCAGCAGGTTGATCAGGGTGCTCTTGCCGGTGCCGCTGGGACCCAGCACCAGCGTCGCCTGGCCGTGCAGCAGCGGCCGCAGCGTGTCGCTCGCCGCGTCGGGGCGGCCCTTGAAGCTGAGCTCCATCACGCGCTGACCCATCGCCTTGTACGGGGCGAGTCGCTCGCGCGCCGCATCCGCGCCTGGCAGGTCGGTCTTGTTCAGCACGATGTCGGCGGTGATGCCGGCGCTGCGCGCCGCGATCAGCGCCCGCGTGAGCTGCGATTCGGAGAACTGCGGATCCACCGCCACCAGGATCAGCAGCCGGTCGAGGTTGGCCGCGAAGCTCTTGGTCTTCCACTCGTCCTGGCGGAACAGCAGGTTGCGGCGCGGCTCGACCTTCTCGATGACGCCCTCGTGATCGCTGCTGCGCAACCAGCGCACGCGGTCGCCGACGACGCAATCGCTCTTCTTGCCGCGGGTCAGGCAATGGATGCGCTGGCCCTCGCTGTCCTCGATGACGTAGTGACGGCCGTGTCCGCGCACCACCAGCCCGGTCTGGATGTCCTTGCTCATGCCGCATGCCCCGCGGGGGAGGGCAGCGTCGAGGGTCTCGCGAGCGAGGCGATCGCCGCCAGGCGTTCGCTGGCCGGCGGGTGCGAGTAGTAGAAGCGCGCGAACACCGGGTCCGGCGTCAGCGTGCCGGCGTTGTCCTCATGCAGCTTCAGCAGCGCATTGGACAGGTCGGCGCCGCTGGCCTGCGCGCAGGCGTAGGCGTCAGCCTCGAACTCGTGCCTGCGCGACCACAGCGACATCAGCGGCGTCAGGAAGAAGGCGAAGGGCGGCAGCGCCAGCATGATCAGCAGCAGCGCCAGCGCGTCGTTGGGGGCGTCCAGGCTGGGGCGCACGCCCAGGCCGAGGTAGAAGCCCGCCAGCGCGCTCAGCCAGCCCAGCAGCGCGAAACCCGCCAGGCTCAACGCGAACATCAGGACCATCCGCTGCGGCACATGGCGGCGCTTGAAGTGGCCCAGCTCGTGCGCGAGCACGGCCTCGACCTCGGGCGGGTTCAGACGTTCCAGCAGCGTGTCGAAGAAGACCACGCGCTTGGCCGCGCCCAGGCCGGTGAAGTAGGCGTTGCCGTGCGCCGAGCGCCGGCTGCCGTCCATCACGAACAGTCCCTTGGCCGCGAAGCCGCAGCGCTGCATCAGCGTCTGCACGCGCTCGCGCAGCACGGCGTCCTCGAGCGGCTGGAACTTGTTGAACAAGGGGGCGATGACGGTGGGGTAGATCACCAGCATCAGCAGGTTGAAGCCCATCCATGCGCCCCAGGCCCACAGCCACCAGAGAGTGCCGGCCTGGGCCATCAGCCACAGGATCAACGCCGCGATCGGCAGGCCCAGCAGGGCGCCGACCGCCAGTCCCTTCGCGCCGTCGACCAGGAACAGCTTCAGCGTCGTGCGGTTGAAGCCGAAGCGCTCCTCCAGCCGGAAGGTGTTGTAGATCGTCCAGGGCAGGTCCAGCACGCCGGAGAGCAGCGAGAACGCCGTCAGCAGGCCGAGCTGGTAGCCCATGTCGCCGAGCGCGGGCCGCCACGACAGCGCCCACTGGTTGAGCAGGTCCAGACCACCCAGCAGCGTCCAGCCGATCAGCAGGGCGGTGTCCCAGGCCAGGTGCAGCGTGCCGAAGCGTCCGCGGGCGATCGTGTAGTCCGCTGCCTTCTGATGCGCCGACAGCGGCACGGTGCCGACGAACGCGGCCGGCACCGCGCCCCGATGCCGCGCCACATGGCGCATCTGGCGCGACGACAGCCAGAGCTTGACCAGGAAGGACAGCATGACCGCGGCGACGAAGGCCGCGGTCAGCACCAGCGGGGAGGAGCTCAGCGCCGAGGGCGCCGGAGCGGCGGCGAACGCCGCGGGAGGGATCTGCATGGACGCAAGTGTAGAGGGGCCCGACTCGGCGACAATCGCGCCCAATCAGAAGGACAAGCCCATGACCACCGACACCAGCGCTACCCCCGCCACCCCCGCCGCAGGCTCCGGTGCCAATCCCGTGCTGCCGCTCAATGACCAGAACCTGATCTGGATCGACCTGGAAATGACCGGCCTGTATCCGGACAAGGACCGCATCATCGAGATCGCCGTCGTCGTCACCGACGCCCAGCTGACGGTGCGCGTCGAGGGCCCGGTCTTCGCGGTCCACCAGTCCGACGCGATGCTGGACGGCATGGACGCCTGGAACAAGGGCACGCACGGCAAGAGCGGTCTGATCGACCGCGTCAAGGCGTCGACGATCAGCGAGGCCGACGCCGAGCAGCAGGTCATCGATTTCCTCAAGGCCTACATCCCGGCCGGCAAGTCGCCGATGTGCGGCAACTCGATCTGCCAGGACCGCCGCTTCCTGGCCAACTACATGCCCAAGCTGGAAGACTTCTTCCACTACCGCAACCTGGACGTCTCGACGCTCAAGGAACTGGCACGCCGCTGGAAGCCCGCCGCGATGGAGGGCTTCAAGAAGGCGCAGAAGCACACGGCGATGGCCGACATCCACGAATCCATCGACGAGCTGCTCCATTACCGCGAGCATTTCCTGAAGCTGGATTGAGTCCGCCCGAGGCACCGATGGACACCCCGCGTCGCCCGCAAGACCTGTGGGCGGCTTTCGACTTTCCGCGCCATCCGCTGGCGCGCGAGGACGGCGAACGCCTGCGTGGCGCCTTCTTCGCGCCGCCGGCCGAGCGCCTGATCGCACGCGACCCCGATCGGCTGCGCGCCGTGCTGCGCCTGGCGCATGCCGCCGCGCGCGCCGGGGCGTGGGTACTGGGCGGTCTGCGGTACGAGGCGGCGGCGGCGCTCGACGCGGTGCTGCGCACGCGGCCGGCGGGAGAGGCGCCGCTGGCGGAATTCCACGTCTGGCATGACGCGCCGGCGCCGTGGCCGGACGACCTCGCGGCGGCAGGCGCGAATCGCGCGCATCCGATGACGGCGTGGCGCGACACGCAGGCCGACGCCGATGAGCAGGCGCAGGTCGAGCGCATCCGCGACTACATCCGGAATGGCGACTGCTATCAGGTCAACCTCACGACGCGTCTGGCCGCCGAGGCGTTCGACGGCTTCGACGAGGTCGCCCACTTCTTCGCGCTGCAGGCGTCGCAGCCGGGCGGGTTCTCGATGTTCCTGCGGACCGGGTCCGGAACCGGCGCGGACGGTGACGGCGGCGCCATGGCCAGCGTGGCCAGCGTGTCGCCCGAGCTCTTCTTCGACTGGCGGCCGCTGCCCGAGACGCCGCAGGCCAGCCACACCTGGCTGCTGTCGGCGCAACCGATGAAGGGCACGGCGCCGCGCGGCCGCGACCGCGCCGGCGACGAGGCCGCGCAGGCCTACCTGCGCACCAGCGCCAAGGAGCGCGCCGAGAACCTCATGATCGTCGACCTGCTGCGCAATGACCTGTCGCGCGTCGCGGTGCCGGGCTCGGTGCGCGTGCCGCGCCTGTTCGAGCTGCACGCGCTGCCGACGGTCTGGCAGATGACGTCGACGATCGGCGCGGTCACGCGCGGCGGGATGGCGCTGGACGAGGTCATGACCGCGCTCTTCCCTTGCGGGTCGATCACCGGCGCGCCGAAGAAGCGCGCGATGGAGGTCATCGACGAGCTCGAGCCCGGACCGCGCGGCTGGTATTGCGGCGCGCTCGGTCTGCTGCAGCCGGGCGGGGCGGTGACCTTCAACGTGCCGATCCGCACCGTCGAGCAGACGGGGCGGCTGTTGCGCTGCGGCGTGGGCAGCGGCATCACGCTGGACTCGCGGCCCAGCGAAGAGATCGACGAGTGGCGCGCGAAGGCCCGCTTCCTGACGCGCGCCCGGGCGCCCATCGAGGCGCTGGAAACGATGCGGCTCGAGGACGGCGAGTTCGCCCGCGCCGGCCGGCATCTCGCGCGGATGCAGCGCACGGCGCGGCATTTCGGGCTGGCCTGGTCGGCCGACGCGGCCAAGGCCCGCCTCGTCGACGTCGCGCGGCGCCATCCGCGCGGCGCGTGGCGCGTCCGGCTGACCTTGGCCCGGGACGGTTCGTTCAACGACGTGGTGCAGGCCTTGCCTTTGGCGTCGACGATGTCCCCGGACCCGTCCGCGCCGCTGAGGGTGGCGCTGGCCAGGTCCCCGATCGACACGCGCGGTGCGGCGGCGGAATTCATCCAGCACAAGACGACGCGCCGCGAGGTGTACCAGGCCTTCCTGGACACCAAGCCGGCGGACTGCTTCGACGTGCTGCTGTTCAACCGGGACGGCGAGCTCACCGAGGGCTGCCTGACCAACCTCGCGCTGCAACGGGCGCCGGACGGGCCGTGGCTGACGCCGCGGGCCGAGGCCGGCCTGCTGCCCGGCACGCTGCGCGAGGAACTCCTGGAACAGGGCCGGCTGCGCGAGGCGCGGCTGACCTTGGACGATCTGCGGCGGGCGCATGCGCTCGCCATCTTCAACGGTGTCCGCGGCTGGCGTGAAGTGCGGCTGCGGCACGAGGACTCCCATGACGACGACTTCCCAACGACGCCGCCCGGCGGCGCGCAAGACCCGAGCGGTGGCTGAGGCGGCCGTGCCGGCCGAGATCGACGCCGTGAGCGCCGGGATAGCCCCCGCTGCCGATGTCGCGCACGAGGCGGCGACCGATGCCGCGCCTGCCGCGCCTGCCACGCCTGCCGCTCCAGACGTGACGCCCAAGCCGGCGCGCAAGCGGTCGACCCGCGCGAAGATGCCGGTCGCCGAGCCCGTCGAGGCGGCGGACGCTGTCGCAGCGCCCATCGCGCCCATCGCGCCGAACGCTCCCGCAGCCGAAGCGGTCGCTGAAGTGGCTGAGGTCACTGAAGTCGATGCGCCGACGCCGGCGCCGAAGCGGCCGGCGCGCAAGCGTGGCGCCGCGCCCAAGGCCGTGGCCGTTGAAGAAAACGTCCTGGTCGCGGCGGGGCCTGTCGCCACCGAGATTGCCGCGCCTGTGGCTGAGATTGCCGTGCCTGCGGCCGAGGTCGTGACGGCCAGTGGCGATGCCATCGCCGAGCCGGCTGCCGCCCGCAAGGGGCGCCGCAGGCCCGCGCCTGGACCGGTCGTGGAGGACGCACCGGCCGAGCCGCCGCGGTTCACGCTCGGCGCGCGCGAGGAGGACGGCGTGTTCGGCGACTACGAACTGCGCGACGGCGAGACCGGCGGCACCTTCCGCCTGCGCCTGCTGGGCCGCAAGACCTGGCGCTGCGACTGCGCGGGCTATCGCGATCAAGGGACGTGCGAGCACGGCGACCAGCTGCTGTCGCTGTTCGACGGCGCTCGGCACGAGGCCCTCGATGCCGGCTGGCCGGCACGCGAGGCCGAGGTCTGGCTCGTGCCCGGCGACGAGCGCGAACTGCAGTGGGTCTGCGGCCGCGACGTCCCGCCCCGCCTGCGCGAGCAGGCCGGCCTGGATGACCAGCAGCGTCGCCGCGCCGAAGGCGGCCATGCCTGGCTGCAGCAGGTGCTGGGCGACGCCCGCGCGCTTGGCGTCACGCTGCGCGTCGATGCGCCGGTGTGGCCGCAGCTGGCCTGCGGCCGCGATGCGCAGGCCCGCGTGCAGCGCCTCGAGACGCTGATGGCCGACGGCGCCGCGATGCGCGCGCTGCTGCGCGACGATCTCAGCATCCATGCCTGGGAAGCGGCGCTGTTCGCCGTCTGCGCCGGCCGCGCTCTGATCTCCGACGATCTCGGACTGGGTCAGCGCGGCGCCGCGATCGCGGCGATCCAGCTGTGGGCGACGCTCTTCGGCGTGAAGCCGGCCGTCGTCATCGCGCCGGAAGCCGCGCATGCATCCTGGCAGCGCGATCTGAAGCGCTGGCTCGGCGACGACGCCAAAACGGTGACCGTGGCCGCCGCGCCCCCCGCGAAGCCGCAGCCCGCGCTGCTGATCGTCGACGGCATCGAGTTGATGGACGCGGATCGTCTGGCCGCGCTGCGCGCGCTGCCGGTCGCGCAGCTGCTGCTGATCGCGCATGAGGAGCCGCTCGCCGATGCGCGTCTGGGCGAATGGGTCGACTGGCTCGACGACATGCGTCGCGGCCCGCTCTCCGACCTGCGGGTGCTGCCCGAGGACGCCGGCAAGAAGGTCAGGCGCGACGCGCTGGAGCCGGTGCTGCTGTCGCGTCGCAAGCGCGAGCTGCACGCGCAGCTGCCTGCCGCGCTGCTGACGCCGCTGTGGCTGGACGGGGCCGCGTCGACCGGCGCCAGCCTGCCGGCCGCGCCGCTGAAACAGCTGCGCCAGCTCGTCGAGCGCTGGAGCGCGCTGCGCTTCCTGTCGAGCGCCGACCAGCAGCAACTGCTGGAGGCGCTGGCCCTGCTGTCGCCGGCATCGCGCCAGGCGCTGGCGGCCAAGGCCGAGGCGGTGCTGGCGCTGCGCCGGGACTGGATCCAGTCGGCTGCGGTGCCTGCCGCGCGGCGCCTGGTGATCTGCGCGCGGTCGGAGACGCTGCTGGACAGCCTGTCGATGTCGCCCCAGCTGCGCCGCCTGCCGCCGCAGCGCCTGCGCGCCGGTGACACGGCCGAGGTCCGCGAGGCCGCCCTGTCGGCCTGGCGCGGCGCCGAAGCCGGCGTGCTGCTGGCCAGCGACGACGCGCTCGGCAGTCTGGAGGAAGGGGCGCTCGCCGACGATCGCGTCGCGATCGTCCACGCGGATCTCCCGTGGCAGCCCGCCGTCCTGGCGCGTCGCATCGAGGCGACCTGCGGCGGCGACGCCCGGGGCGTGCCGGCCGCGCTGCTGCTGATCGAAGAGTCCCTCGACGCCGCCGTGCTGCGCGTGCAGCGCGAAGGCGTCGTGTTCCCCGACTGGCTGGATGCCGCGCCAGCCTGGCTGGACGGGAATCAGCTGGAGGGGCTGATGGCGGTGCTGCCCAAGCTGCTCGACGGGCTGTGAGGCCCCGACCCACCTCCGGCGTCGCGGTGTCGCGGTGTCGCGGCGTCGCGAGGGATGGCCCTCCATGATGTGCTAGGTGGAAACCCCGAATGCTGTTATAGTCGTGGGCTTCACCGCTTCTGGCGGTGCTTCGTACGTCTCCTCTGACCTCTTGCAGACCGCTGCGCCGGGCATCCGAACGGATTCCCACGCAGGCTCCGGCTCCCCGCCGAAGCTGTTTCCCGCCACGGGGAGCGCGCACTGCATGCCCTCGGGTTCGGTCGGCGGCGATGCCGTCGCTTTGACTGTTCCCCGGCGCCTCACCAGGCCCTTCATGCCGACCACGGCGGTTGCTCTGCAATCGCGCCGCGCATGTGTCTTTCTTTCCTGGTGATCGACGCGAGCTTTCTCCCAGCGACATCACGGTTCTGCCGCGATCACATCGATCTTGCGCGGCGACCAGGCGCTCCGGCGCGGACGCCGTCCTGACGGCGTCGGCCCGGCTGTGCACCTTTGGATTGCAAAGACAAATGAGTTTCGACCACGACAAGACCGCCGCCGACACCCTGGACACGAACGAGACGCTGGACAGCGGGCTCGAGCAGGTGATCGAGGCCGTTGAACTGGCCGCCGACGCGGAGACCACCGGCACCCCGTTCTCGGCCCTGGGCCTGCACGACGCGCTGCTGCGCGCCGTCAAGGATTCCGGCTACGAGAACACCACCGAAGTGCAGGCGCAGGCGATCCCGCCGGCGCTCACCGGCAAGGACCTGATGGTCTCGTCGCGCACCGGTTCGGGCAAGACCGCCTCGTTCATCCTGCCCGCGCTGCAGCAGGTGCTGAACGCCCGCGCCGAACGCGCCGCCACCAACAACAAGACCCGGACCATCGGCCCGCGCGTGCTGGTGCTGGCCCCGACCCGTGAACTGGCGATGCAGGTCGCCAAGGCCGCGATGACCTACGGCCGCCACATCCAGGGCCTGCGCGTCGCGACCGTGCTGGGCGGCATGCCCTATGCGCAGCAGCTGCGCGCGCTGAGCGGCCCGCTGGACGTCCTGATCGCGACCCCCGGCCGCCTGCTGGACCACATCAACAGCGGCCGCTGCAAGCTGGACAACGTGACGATGTTCGTCCTCGACGAGGCCGACCGCATGCTGGACATGGGCTTCATCGACGACATCAACTTCGTCGCCCAGCAGATCCCGTCCGAGCGCCAGACGCTGATGTACAGCGCGACCTTCGCCGGCAACACGGGCCGCCTGGCCTCGCAGCTGATGAAGGACCCGCAGCGCATCGACGTCTCGGGTCACACCGACTCGCACGAGAACATCGAGCAGCGCCTGCACTGGGCCGACAACGGCCAGCACAAGCGCAAGCTGCTGGAACACATCCTGGGCCTGAAGGACGTCGACCAGGCGGTCGTCTTCACCAGCACCCAGCAGGACACCGAGTGGCTGGCCGAGCAGCTGGAGGCCATCGGCCACCGCGTCGCCGCGCTGCACGGCGGCATGCCGCAGGGCAAGCGCACCCGCACGCTGATGGCGCTGCGCCGTCGCGACCTGCGCGTGCTGGTCGCCACCGACGTGGCCGCCCGCGGCATCGACGTGCCGACGATCTCGCACGTCATCAACTTCGGCCTGCCGATGAAGGCGGAGGACTACGTCCACCGCATCGGCCGCACCGGCCGTGCCGGCCGCTCCGGCCTCGCGGTGACGCTGGCCGAGCGTGGCGACATCTCGATGATCAAGCGCATCCAGCAGTTCACGACGCAACAGATCCCGGTCTCGCGCATCGAAGGCCTGGAGCCGCGCAACGAAGATCCGAAGATCTACCCGGCGCGCCCGGGCTTCGACCGCGGCGATCGCGGTGGTGACCGTGGCGGCTTCGGTGGCAATCGCGGCGGCTACGGTGCCAACCGGGGCGGCTTCGGCGGCAACCGTCCGCAAGGCGGCGGCTATCGTGGCGGCGACAACCGCTTCGACAACAGCGCGCGCTTCGAGCGTCCGGAAGGCCAGGGCCGTCCGCCGTTCGGCGAGCGTCGTGAAGGCGGTCAAGGCGGTCAAGGCGGCCCCGGTGGGTTCGGCGGCGGTCAGCGCTTCGAGCACCGCAACGAGCGCCCGCAAGGCGACCGTCCGTTCGGCGACCGTCCGCGTTTCGGTGATCGTCCGCAAGGCGGTCAAGGCTTCGGCGGCGCGCCGCGCAGCTATGGCGACCGTCCGCAGCGTGACTTCGGCGGCCCGCGTGACGGTGGTCATGGCGGCAACGGCGGTGGTTTCGACCAGCGTCGTCCGGACCCGCGCTTCGACCGTTCGGCCGAGAACAACGACCGCTACGCGCCGCGTGCCGAGCGTCCGGCCTTCAACAAGGGCGACGACAACCGCTTCGAAGGCCGTCCGGCCAAGCCGGCGTTCAGCAAGGGCCCGCGTCCGCAAGGCGGCGACGACCGCAGCGAGCGCGGCGGTTTCGTGCCGCGCAAGGGTCCGCGCAAGTTCTGAGCCTCCGGCTCGGCTGACGAGGGACGCTGAGGATGCGCGTCGAGGGTCGGATCGTCCAATGGGACGACGCGAAGGGCTACGGCTTCATCGCGCCGTCCGATGGCGGACCGAAACGCTTCGCGCACATCAGCGCCTTCGGCCTGCGCGCCCGCCGACCCTTCGTCGGCGAGCGCGTCGACTACGAGCCCGGATCCGATGCGCAGGGCAAGCCCCGCGCGCTGAAGGTCCGCAGCCTCGAGCCCAAGCCGGCGCCCGCCGGCCCCGCGCCCCGGCGCGGTCCGTCGTCCGGTGCTGCCGACGCGGCCCGCGCGGGTGCGCGATCCAGGCCCGCGCCGTCCGCGCGCGGTGCTTCCGCTGCTTCCCCTCCCAAGACCTCCGCCGACACCGGCGCCTCGTTGTGGCTGGTGCCAGGCTTTGCCTCGCTGGTGCTGCTGACGCACCTCGCGTGGCCCTTGCCGCGCGGCTTGTGGGGCGTCTATGTCGCGATGAGCTTCGCCACCTTCATCGTCTATGCGCTGGACAAGCGCGCGGCACGGCTGGGGCAATGGCGCGTCAAGGAATCGACGCTGCATGGGCTCGCGCTGCTGTGCGGCTGGCCCGGCGCGTTGCTGGCACAGCACTTGCTGCGGCACAAGAGCGCCAAGCCGAGCTTCCGGCGGGTGTTCTGGTTGAGCGTCGCGCTCAACATCCTGGCTTTCGTCTGTCTTTTCACGCCGCTGCTGACGCCGTTCTTCTCGGGGATCTCCGACCACTGGAACGCGCGATCGGCCGGCTCATTCGTCTGATGCTGCAGTTGAAAGTGATTGGCACCGAGGACGTCCCGCACGTGCTCGCGTTGCAGGCCCAGTGCTACGGGCCCGAGTTCCTGGAGAGCGCCGAGGCCTTCGAGGCCAAGCTGAACGCGGCGCGTCATCTCCACTGTTCCTACCTGGCCGTCGAGGCCGGCGAGCCGCTGGCCTACGTGGTCAGCCTGCCGGTCGACGACGGGCAACTGCCCGCGCTCGACGCGCCGGCCATCACGCCGGCCCGCGCGCCGCGCACGCTGTACCTGCACGACCTCGCCGTCTCACCCGCCGGCCGCGCGAAGCGCCTGGGCCACAAGCTGGTGCAGCAGGTGGTGCATCGCGCCCAGGACATGGGCCTGACGCAGGTCGCGCTGGTCGCGGTGCAGGGCTCGCGAGCGTACTGGGAGCGGCACGGTTTCTCCGATGCCGAGGCGCCCTTGAGCGCCGCGTTGACCGAGAAACTCGCCAGCTTCGGCTCCGGGGCAACCCTGATGCGGCGGTCCCTGACACCCGTGTGACGGCGGGCCGGGAAGGGCGCTCCGAGGGGCGATAATCCGCCCCTATGACAGTGACCCCGGGAGGCGTGGACGACGCTCTGCGCGACGATCTCCCCGACCCCTCTTTCGAAGACCATTTCCGCGAAGGTCAGCTGCCGCAGGATTCGCTCCTGTGGTGGCAGCTGGACCGCAACGAGGCCCTGCTGGGCGCGCAGCGCGCGCTGTTCCACGGCCCGGCCACGCTGGTGCGGCTGCGCGTCTGGGTGTTCATCGAGCTGATGAGCCTGCCGCAGTCGCGGCTCTCGCGCGACGACCTGAACCGCCACTTTCACGTGCTGCGCGACGAGGCGCTGGAGCTCGTGCTCAAGCGCCTGCGCGACGCGCAGTTGCTGGCCTGGGACGCGTCCAACCAGCAGTACGGCGTGACGCCGCTGGCGCAGCAGTTGATGGCCATGGTGTCGCCGCTGACGCAGGGGCAGGCCGCGGACGAGGACGGCGACCTCGCCGGCCTGCTGGCCAACGTGGCCGGCGCGCAGCAGCTCGGCACGCTGGAGCCGGCGCAGCTGCAGCATCTGCTGGCGCAGCTCTCGCGGCTCTACAACGAATTCGCCGACGCGATCGCGTCCGGCTCCGAGTTCCACCTGCGCCGCGCGCGCATGCGCTTCGAGCGTGCGCTCAAGCTGGTGGAGCGGGCCAGCGAGGCGCTGTCCGCGATCATCCGCCAGGCGGAGGACGACGGCAACGCGCGGCTGGAGCGGCTCGCGCGCGAGCTCGGTCTGGCGCAGGCGCGGCTGCTCGCGATGGCGAGCCAGTTCAACCGTGCGCTGCAGCAGGCCGACCGCCAGCGCGTCACGCTGGGCTCCACCGGCATCACGACCACCGACGTGCGGCGCTGGCTGCAGGACGTGCCGTTCCTGGAGAACCTCGCGCTGGGCGCCCTGTCGCGGCCCGTGCACCCGGTCTTCGTCGCGCAGCACGAGCTGCTGGACGGCTGCGAGGCCGAGTTCGAACGCGACCGCCCGGTGCCGCCGACGCCCGAGCCGCTGCCGACCGGCCTGGCCGCGCCGGAAGGCGAGCTCGCCGTGATGAGCCTGCCGCCCGAGATGAACCAGCTGCAGGCGCTGCTGGGGCTGTGGACCGGCGACAAGGTGCAGACGAACGATCTCCGGCCGGCGGTGCTCGGCGGCAGTTACGCGCGCGCCGCGTATCGCGCCCAGCTGCTGCCCTTGCTCGGCGACGTGCAGGCCCAGCATCTGGCCGGCGCGACCGGCGACATGGCGCGGCAGCCGTGGCGCGTGCGCTGGTCCGCGCAGCAGGGCGAGATCGACGACGAGCACGTCCGCTGGATGAGCCACGGGGTGCTGCACTCGACCGAGGTCGAGCCGCCGGTCGAGCCCGAGCCCGAACCCAAGTGGCGCCCCCCCGAGCCGCCCGCGCCCAGGCGCGGCCGTCGCAAGGCCGACCCTTCTTCCGAGATTCCCCAGGCATGAGCAATCAACTCGACGACGCCGCCCAGCTGGCGGCTCAACTGCTGGCGCGCCGCTGGCTGCCGCGCAACCAGCCGCTGGTGCGCCGCGCGCTGATCGACCAGGAGCTCTGGCGCGCGGTCAACGAGCGCGTGGCCGCCGTCGGCCTGCGCGTGGTGGACAACGTCTACGCCGACCACATCACGCTGGCCATGCTGCGCCCGGCCGAGGTCGCCGTGTTCGGCGAGACCGGCCTGGCGTCCAACAACAACCTCGACCTGCCGCGCGACGGCGTCGCGCTGCTGGTGGTCGTGTGGGCGCTGATCGTGCTGCCCAAGCGTCAGCGCCAGCTCTCGCGCGCCGAGGAGGCCGCCGAAGGGCAGGGCGAGATGTTCTCCAAGGACAAGCCGCTGCCCAGCGCCGCGAGCAGCGCGCCGACGCTGTCCTACCGCAGCCTGCTGGCCGACTTCGGCAACCAGCTGGGCAAGAAGATGCGGCTGGATTCCAACCTCAAGCTGCTCGAGCGCCAGGGCTTCATCACCCGCAAGGGCGAGGACATCTGCGAAGGTCCGCTGCTGGACCTGCTGCTCGACTACGACACGCTGGCGCCGCGCATCCTGGACGGGGCGCTCGCCGACGTGCTCGCGCGCAGCACCGACGCCGAGTCCGGCCCGATGCTCACCGCCATCCTGGCGGCCCGCCACAACGAAGAATCCGATCTGAGCGACGCCTGATGTTTCACCTGCAATCCCTGGAACTGCTGCACTGGGACTACTGCCGCCGCGTCTCGATGCCGCTGGACGGCAACATCATCACCATCGCCGGGCCCAACGGCTCGGGCAAGACGACGCTGCTCGACGCGATGCGGACCTTGCTGGGCCTGGAATGCTCCGGCGGCCGGACCTACAAGACCTACGCCCGCCACGCCAACGCCGAGCACGCCTGGCTGCGCGCGCTGGTGGACAACCGCCCGCGCAACCGCCAGAACAGCAGCCGGCCGTTCGCGAGCTCGCTGCTGTATTCCGACCAGGTGACGCTGGCCTGCCGCATCTCGCGCCAGGGCGGCGACTGGGTGCGCCGCTACACGCTGGTCGACGGCGTGCAGGAGATCGAGGAGCTCGACACCAAGGCCGACAAGGACTGGCTGGGCATCGAGGCCTGGAAGAAGCGCCTGGAGGCCGCCGGCCTGACGCGCGCGATCGGTCGCGTGCTGGCGCTGGAGCAGGGCCAGACGGACCGCCTGTGCGAGCTGTCGCCCAAGGAACTGCTGCGCCTGGTGTTCGAGGTCTTCGGCGACCAGGAGGTGCTGGACCGTTACGAGCTGGCGCGCAATCACCAGCAGCAGCTGCTGAAGGAAGTGGATCAGTCCACGCATGAGCTGTCGCACGCGCAGGCGCAACTGTCGGACCTGGCCAACCGCGTCAACAGCTACCAGCAGTACCAGTTGCGGCTGAAGGAGCGCGAGCGGCTCGCGACCGAGGTCGTGCCGGTGTTGCAGTGGAGCGAGCAACGCCAGCGCACCGCGCAGCAGTTGCGCGAACTGCATCGGCAACGGCTGTTCGCCCGCTCCGACGAGCGCGGCATCAGCGACAAGCGCGCGCATCTGCTGGCGCTGTTCAAGGCGCAGGAGACGGTCCGGGACAAGCTGTCCGAGCTGGAGCAGCAGCGCAAGGAAGCGCGCCAGGCCTTCGAGGCCGCGCGCGACGGCGAACGGCCGATGGAACAGCTCGCCAAGCGCGAGGACGATCTCAAGGCGCTCGCCGCGGTCGAGACCGACGGCGCGGCGCTGGCGGCGAAGCTGGAGGAGCTCGGCACCCGCCAGCACCAGCTGCGCGAGAGCTTCACGCGCCAGAACGACCAGCAGCGCAAGGCGCAGGCGGCGATGGACGAGCTGACCGGGCAGCGGCTGCCGCCGCCGCCGGTCGAGGTGACGCGTTTCCGCAAGGCGCTGGACGAGGCCGGCATCGCCCACCACGTGCTGGCCGACGCCATCGACATCGCCGACGACCAGTGGCGCGCCGCCGCCGAAGGTTTCCTGCGGCCCTCGCGCTGGGTCGTGGTGCTCGCGCATGCGAGCGACGAGGGCCAGGCCTACCGCCTCGCGTCGCGCGAGCGCTACCGGCACTACGTAGTCGCCGACGGCGAGTTCGCGCCGACGGTGAGCCCGAAGGACAGCCTGCTGTCCGTGCTCAAGTTCAATGCGAAGGCGCCGGGCTGGCTGTTGCGCCAGCTGGCTTCGATCCGCTGCGTCGCCGACACCGACAAGGGCGCGCAGTCCGGCGGCGAATGGATCACGCCGGAGGCCTACTACCGCGACGGCCGCGGCGGTCGCAGCCTGTGGGTCGAGCCGCGCGAGTACCAGTTCGGCGACTCGGCGCTGGACACGCGCCGCGCCTCCCTGGACAAGGAACTGACGCGTTACGACCTGGAGCTGTCCAAGCTCGCCAAGGAGCAGCTCGAGATCGAGCGCCAGCTCAAGGACGCGCAACGGGCGGCGCAGGGCCACAAGGCGGCGCAGGAGCTGGTGGAGCGCGCCGAGGAATTCGCCGAGGCGCGTGCGCGCCTGCCCGGACTGCGCCAGTCGCGCATCGAGGCGGCGACGCGCATGGGCGCGCTCGACCAGGAACACGACCGCACGGTGGCTGCGGCGACGCGCACCGAGCGCGACTACGAAGCCGCGCAGGCCAGCCTGAAGGCCAGCGAGGACAACGTGTCGCGCGCCGAGCGCGACTGGGCGTCGCGGCGCGACGACCTGATCGCGACGGCGAAGGCCTCGCGCGAGGCCCGGGCGAAATTCCCCGCGCTCTGGGTGCACCCGATGCGCCTGAACGCGCTGCGCGATGAATTCGAGAACGCCAAGCAGGCCGAGATCGCGTCGCGCCATGTGCAGCAGGAACTCGATACCGGCGTGTGGGAGACCGATCCCGGCGTGCAGGAGCGCCATGCGCGCATGCAGATGGCGGTGCTGGAGCAGACCACGCAGCTGGACGACCGCCGGGCGAGCAACGAGATGGCGCGCATCGCCGCGTTCAACGCGCGCGAGCGCTACATCGACGTGCTGCGCGCGACGGTGCGACGCTACAAGAAGAATGTGCAGGAGCTGGGCGAACTGGCCGGCGTGCATGCGCAGGCCGAGCTGCCGCACCTGGACAACGACGACACGGTGCTGGCGCAGGCGGGCTTGCACGTGAAGTTCAACTTCGACGGCAAGGGCGAGGTCGGCATGAACGACGGCGAGGCCTCGGGCGGGCAGCAGGTGCTCAAGAGCCTGATCCTGCTGGTCGGGCTGATGAAGGACGACGACGCGCCCGGCGGCTTCGTCTTCATCGACGAGCCCTTCGCCCACCTGGACGTGCGCAACATCCAGCTGGTCGGCCACTTCCTGAAGAGCACGCGGGCGCAGTACCTGCTGACGACGCCGATCACGCACAACGTCGAGGTCTTCGAGCCCTCGGAGATCACGCTGGTCACGAGCAAGAAGCCGCGCGGCGAGCGCTGGGCGCCGCCGATCGCGGTGCTCGCGCGCCGCCCGGAGAAGTCGGTCTACGGCTGATCCATCGGTCTCTCGCTTCCACCAAAGCCGCGCCTCTGCGCGGCTTTTCTTTTGCGCGTCTGCGCGTCTGCGCGGCCGTGACACCCCCATCGGTGGGCCGTCTTCAGGACGAGATTGCAGACGGCAAGACCAGGCACTGACGCCTGTCGCAATGATGCGGGGAGGTCCACGTGACGAGTGCCGTCTATCTGGTCGAAGGGTTTCAACGCTGGAGGCGTCAGCAGGCGGTGGAAAGACAGCGACCTGTGCCGCGCCGTGGCCGAAATGGCACGCGGGCTCATTGATGCAAATCTCGGTAGTGGACTCTTCAAGAAGCGGATCGGACGATCCGGTGCGGGCAAACGCGAGGGCTATCGCGTGATCGTCGCGAGGCATCCCGCAGGACCGTGGTTCTTCGTGGATGGATACGCAAAGAATCAACGGGACAACATCGAGCCGAAGGCGCTCCGCGCCTTGCGCGAGGAAGGCGCTTGGCTCGCCGGTCTGTCGCAGAAGGAATTGGCCGTGATCGTCGGCCACGGCCACCTGAAGGAGGTGAGGTGTGATGAGGAAGAGGAAGTCCGCCATCGTTGAGCGCGTGCTTGCGGAAGGCCGCTTGTGGCACGCTCACGGACTGATCAGCGATGAGCGTCGTCGGTCCTGCGAGATCGTCTGCATGCCGGCGCCGATGCCGCTGCAGCCGGAGGAGGTGCGCGCCATCCGCGAGCGGGACAAGTTGGAACTGGCCGTGTTTGCAGATCTGATCAACACGACGTCGAAGCAGCTGCGACGCTGGGAACAGGGCTTGGGCCGTCCCCACGGGCCCGCGTTGCGACTGCTGCATCTGGTCCGGGATCGCGGCGTCCACGCCGTCTTCCTGCCGGCGGAGCTTCAATGAGTCTTGCGAGCACCGTCCACCTGGTCGAAGGGTTTCAACGCTGGATGCGCAAGCAGGCGCTGGCAAGACAGCGACCTGTGCCGCGCCGTGGCTGAAATGGCACGTGGGCTCATCGATGCAAATCTCGGTAGTGGACTCGTGAAGAAGCGGATCGGACGATCCGGTGCAGGAAAACGCGAGGGCTATCGCGTGATCGTCGCTCTCCGCGGGGACGGACCATGGTTCTTCATCGAAGGCTATGCGAAGAGCGAGAAGGAGAATGTCGAGCGCGATTCGCTCGACCTGATCCGACGTCACGCCAAGGCGCTGGCGGCGATGTCGCTCCCGGAGCGGGACGCTGCGGTGGAGCAGGGACGTTTGAAAGAGGTGACGTGTGATGCGTAAACGGAAGTCGGCCTTGGTGGAGCGGCTGCTGAACGAGGGTCGTCAGTGGCATCGGGCAGGGTGGATCAGCGATGAGGACCGTCGCGGTTACGAGATCGACGGCATGCAAATGCCGGATCCCTTGCTGCCGCACGAGTTGCGAGCGATCCGCGAGCGGGACAGGCTGGAGCTCTCTCGATTCGCCGTGCTGATCGCGACCACGCCGAGGCAGTTGCGCCGCTGGGAGCAGGGTTTCGGTCGGCCGCAGGGGCCCGCGTTGCGACTGCTGCATCTGGTCCGGGATCGCGGCGTCCACGCCGTCTTCCTGCCGGCGGAACTTCAATGAGTCCGTCGACATGAACGAAAGCCCGGGCATACCCGGGCTTTCTGTTGATGGCGCGCGTGAGGGCTACTTCAGCCCGCCGCTCAGGAAGGCCTTGAGCCGCTCGCTCTGCGGCTTGGCCAGCACCTCGCGAGGATCGCCTTGTTCCTCGACGCGACCTTGATGCAGGAACATGGTGTGCGACGACACCTCGCGCGCGAAGCCCATCTCGTGGGTCACGACGATCATCGTGCGGCCCTCGGCCGCCAGATCGCGCATCACCTTCAGCACTTCGCCGACCAGCTCCGGATCCAGCGCCGAGGTCGGTTCGTCGAAGAGCATCACCTCCGGCTCCACCGCCAGCGCGCGCGCGATCGCCACGCGCTGCTGCTCGCCGCCCGAGAGCTGCGCCGGATAGACGTCCTTGCGGTGCGACACGCCGACCCGCGCCAGCAGCGCCTCGGCCTTCTCGATGGCCTGCGCGCGGGGCTGCTTCAGCACGTGGATGGGCGCTTCGATGACGTTCTCCAGCACCGTGCGGTGGCCCCACAGATTGAAGTTCTGGAACACCATCGCCAGCCGCGCCCGCCACCGCTGCAGCTGCGCCGCATCCGCGGACTTGAGGCTGCCGTCGCGGTCGCGGACCAGCTTGAGCGCTTCCGTGCCCAGCTTCAGCGTGCCCTCGAAAGGCTGCTCCAGCAGGTTGATGCAGCGCAGGAAGGTGCTCTTGCCCGAGCCGCTGGATCCGATCAGCGTGATCACGTCGCCCGGCTTCGCGGCCAGGGACACACCCTTGAGCACTTCGCGGTCGCCGTAGCGTTTATGGAGGTTGTCGACAACAAGACTGGCCGCGGACATCAACGGGCTCCCAGGAGTTTTCCGGTGCGGGTCGCTTCGCGCCCCGCGACTTTCGCGACCCGCGCCCCGGCCGTGACCAGGCGCAGCGTGTCGCGTGCAAACAGCAGCCCGTCGATGGGGCTCTTCAGGTCGGTCACCGAGCCGCTGATCGGATCGATGACCTGCGCGATCACGTCGCCGGTCTTCACGGTCTCGCCGACCTCGCGCAGGAAGGTCAGCACGCCGCCGACCGGCGACGGGACCGGGATCGAACCCGCCAGCGGGCGCGCGTCACCGACGGGCGCGGGCACCGGCGGCGGCGCGCCGTCCGGCGCGTCGGACGCGATCACGCCGCGGTGGATCAGGAAGTCCACGATCGCCTGCGCATCCCTGGCCGCCAGGTCGTGATGCACGTCCTGCTGGCCGCGCAGCTCCACCGTCACCGACAGGCAGGCCTGCGGGATCGGGAAGCGGTCGCCGAAGTGGGCCGCCCATTTCCGCCAGACCTGCGAGCAGGCCTCGTCGAACGGGTTGTCGCCCGAGTCCGTCGCCAGCAGCGTCACGCCGGCGCCGAGGAAGGCGGCCAGCGGCTCGCATTGCGGCCAGCACGGCGTCTCGGTGTAGAGGTGCATCACGGCCTGCGCGTCGCAGTGCAGGTCCAGCACCACGTCCGCGTCGCAGGCCATCAGCATCAGCGTCTTGCGCAGCGCCTTGAGCTCGGTGTCGGCAAGCGAGGCCTGCACCTCGGCCTTCAGCGCGGCGCGCAGCACCGCGACGTTGCGCGCCGGGTCGTCGCCCAGGCGCGGCTCGGCGTGTCTCGCGGCGGCCTCGATGTGCTCCGGGTAGTGGCGGTTGAAGTTCTCGCCCGACAGGCCTTCGAAACGGCCCAGGTGCGACTGCAGCCACCATTGCGAGAGCCCGATCGGATTGGCCATCGGCACGAGGATCACCTCGCCGCGCAGGCGGCCGGCGGCCTCCAGCACATCGAAGTGGCGGCGCAGGTGCCAGGCCGTGAGCATGCCGGGCAGTTCGTCGGCGTGCAGCGAGGCCTGGATGTAGACCTTCTGGCCCTGGCCGGCCTGGCCGTAGTGCAGCGAGACGAGCTCGCGCTGCGTGCCCGGAGTCGGGCTCGGGAGCGGATGTTGTCGGAGTTGCATGGGGAATGTCCGCTTCAGCGCGGCATCAGCGGCTTGAGCCAGCGCTTCTCGGCCTGATGGAAGAGACCGACCAGCACCAGCGTCATCGTGAAGTAGAAGATCGCGGCGGTGATGAAGGCCTCGAACGGGATGTAGTAGGTGGCGTTGACGTCGCGGGCGACGCCGGTGACGTCCATGATGGTGACGAGGCTGGCCAGCGCGGTGCCGTGCAGCATGAAGATGACCTCGTTGCTGTACGCCGGCAGCGCGCGGCGCAGCGCGTGCGGCACGACGATGCGGCGCAGCATCACCCAGCGGCTCATGCCCAGGGCCTTGGCGGCCTCGACCTCGCCGTGCGGCAGCGACCGGATCGAGCCGGCGACGATCTCCGTCGTGTACGCGGCGGTGTTCAGCACGAAGGTCAGGCAGGCGCAGAACCACGCCGAGCTGAACAGCGGCCACAGCGCGCTCTGCTGCATCCACTCGAACTGGCCCAGTCCGTAGTAGATGAGGAAGAGCTGCACCAGCATCGGCGTGCCGCGGAAGACGTAGGTGTAGGCCCAGACCGTGCGCGACAGCCACTTGATCGGCAGCGTGCGCAGCACGCCGAGCGGGATGGCCAGGGCCAGCCCGATGAGCAGCGAGATCGACAGCAGCTCGAAGGTGATGAGCGCGCCCTCGAAGTAGCGCGGGAGGTTCTCGACGATGGCGTCCAGGTTCATGGGGGATCGTGATTACAGCGAGTGGCGACGCACACCGATGGACAGGCGCTTCTGCAGCTGGTCGAAGACCAGTTCGGAGACGGAAGTGAAGACCAGGTAGATCAGCGCCACGGCGAGATAGAACACGAAGGGCTCGCGCGTGCCGGCGGCGGCCTGCGAGCCGCGCATCATGAGGTCGTGCAGCCCGATGACCGAGACGATGGCCGTGCTCTTGATCAGCACCAGCCAGTTGTTGGACAGCCCCGGCAGCGCATGCCGGAACATCTGCGGGAGCGTGATGCGCCACGCGACCTGCGCGGGGCTCATGCCGAAGGCCAGGCCCGCCTCGCGCTGCCCCGGCGGCACGGCCAGGAAGGCGCCGCGGAAGGCCTCGGTCAGGTAGGCGCCGAAGATGAACGCGATCGTCACCACGCCGGCGACGAAGGGGTTGATGTCGACCGGATCCTCATGTCCCAGCGACAGCGCGATGGCGTTCACCGCGACCTGTCCGCCGAAGAAGATCAGCAGGACCAGCACCAGGTCGGGCACGCCGCGGATCAGCGTCGTGTAGACGGTGGCCAGGCCCTTGGCGACGCGGAACTTCGACAGCTTGGCCATCGCGCCGATCATCCCCAGCACCATGGCCAGCGCCATCGAGCTGAGGGCCACGCCCAGGGTCAATACGGCGCCCTCGAGCAGGCTGGGCAGATAACCGTGCAGGAACATTCGACGGACCTTGTTCGTTCTGAAGGGACGTGGGGCGGGGGGGGGGGGGCCCCACCCCCCGGGGGGGGGGGCGCCGCCGGCGCGGGGCCCCCCGGGGGGTGTAGTGGCCCGCGAGCGCCGGGTGGGGGTCTGGGAGTAAG
>CAMPJJ010000052.1 GCA_946886855.1 uncultured Roseateles sp. | reverse complement strand
GATCGGGCGGGGTGGACATGGTGGGCTCGGCGGTGGAGGGGGATGCTAGCGGGGAACGGCGCCGGTGCCGCTTCAGAGAGCTCACAAAGGCGTGGAACGGGCGGCTGGCGGGGCTTGGCAGCCGTCCGCGGTGACCGGGATTTGGGCTTTCGGGCGGGTTCTGCTAGACTCGTCGGCTTTCCCGTTTCCAAGGCAGCGGGGGAACGTCCGTGAGAGGCCGCAAGCAAAAAGCGTGCACCGAGCGTACGGGGCAGATCGCCCGAAGTTCCGCCTTTTGAAAGAATCTCATGAAGACCTTCAGCGCCAAGCCGGCCGAAGTGACGCACGAGTGGTTTGTGATTGACGCCACCGACAAGGTGCTCGGACGTGTTGCCAGCGAAGTGGCACTCCGTTTGCGCGGCAAGCACAAGGCCATCTACACGCCTCACGTCGATACCGGTGACTTCATCGTCATCATCAACGCCGAGAAGCTGCGCGTGACCGGCAACAAGGCCACGGACAAGGTGTACTACCGTCACTCGGGCTTCCCGGGCGGCATCTACGCCACCAAGTTCAAGGACATGCAAGCCAAGCATCCGGGCCGTGCCCTGGAAAAGGCCGTCAAGGGCATGCTGCCCAAGGGCCCGCTCGGCTACGCGATGATCAAGAAGCTGAAGGTGTATGCGGGCGACACGCATCCGCACACCGCCCAGCAGCCCAAGGCGCTGGAAATCTAAGGAGCGGAGATGATCGGAAACTGGAATTACGGTACCGGCCGTCGCAAGTCGTCTGTGGCACGTGTCTTCATCAAGAAGGGCACGGGCCAGATCACGGTGAATGGCCGCTCGATCGAGCAGTACTTCGGCCGTCAGACGTCCATCATGATTTCGCGCCAGCCGCTGCTGCTGACGAACAATGGTGAAGCGTTCGACATCAAGGTCAACGTGCACGGCGGCGGCGAGTCCGGCCAGGCCGGCGCGGTCCGCCTGGGTATCACCCGCGCGCTGATCGACTACGACGCGGCCCTGAAGCCAGAACTGAGCCGCGCTGGCTTCGTCACGCGTGACGCGCGTGAAGTTGAGCGTAAGAAGGTCGGTCTGCACGGCGCCCGTCGTCGGAAGCAGTTCAGCAAGCGCTGATCGACTTCCGTCCACTGGAGGCATCCGGGTTGGGATGCCTTCGGTGGCGAGAGCTCAAGAACAAGGCCGCTGCTTCAGCGGCCTTGTTTTTTGCCCGGTCGGGTGCATATCCTGCCGAAGGGGCTATCTCCAAGGCTCTGCCGTCCCCGCGGGGGCTTTGAGATAATCCCGCCATTCCTCCGACATAACAGGATCCACGATGAGCGCAGTCCTCGACACCCAATCCACCGATCTGGGCGGCATGCCGGCGCCGCTGGTCTTCACCGACAGCGCGGCCGAGAAGGTGCGCGAGCTCGTGCTGGAAGAAGGCAATCCGGAGCTGAAGCTGCGCGTATTCGTGCAGGGTGGCGGTTGCTCCGGCTTCCAGTACGGCTTCACCTTCGATGAGGCCGTCAATGACGACGACACGCAGATGGCCAAGAATGGCGTGACGCTGCTGATCGACGCCATGAGCCTGCAGTACCTGGTCGGTGCCGAGATCGACTACAAGGAAGATCTGCAAGGTGCCCAGTTCGTGATCAAGAACCCCAACGCGCAGACGACCTGCGGTTGCGGTTCGAGCTTCTCGGTCTGATCGGCGCACGCGCCGGACTTGTCGGCAGCGACGGCCTTCGGGCTGGATGACAAAGACCGCCTTCGGGCGGTCTTGTCGTTTCTGGCGATGAGCGAGCGGCGAGGTCCGGTGCCAGGTCAGGCGGGTGTGTAGCTGCCCAGTACACGGGCGCCTGAAGCGCCTGTTGCCGCAGGCAGGTTGCCCGGCAACCCGCGCACGTGGCGCATCGCCAGCCACGCGAAGGCGGCCCCCTCGACCTGCATCGGCGGCAGTCCCTTGGCTGCGGTGGTGCGGACGGCCACGGTGGGCAGCAGCGCCTGTAGCCGCTTCAGCAGTGTGTCATTGAAGGCGCCGCCGCCGCAGACCAGCAGTTCGCGCCAAGCGCCCGGCGCGAAAGCCACCAGACTGTCGAGGACGCAAAGCGCGCTGAGCTCCAGCAGCGTCGCTTGAACGTCCACCGCGGCGATGCGAGGCGCATGCGCCGCGATCTTGGCATCGAGCCAGCCGAGGTGGAACAGATCCCGCCCCGTGCTGCGCGGTGGGGGCTGGCGGAAGTAGGGTTCGGCCAGCAGGGCGTCGAGCAGTCCCGCGTGCACCTGCCCTTGCGCGGCCCACAGGCCGCCCGCGTCGTAGTCGGCGCCCTGGTGGCGGTGGACCCAGCCGTCCATCAGGCAGTTGCCGGGACCGCAGTCGAAGCCGCCGCTGCGTCCGTCCGCCCAGAGCAGGCTCACGTTGCTGATGCCGCCGACGTTCAGCACGACGACGTCGGTGCCGTCCTGTGCCAGCACGGCGCGATGGAAGGCCGGCACCAGGGGCGCCCCCTGGCCGCCGACCGCCAGATCGCGGCTGCGCAGATCGTGGACGACCGCGATGCCGCTGAGCTCGGCCAACAGGGGCGCGTTGAGCAACTGGAGGGTGAAGCCGGTGCCATCGAACTCGCCGGGGCGGTGTCGCACCGTCTGCCCGTGTGCGCCGAGGGCGCGGATCTCCTGCGGCACGAGCCGCTGGGCCGTCAACAACGAGCGGCAGGCCTGCGCGTAGGCGCGGGCGATGGCATTGGCGGCGAGCGCCGCGCGTTGGAGCTCCTTGTCGCACGGGCTGTTGAGCGCCAGCAGTTCCGCGCGCAACTCGGGGCCGAAGGCCTGGGACTCGTGAGCGAGGGCGCGGACGCGACCGTCAGCCTCGGCGTGCAGCAACACCGCGTCGACACCGTCGAGCGAGGTGCCGGACATCAATCCGATGTAGAGCTCAACACCGGGCGTCGTCATGGCCGGACGGGCAGGTGGGGGCGGCGACGCAGCGAGGCGCTGGAAGAAAGCGCCGGCGGGCTTATTCGCCGACGACGCCGTCGTGGATCGAGGAGGCAGCCTCGAGCGCGATCTTCGCGCTGGCGACCTGCTCCTTGAAAACGGCTTTCGCGGTCGCGGGCAGGGTGACGGCCTCGGACGCCCGTGCGATCACGCGCGGATCCTGCTGCTTGCCGTTGACGCGGAATTCGAAATGCAGGTGGGGCCCGGTGGCCCAGCCGGTCGAGCCGACGGCGCCGATCTTCTGACCCTGTTCGATCTTCTGACCCTTCTTGACGTCGATCCGGCTCAGGTGCGCGTAGACCGTCATGCGGTTGCCGCTGTGCTTGAGTTGGATGACGTTGCCGAAGCCGTTCTGCCACCCGGCGAATTCGACGTTGCCATCGCCGACGCTGCGCACCGCCGTGCCGGTGGGCGCGCCGTAGTCGATGCCCTGATGCTGGCGCCAGGTCTGCAGGATCGGATGGAAGCGCATCGCAAAACCGGACGTGACGCGCGAAAACTCCATCGGGCTCGCCAGGAACGAGCGGCGCTTGCTCTCGCCATCGAAGCCGTAGTAATTGCTCTTGCCGCTGGTCGGGTCGCGGAAGAAGACCGACTGGTAGCTCTTGCCGTTGTTCACGAACTCGGCGGCCAGCAGGCGGCCCGAGCGGTTGCCCCAGGTGATGGGTTCGCCGTCGGCGGTGAGGGTTTCGTAGACCAGCGAGAAGCGGTCGCCCTTGCGCAGTTCACGGTGGAAGTCGATGTCGCCCGAGAACATGTCTGCCAGCTGCGTGGCGATCGCGTCGGGCACGTTGGCCTCGTCGGTCGCGGCGAACAGCGAGGACTGGATCGTGCCGCTGCCCAGACGGGTCTGGGTCTCGAAGGGCACGGTCTCGAGCTTCGAGACGAACTTGTCGCCCTGGCGGGTGATGCTCAGGCGGGTGAAATGGGTGTCCTGCTGCTCGCTCGCCTCGGCGGCGTAGCGGGCGACGAGGGATTGCACCTCGCCGCTGGCGGTCGCGACGACCTGCACGCGCTTGCCGACGCGGCCGGTCAGCAGCTTCTTGGCGGTGTCGTCGGAACGCAGGAACGCGGCGGCGGCCGTGTCGAACGCGCCCATGCGCTTGAGCAGCGCGTCGGCGGTGTCGGCGGCGCGGGTGACGTCGCTGCGCGAGAGACCCGGATCGAACGCGGCCAGATCGGCCAGTTGCTCGTCCAGCGACTGCAGCGGGATGGATTCGGAGACGACGCGTTGCGGGAGGTCCGCCGCGTCAGGGGCCATCGGCGCGACGCCGAAGGCGGTCACGGCGAAGCAGCTCAGGACACCGACCACGGTGCCGGTCAGGGCGCGGGGGTGTTTGGCCGCGAAGGACTCGGCGCGAGCGAGGGTGCGCTGCACGCGCTGCCATTCGTCATTCCAATTCATCACGCGCCGAAGACCTTTTTCTGGAGCCCGAGAAATGCCGCCCGTCGCCACGCCTGCAGAAGCGCGTGGCTCGACCGGCCCGTGCCGGAGATTCGAGGATCCCGCAAAACGAAGGACGCCCTGAAGGGCGTCCAGATGCTGCGAGGAGCGTCCACTAGAATCGCCGTCTTGCGTTGCAGCGACAGGTCAGGCATGTGAATTGCCCTCCTGGCGCCCCGCAAAATCAGCCGAAAGTATAGCGGCGGGCCCGGGTTACAAATGCTAGAAAACCCGATAAATCAAGACTTTACGTAAGCCCGTGCGGGCTCCGAAGTGCCATGTCTGACATCCGAACCCCAGCCGCGTCGACGCCCGAATTTCCGATCACGGACCGGGTCCATCATGCCATGCAGCAATCGATGCGCGGCTGCGAGGAATTGCTGCCGCAGGATGAATGGCTGAAGAAGCTGGCGCGTTCCGAGGCCACCGGCCAGCCGCTGCGGATCAAGCTGGGCCTGGATCCGACCGCGCCCGACATCCACATCGGCCACACGGTGGTGCTGAACAAGATGCGCCAGCTGCAGGACCTGGGCCACCAGGTGATCTTCCTGATCGGCGACTTCACCTCGATGATCGGCGACCCGTCCGGCCGCAACGCGACCCGTCCGCCGCTGACGCCCGAGCAGATCAAGCACAACGCCGAGACCTACTACAAGCAGGCCAGCCTGGTGCTGGATCCGGCGCGCACCGAGATCCGCTACAACAGCGAATGGAGCGACCCGCTGGGCGCGCGCGGCCTGATCCAGCTGGCGGCGAAGTACACCGTCGCCCGCATGATGGAGCGCGACGACTTCACCAAGCGCTACGCCGCCGGCACGCCGATCTCGGTGCACGAGTTCCTCTACCCGCTGATGCAAGGCTACGACTCGGTGGCCCTGAAGTCCGACCTGGAGCTGGGCGGCACGGACCAGAAGTTCAACCTGCTGATGGGGCGCCACCTCCAGGCCGAATACGGGCAGGAGCCGCAGTGCATCCTGACGATGCCGTTGCTGGAGGGCCTGGACGGCGTCGAGAAGATGTCCAAGTCCAAGAACAACTACGTGGGCATCACGGAGCCGGCCAACGGCATGTTCGCCAAGATCCTGTCGATCAGCGACGTGCAGATGTGGAAGTGGTTCGACCTGCTGAGCTTCAAGTCGATCGACGAGATTGCCGCGCTGAAGCGCGAGATCGAGGGCGGACGCAATCCGAAGGAAGCGAAGGTGATGCTCGCCAAGGAGATCACCGCGCGTTTCCACAGCGCGCAGGCGGCGGAAGACGCCGAGGCCGACTTCAACAACCGCGCCCGCGGCGGCATCCCGGACGACATCCCCGAGGTCTCGCTGAGCGGCGCCCCGATGGGCATCGCGGCCTTGCTGAAGGCAGCCAACCTGGTGCCGTCGAATGGTGAAGGCAACCGCAAGATCGAGCAGGGCGGCGTCAAGATCGACGGTGTGACGATCAGCGACAAGGCTCTGAAGGTCGAGGCCGGCACGATGGTGCTGCAGGTCGGCAAGCGCCAATTCGCACGCGTGACGCTGAGCTGAACGCGCGACCCATACGCACGGCAGCAACGACAAACGGGAGGCCAAGGCCTCCCGTTTTCATTGGTGGACAGCGAGTGCCACCGGGACCGGAACAGGGTGGGAGGTTCGCGGACGCGAGGCCTCCTACCCTGTGCAGGGCCGCGCTCGCCCTCTCGCGGATTACTGCTTGATCGGCCGCAGATACGGCCCCGGCTTCGGCGTCTTGATCGGATCCTTCGCGATCGCGTCCTTCAGCCACGTCACGGCCGCATCGAGCTGCGCATCCTGCCCGTTGGCGGTCGCCCGTGGCGGGTTGTCGACCTCGATGTCCGGCGTCACGCCCTTGCCCTCGACGAGGAACTGGCCGTCGACGGTGATCTGTCCGTTCTCCGCGGAGCGCATCAGGCCGTTGTCCATCAGGCGGTTCTGGTCGGACAGCCACACGCCGGCGCCCGAGGTCGTCTTCCCGATGACCGGCCCCAGGCCCAGGCGCTTGAAGCCTTCGGAGAAGGTTTCGCCGTCGGAGTAGGTCTCCTCGTTGGCGATCACGACGACCTTGCCGCGGAACACCTGCTGCATGTTCGGATACGGCTTGCTGCCGTACGGCGAGCGCGGCTGCCAGAACGCCCAGGCGCGACGCAGCAGCGTCTGCAGGATCCAGCTGTCGATGTTGCCGCCGTTGTTGTGGCGGACGTCGATGATGAGGCCTTCGCGCTCGCTCTGCGCGTAGAACTCACGGACGAAATCGCCGATGTCGTCGCGGGTCATCGCGCGCAGGTGCAGGTAGCCGATCTTGCCGTCGGCGGCCTTGTCGACGAGCCTGGCGCGGCTGAAGCGCCAGTCGTTGACGCGCAGCTGGCTTTCACGACGCAGGTCGACCGGGGTCACGACGACCGGGCGTTCCTTGCCGGAGGGCTCGCGGATCTGCAGCAGCACCTGCTTGCCGGCCTGGCCGCGCATCAGTTCGCTGGGATCGGGCACCGACGCGGCCTTGCGGCCGTTGATCTGCGTGATCACCGTGCCTTCGGCGATGTTCAGGCCTGGCGCGGCGAGCGGGCCGGCTTCGGACGGCAGTTCCGGATCGCCGGCGAAGATGTGGGCGATCTTCCAGCCGTTGCCCTTGGGGTCTCGTTCGAGCTGTGCGCCGAGGCCGGCATAGCCGGGTTCCTCGACGCCCTTGCGCAGCTCGCCCGGCGCGACCTGGCTGTGCAGCAGGCTGAGCTCGCCGACCATCTGCGCCATCAGCTCGGCGAGTTCCCCGCGCTCGGTGACGCGCTCGGTCAGCGGGAAGTACTTGGCGCGCATCGCGGCCCAGTCCACGCCGTGCATGTCCTTGTCGTAGAAGAAGTCGCGCTGCATGCGCCAGGCATCGTTGAACATCTGGCGCCATTCGGCCTTCGGGTCGACCGCGATCTGCCAGTCGGACCAGCGCACGCGCGACTTGTCGATGTCGCCGGGAATCTTCGGACCGGCGTCGACGATCAGGATCTCGGGCGCGGTGCCCGGAGCGGCCGAGCGGCGGATCAGCAGCTTCTTGCCGTCGGCGCTCAGGTCCCAGGCGGCGACGCCATCGGCGAAGGTCTCGAGCTTGGACTCCTGCGGCCCGATCGGCAGCTGGCGCAGGGTGTTGCCTTCCTGTACGTACAGGCGCTTGGAGTCGACCGACAGGCCGCTGTAGTTGCCCGCGGCGGCCGGCACTTCATACAGGCGCAGCGCGAGACCGGCGATCTGGATCTCGGGCTTGCCGCTCTTCGCGGCCGGCGGGGCGGGTTTGGCTTCCTTGGCCGCGTCGGCCTTGGCGTCCTCGACCTTCTGCTTGGATTCCTTGTTGTCGGGCTTGTCCTTTTCCTGCTCGCGGATCTCGGCTTCCTCCTTGGCCTTCATGCCTTGGAGTTCATCCGGCGCGGCGAACGGGAAGCGCAGGTTCGGCTGCAGCGCGATCGCGTAGATCTTCCAGCCCTTGTCGAAGAAGGGGCCCATGTTGCGGTCGCCCCAGGGGCCGGGGTTGCCGGTCACGTTGAAGGTGCGGCGCGACAGGAAGTACAGCCATTGGCCGTCGGGGCTGAAGGCCGGCGCGGTGGCGGCGTAGCGGTCGCTGCCGAGCTGGTGGACCTTGCCGTCGGCAAGGGTCAGCAGCATCAGCTGCTCGCGGTACGGATTCGCGGTGGTGCGGACGAAGGCGAGGGACTTGCCGTCGGCGGACCAGTTCAGCGCCGAGGCGCCGTCGCCGAGCTTGTCGTGATCGACCTCGCGGGTCGCGACCGCGCGGGCGGGATTCTTGAGGTCGGTGAGGAAGAGGCGGCCTTCCTTGTCGGTGTGCGCGATCCAGCGGCCGTCGGGCGACGGCGACAGGCTGCGGCGCAGGACGGTCGCGCCCTCGGTGATCTGCCTGGGCTGGCCGGTGCCGTTCGCGGCGAAACGCCAGATCTCGAATTCGCCGCTGAAGTCGCAGAACGCGAAGACGTCGCGGCTGTCGCCGCTGAAGGCGCTGTCGCGGCAGCGGCCCGCGTCGTCGGCGGAGGCAGGGACCGGCAGCTCGGCGCGACGCAGCGGACCGACGCCTTGCGTGGCCAGGCGGCCGCGGGCGGTCAGCACGACCTGCTCGCCGTTGGGCGAGAGCGAGACGCCGGTGAGGAAATCCTGCGGGCGCGCGATCCAGCGCTTGCGCTGCTGGTCGAAGTCGCCGGCCAGGCGGAGGTCGATCTTCTGCCCGGCGGCGCTGCCGTTGAGGTCGATGCGGTAGAGGTCGGCGCCGAGCGCGTAGACCACCGACGCACCGTCCAGGCTGGCATGGCGGACGTCCCAGCCCTTGTGCCGCGTGTGCTGGCGCGGGTCGGAGCCGTCCGCCTTCACGGACCACAGGTTGTAGGTGCCGTCGCGGTCGGACAGGAAGGCGATGCGGGCGTTGCCGGACGCGTCCTGGTAGGGCATCGGGCGGCGGTCGTTGGCGCCCTCGGGCACCAGTGGCCTGGCTTCGGCGGTGCCGGAGAGGTCCATCACCCACAGGCGGGCGAGGGCGCCGCCGCGGTACTGGCGGGCGTTGTCGCCGCGCAGGCCGTTGCGGGTGAAGTACAGGGTCTTGCCATCGGCGCTGAGCGCGCCGTCGCTCGCCTGGCCGACCGGCAGCGCGCGGTGCGCGCCGGTGATGAGGGAGACCAGATGCAGTTGGGTCCCGGGCTCGCCGCGCTCGGTCGCGCCGGAGTAAAGCACTTCGTTGTCGGCGGTGATGCCCCAGACGCGCACGGCACCGGTGTCCCAGGTCAGGCGACGGGCGACGCCGCCGGCCGCGGGCATCACGAAGACGTCGCCCGTCGTTTCCTGCTGGCCGACGAAGGCGATCCAGCGGCCGTCGGGCGAGACGGCGGGGAAGGTTTCCGCGCCGCCGTGCGTCGTGACGCGCTGCGCCGTACCGCCGCCGATGTTGGCCTGCCACAGGTCGCCTTCCGCGACGAAGACCAGCCGGTCGCCGCGCAGCGCGGGCTGGCGGTAGAAGCCGAGCGACGGGTCCGAGACGGCCGGCCGGGCGGGGGCGCCGCGGGCGACGGCGTCCGCGGTTCCGGCGGCGGCGGCCGCAGTGGCAGTGGATTCGGCGGCGATGGCGAGGGTGGCCATCGAGCAGGCCGTGGCGATGGCCAGGCGACGGAGCGTGATGCGCATCGTGGGTCTTCCTTGTGGGAGTCCGGGGCGGAGCGACGGAAAGTGAAGGGGCCGGCCTGACGGCTGCCGGAAGTCATGCGGCGCGGATTCTGGCGCCGCGAACGGCGTCAGCGGTTCGTCACCCCCATGGCCACGTGCCCGGCGGGCACATGCGGGACGGCGTTCTGGACGTGGCCGTGCTGGTCGTCGAAGAAGAAGTCGGGCTCGAATTCCCGGAGGAATTCGCCCTTGGGCAGGCCGCCGAGGAACATGGCCTCGTCGACCTCGACGTCCCAGCCCATCAGCGTGCGGATGGCGCGTTCGTGGGCGGGGGCGCTGCGGGCGGTGACGAGGGCGGTGCGCAGGCGCATCGGCACGGCGGGCGCCTCCTGCAGGCGCTGCAGTTCGTGGAGGACCTGCTTGAACGGCCCGGCGGGCAGCGGGGTCAGCTTGCGGGCGATCTCGTGCTCCTGGAAGGCGTCGAGTCCGTCGCGCTGATAGACCTGTTCGGCCTCGTCGGAGAAGAGCACGGCGTCGCCGTCGAAGGCGATGCGCAGCTCATCCGGATAGGCGGCGGAGGCGCGCGCCGACTGCGGGAAAACACGGGCCGCGGCGACGCCCGCGAGGAGCGCTGATCGCACGTCGTCCTCGTTGGCGGAAAGGAAGAGCTGCGCCTTGAGCGGCTTGAGGTAGCGCCAGGGGCTGTGGCCGCGGGTGAAGACGCCGCGTTCGATGTTCAGGCCGTAATGCTGCGCGGAGCGGAACACGCGCATGCCGGAGATCGGGTCGTTGCGCGACAGCACGACGACCTCGACGCGGGGCGTCCCGCCGGGTGCGTTGAACGCGAGCAGCTTGCGCACGAGGGAGAACGCGGTGCCGGGTTTGGCGGGCTCATCCAGGCGCTGCTGCTGCAGGCGCATGTAGGCGCGGTCGTCGCTGTCCTCGAAGAGCTGGTTCTCCTCTTCGAAGTCGAACAACGCGCGGGAGGAAAGGGCCACCACCAGGCGGCCGTCGAGAGAGGCGGGCATGGGTGGGGATGATAGGCGCGACGCTAACGATGGTCCTTGTCGGCAGCCTTGCGCGCATGGACGGCGTCGACGAACTTCGGGAACGCGAGGAAACCGACTGCAACGACGGCAAGGATGCTCAGTCCTTTGGAAATCCAGTCGCCATGGGACGGCAAAGCGTCGGAAAGAATGTCAATGAGGAGTCTGGCGCCCGCACAGACGATGACCGCCTTGGCGGCGAGACTGACGAAGGTCCGGGTCTCTTTTCTGCTTAGCATGCGGACCTCCTTCGGAGATACAGAGATCAACTTGTCGAGCGAATTTCCGAAGCTTCTCTCCGACAGAGTCGAGCGCCCTTTCGCATCGCTGGGCGGGCTCAAGTTTGAATCGCAGCATCGCGCACCAACTCAGCGCGTGTCCTTCTGTTCTGTTCGCACAACCTTCCCTGACTCATCAAACCAACGCCAGCCACCTACTTGCTTGTCTTCCGAGTACTGGCCTTCGATCTTGATTCGACCATACTCGGCAATTACCGACGGGCCGCGCCTTTGCAGGCAAACTGCCTCCAGGCCTGACTCGCCCCACGGCAAGTACTCTAAATGCGAGCCCTCCGGGCATTGAATATTTCGGCTGGCAAGAACGTCATAGTTGGCATTGGACTTTGAACAACTAATCGTCACTGTGATCAGAAATGCAAGCGCAAGCAGAGACCAGAAGTTTTTCATGTTAGCGACTCGGCGAACCATAGGGCAGAGAAGGAACGGGGACCAAGGATGCATCACGGAGAGTCTGATGCGCAAAGGACTGGCACTGGTTGGTAGGCCCCCAACGACCAAGGGGGCGACCAAGTCTCAAGGCTTCGTTGACCTTCTTCTCATCGACGTCCGGGACCTTTCCGCAATTGGCCCCAGGTTCTTTACTTCTTCCCGTGTGATCGGTCACCTGGACACGATCGCCGGGACGATCTCCGCTTTCGTTCCCTGGCACGTTACCTCGAGTTCCCCCCATGCCGGCCTCGGCAGAATCGGTCTTCAGCCATTGGTGGTCTATCGGGTTCCAGGAGATTCCAAACGCAGGTTGCGAGCATAGATACACATCCAATCCCGTCGGATCAGTCAACGTTGCCGGGTTGCCCATTGCGTAGGCGTAGGTATTGATGCCGCCAAGTAAGCCGATTGGGTCGCTCTGCAGGTAGCGACCCGATTTCGCATCGTAGGTGCGATGCCAGTTCTGCCATAGACCTGACTCGACTTCGAGGTATTGACCCGGGAATCCAAGATTCATTCCGCCGATGGCATCGACCTCCACACTTCGGTCGAACGCCGCATTCGTGGCTCGCCAGACCGGTTGCGCCGATGAGTTGGTGAGCACCTCTGGGCGTCCAAGATGGTCGTCGTGACTGACGTACAGCTGTCCAGCGCGAGCGACCGCAAACAACTGTCCGTCGAGCCACACATAGACGGTGGGTTGCGGTCCCACTTCTGCCAGCAGTTCACCGCTCGGTCCGAAGATGAAACGCGTTTGCCAGACCCCGGTGTTCTTGTACACCCGCTGGTTGTTGGCGTTGCTCAGGTAGTCACCCGCTACGGCACCGTTGATCAGTACTTGATTGACGCGATTGAAGGCGTCGTAGCCGTAGCCGCGGTTTCCATCCCAACGACTTTCTGCCGTTCGATTTCCCATCGGGTCATGGGAGAAATTTCGCCATTCTGTTCCGCTCACCGACTGAAGCCGATTGCTCGATGAGTCCAGGGTGTAGGTCTGGCTTGCGCCCTGACGCAAGAGGCTGGTCCTGTTTCCCATCGCATCCACGCCGAAGCTTTGGTCATCCCCGGCGCGCGATACCGCAGTCAACCGGTCATGCGCGTTGTAGGTCATCCCCGAAGTGGCCGCGCCGTAGGCGAAATCGGTGATCTGCTGGATCGTGTTGGTCGAGTGATAGGCAAAGCCGAGCGAATGAACGCCCGGGCTTTCGATGCGCGTGGGGCGACCGTCCGTGTCCAGAGTCACCAGTCGGGTCAGGCCATTTCCGTATCGCCATGCATAAAGCCGATTGGTGGCCGGCTGATACAGCGGCGAGTCCATGAAGGGGATCGTGACACCGTTCGGGTTCCCCGACATGCCGCTCACGCGACCTGCACTGTCATAGGTGTACGACAGGGTCATGCCCGTAGGGTAGAGCATGGAGGCGAGCCGCCCCGCGCTGTCGTAGCTCCAGGTCGTGGTGAAGGACTGTCCGGCAATCGTTGACACCTGCGTGGTGATCTGTCCGGCGGCGTTGTACGTATAGCTCGTGTTACCCGAGGCGTCGGACATGCTGGTCAGCCGTCCTTTGCCGTAGGGGCCTTGGTCATACGTCCAGGTTTCTGTCACTCCACCAGCGGATCGACTGGTCATCCGATTCAGCGAGTCCCAGCCGAATGTCGTCGTTTGGCCATTGGCCCGGGTCATCGTCGCTACGCGCCCGGCTGCGTCGTAGCTGTAGCTGGTAGATCCGGAGTCCGGACTGGTTTGACTCTGGAGCTCACCAATGCCGTTGAGGCTGTAGAGCGTCGACAGCCCGCGTGGATCGATCACTTGATTGAGTTGGCCCGCGCCGTCATAGCGGTATTGGATGGTCCCGGAACCAGGCAAGTTTGTTTGGGTGGCTCGGCCCTGGTAGTCGTACTGGATGGTCGTGACGCGCGCCGCCGCGTCCGTGGTCTGAACGATGTTGTTGTTGCCGTCATAGGCATAGGTCATCGACTGCCCGCTGTTTCCGCTGACGACGCGTTTGCGTCCTGCCGCGTCGAACTGCGTCGTCGCCATGAAAGGACTGCCTCCGACGGCCACCGGCGTGGTGCCGCTCAGACTCGGCGTGGAACGGTCGGAGCGGTCGATGCGACGGTTGTTGACCAGATCGATGTCGGTTTGCGCGAACTCGCTCAGTGCGTTCCCGACCTTCTCCAATCGTCCCGAGGCGGTGTAGCGGTGGCGAATGGCACTGCCGTCGGAATACGCCGCATCAGTCAGGTTCCGCTGGGCGTCATAGGCATACGTGGTCGTCCGATCTCCTGTCGGCAAGCGCTGGATCTCTTGAGTCTTGAGACCTCGCGTGTCGTAGACGTAATCCGTGTGCACACCGTTGATGTCGGTCGAACGTCCCGGGCGTCCCATTCCGTCGAAGTTGCTCCACGTCGTCTGCTGCCCGAGCGCATTCGTTACCGCGGTCATGCGGCCGCCCAGGTCGTAGGTCACCATCGTCGTTCCGCTGGGGGTCGTCTCGCTGGTGCTGACCATCGTCGGTTCGCCGGTCACGCCGTTGGGTTGGAATGTGTAGGCGAAGGTGCTCTGGCGTTGCACTCCGCTGGCGATGTCGGTCCAGGTGCGGCTGGCCACCCGTCCTGCCGCAGTACCTGAGCCGTGGTACGAGTAGTTCACTCGCGCATACGCTGTGCCGCCAGCGTTCTTGTAGGTGATCTGCTGGACAGCGTCTCCCGACCAGTCGTAAGTCGCGGTCATCGCCACAGCCGTGTTGGCCGCGGTTGTCTTTTCCCGCAACTTTCCGTCCGCGTAGAACGTGTATTCAGTTCTTACGCCCTGCCAATCGAGGGTGTAGTCGACGTACCCGTTCGCGTCGTAGATCGTCTGTGCCTGAAGGGCCGGACAGGCGACGGTGGCGGGTTCGGAGACGTTCGTCAGCACCGAGCTGCCCTGCATCTGCGCGAACGTGTAGGTGACCGCATGCCCGAAGCGGTTGGTGACCGTCGTCTGATTGGTCGCGTACGCGAAAGTGTCACGGACCTCGTCGCCAGCCAGAGCGCTCGTCGAGACCTTCTTGTTGCTCAGATACGTGTATGTGCTGTAGCGCACGCCGTTGTAGGCGATGCCCGTCAGCAGCTCAGGGCCATATGGGCTCTCGTAGTAGTAGGTCCGGGTCTCGCTACCTCCGGGCGCCGTGACCGAGGTCAGCATGCCGTTGGCGTTGTAGCCATAGGTCCAGAACTGCCCGTTCGGGTCCCTGACCTGGCTCACCCTGCCGTTGGTCCAGGTGAAGAGGATGGTCTGACCGCGGTTGTTGCTGATGCTTTGCACACGTCCGTTGACGTCCGGCAGGATGCTGTACAGCGGCACACCGTTATCCAGGCTCACGCCGACCATGAAGCCCAGGCTGTTGTAGCTGTAGACCTTGCCACCGCGTCGCATCGTGGAGCCGCCTTGCTCGTAGGCGATCTCGCCCGCCGCTGGATTGCCGGTCACGCGATACAACGGTCCGTCGTCGGGTGATCCGTCGACGCGGTCGTACTTGTACTTGGCTCCGTCAGACCAGCCCACGGTAAGGCTAACGGGAGCGCAAGGCGTTTCTCCGTTCGGATCGCAGATGGTCGGTTTGGGTCGGACGACCACCAGCATCAGGAAATCGAAGTCCGTGGTCCAGCCACGGCCGAACATCGGTCCGCCCGCATAGAAGCTGCGGTAGGTGCGGTTCAAGTTCAGGCCATAGAGACCGGATGAGCCGAAATCGAACTCGCGCTTGTACTTCTCGCCCGTGGCGATGACGACGGGATGACCGGTGGCCGGTGTCGCTGCGGGCGTGTCGCCCGCGCCTCCCTGACAGGGCGGCTTCGGCGCGGACGTGTTGCTCTCCGCAGGTTTGTCGGCGACCGGCTTGTCGCCGTTGCCGCCGTCGCCTTTGGGGCCCTCGCCGTTCGATCCGCCCTTGCCGCCGCCGCCGCCGCCGGTGCTGCCTCCGGTGAACCACCAGAGATCACCGCCGGACGAGTCCTTCGAACCGGGGCCTGGGCCGTCCGTGACCACTCTGCAGATGATTTCGCCGGTTGTCGCGTCGCGCGGACATTGGATGGAGGTGTCCGCGTAGGCAATAGGTGCCGTCGCGAGCAGGGACAAGCCAATCCAACGAATCTTCATCGGGCCTCCTCGGTGGAGCGCCCGGGCCCGGGGGCATGTCTTGACGTGCGCACGAATCGCGGACGAGCACCGGGGACATCAGGAGGTCTACGCCATGACTGCCGACGCAAGTGTTCCCGCGACCGAGGGACGACGCCTCGTGCGGTCTACCTGAAGAACTGCAATTTCCCTGAAGCGATCCGCGCTCCTTGCGACGGCGGATGACCAGCCGGCTGGGCGCGTGTGATGTGGCGGCGACGTTAGTCGATCACCGCGAGACGCGAGTCCGGGGTTTCCCGTGGATCGAGGAGGAGAACATGGACGCGGGATCGCCTGGTGGCGGGATCTGCTGAAGCGCTGAATCAACTGGTGCCTTACTGCGCCGCCAGCTTGTTCATGTCGATGATCGGCAGCAGCACGGACAGCACGATCAGCATCACCACGCCGCCCATCGCCACGATCAGCAGCGGCTCCAGCAGCGTGGCCAGCGTCATCGCGCGGCGCTTCACTTCATTGCCGAGCTGCTTGGCCGCGCGCTGCAGCATGTCGGGCAGTTGACCCGTCTGTTCACCCAGTCGCGCGAACATCGACAGCAGTCCCGGGAAGCGCTTCTTGCCCGCCAGCGCCGCGCCCAGCGGCGCGCCCTCGCGGACCTGCGCCAGCGCATCCATCGCGTCCGCGCGCATCGCCTGGTTGGACAGCGTTTCCGCCGCGGCCTGCAGCGCCTTCAGGATCGGCACGCCCGCGCCCGCCAGCATCGCCAGCGTGCCCGAGAAACGCGCCGCGTTGTAGCCGCGCGAAAGCCGGCCCAGCAGCGGCAGGTTCAGGAAGGCCGCATCGAAACGCTGTCGCGGCCCTTCGCGCTTGAGGATCTGTCGCATGCCGATGACGCCGCCGACCACGACGATCACGATCACCAGCCCCCAGTTCCGGAGCACGTCGGAGATGCCCATCATGATCCGCGTCAGCAGCGGCAGCGTCTGCCGCGTCTGCGTGAACACCGCCGCGACCTGCGGGACCACGTAGGTGAGCAGGAAGCTCACCGCTAGCACCGCGATGATGCAGACGATCACCGGATACGCCAGCGCGCCGAAAAGCTCCGAACGCAGGCGCTGCTGTTCCTCGAGGTCGTCCGCCAGGCTCTCCAGCACCGGACCGAGCGCGCCGCTCTGCTCGCCTGCCGCAACCACCGCGCGGTAGACGTCGTCGAACTCGCGCGGCGCCGTGCCCAGCGCGCGCGCGAACGACGAGCCGGCGTTGACCTCGGCCTTCAGCTGCGACATCAGCTCGCGCTGGCGCGGATCCTCGGCTTCGTCGGCCAGCGCCGCCATCGAGCGCTCCAGCGGCAGACCCGCGGAGACCAGTCCCGCCAGCTGCCGCGTCCACACGGCCAGGCCCGCCGGTTTGAACGCGCGCCGTGCGAAGCGCGACTGCTTGCCCGGCTGCGCCGCCACCGCCTTCACCTCCAGCGGCACCAGCCCCTGCGTGCGCAGCTGCGAACGCGCGGCCTTCAGGGTGTCCGCCTCCAGCAGCCCCTGGCGGGATTTGCCGGACGCATCCAGGGCGTCGTACTTGAAGGCGGGCATCGCTCGGAACCTCGTGTCTCTACTGCTCGTGCGCCCAGGTCATCGCCGCGATCACTCGCGCGTGACCCGCAGCACTTCCTCTTCGGACGTGACGCCCGAGGCGACCAGCCGGTCGCCGTCCTCGCGCATCGACCGCAGGCCGTTCGCGCGCGCCGCCGCCAGCAACTCGGACTCCGGCGCCTGGTTGTGGATCAGGCTGCGGATCGCGTCGTTGCTCACCATCAGCTCGTACACGCCGGTCCGACCCTTGTAGCCGCTGCTCGAGCAGGCCGGGCAGCCCACCGGGTGATAACGCGTCTGGCCGTCGGGCAGGGGCTCGGGCGACTTGCACACCGGGCACAGCTTGCGCACCAGCCGCTGCGCGAGCACGCCCAGCAGCGAGGAGCTCAGCAGGAAGGGCTCCACGCCCATGTCGGTCAGCCGCGTCACCGCGCTCACCGCGTCGTTCGTGTGCAGCGTGGCGAGCACCAAATGGCCCGTCAGCGAGGCCTGGATCGCGATCTGCGCCGTTTCGTAATCGCGGATTTCGCCGATCATGATCACGTCCGGATCCTGACGCAGGATGGCGCGCAGCGCCTTCGCGAAGGTCAGGTCGATGCGCGAGTTCACCTGCGTCTGCCCGATGCCGGGCAGTTCGTATTCGATCGGGTCCTCGACGGTCAGCACGTTCGTTGTCGACGTGTCCACCGTCTGCAGCGCGGCGTACAGCGTCGTCGTCTTGCCCGAGCCCGTCGGACCCGTCACCAGCACGATGCCGTGAGGCTGCTGCACCACGCGCTGGAAGCGCTCCAGCCGCTCGCCGTCCATGCCCAGCGCCGACAGCGTGAAGCGCGATTCCGACTTGTCCAGCAGACGCAGCACCGCGCGCTCGCCATGCGCCGACGGCAGCGTGCTCACGCGCACGTCGATCGCGCGGCCGCCGATGCGAAGCGAGATCCGGCCGTCCTGCGGCAGACGCTTCTCGGCAATGTCGAGCTCCGCCATGATCTTCAGCCGCGAGATCAGCGCCGCATGCAGCGCGCGGTTCGGTCGCACGACCTCGCGCAGCGTGCCGTCGACGCGGAAACGCACCGAGCTTTCACGCTCGTAGGGTTCGATGTGGATGTCGCTCGCGCCGTTGTTCGCGGCCTGCGTCAGCAGCGCGTTGAGCATCCGGATGATGGGCGCGTCGTCCGCGGCTTCCAGCAGGTCCTCGACGGCCGGCAGGTCCTGCATCAGGCGCGACAGGTCGACGGCGCTCTCGACCTCGCCGATCACCAGCGCCGCGTTGTCCTCGCCGCCTGCGTAGGCGGCCTGGATGCGCGTCGAGAGCTCGGCCACGCTGAGGCATTCGATGCGCGACGGCGCGTACACGCGCTGCAGCTCGGACAGCACCGGCAGCGTCAGCGCCGGCGAGGCCCACAGCGTGCGCTGCTGGCCGTCGTCCTCGATCAGCAGGTGCTGCGCCTTGGCGACGGCGTAGGGAAGGGGATGGCGGCTGGCCATGGTGTCTCCGGGCTCAGCGGCCTTGCGGGCCGCTGGCCGCGTCGCCCGGGGCCTTGGCCGGACCCGGCACCGGCGAAGACGCCGGATACACCGGCAGCGGCAACTGCTGGGGCAGGGTGCCGCCGGGCACCGAGGCGGGCTTCTCCGGCAGCAGCGGCGCGCCGGTGTCGGGCAGCACCAGGGTGCTCTTCGGCTGCGATTCCTGCTGGTAGGCGCGGATCGCGTCGTAGCGGTCCATGGTCAACGCGGCGGCGCTCTCGGGGGTGCGCAGCACCACCGGACGCAGGAAGATCATCAGGTTGGACTTGGTCCGCTTGCGGCTCTGGTTCTTGAACAGGTTGCCGAGGATGGGGATGTCGCCCAGGCCGGGCACCTTGTCCTCGCCGTCGACGTATTCATCCTTCAGCATGCCGCCGAGCACCAGCACCTGGCCGTCCTCCAGCGTCACCGAGGTCTCCACCGCGCTCTTGTCGAAGGTCGGACCCTGCGTGGCCGAGTTGACCGAGGACACGACGCTGGAGTTCTCCTGGTAGGCCTTCATGCGCACCGTGCCGTTTTCGCCGACGGTGGCGCGGACCTTCAGCCGCAGGCCGACGTCGCGACGCTCGAAGGTCTGGAACGGGCTGGTGGTGGTGCCGGAGGTCGTGGTCGAGTTGCCGGTCAGCACCGGCACGTTGCTGCCGATCAGCAGGTCGGCTTCCTCGTTGTCCTGCACGATCAGCGAGGGCGTGGACAGCACGTTGGTGCCCGCCACGGATCCCAGCACGTTGGCGATGGCCCCCAGCGTGTAGAGGCTGCCGACCTTCTTGATGATGCCGACGTTCAGGCCCTTGGGGATCTGGTCGGAAGCGATCGCGCTGCTGACGCCCGTGGTGCCACCGGCCGTGGCGGCGGTCAGGTTCAGGATGTTGGAGAAGCCCGTGCCGAAGTTGGTGCCGACGGCGCCTTCACCGAACAGCTGCTGGAACTGCACGCCGAACTGGCCGGCCTTGCTGGCATCGACCTTCACGATCAGCGCCTCGACGTAGACCTGCGCGCGGCGCGTGTCGAGCTGCTCGACGACCGCGCGGATCTGGCGGTACATCGGTTCGGGCGCCGTGATGATCAGCGAGTTGGTGGCCGGGTCGGCCTGCACGAAGCCGCCGGTACTGACCTGCGCGGTCTGGCTGACCTGCGTGGAACCGCCGGAGCTGCCGGAGCCGCTGCTGCCCGAGCTCGAGGAGGCGCCGCCGAACGACGAGCTGTTGCCCGCGAAGCCGCCCGACTGCCCCGCGCTGCCGGTCTGCGCGCTGGCGAAGCTGCCGGTGCCGCCCTGGGCGCTGTTCGAGCCGCCCGCGCCGGGGCCGGCATTGTTCGTGTACGCCGCGCGCAGCACCGTGGCCAGTCGCACCGCGTCCGCGTTCTTCAGGTAGATCACCCGGATGCTGCCGCCGGTGTCGCTGCTGGGCTGGTCGAGCTTGGCGATCATCGCGCGCAGCTGCATCAGCTTGGCCGGATTGGCCGCGCGCACGATCAACGCGTTGCTGCGGGGATCGGCCATGACGCTGCCGCTGCCGCCGCCGGCGCCGCCCTGCACCTGGACGCCCGGCGTGCCGCCGCCGCCGTCCGACAGCCGCTGCACCAGCTGCACGATGTCCGAGGCCACCGCGTTGCGCAGCGGGATCACCTCGATGTCGGTATTGGAGGGCTGGTCCAGCGCCGCCACGATCCGGCTGATCCGCTGCAGGTTGTCGGCGTAGTCGGTGATCACCAGGCTGTTGTTGCCCGGGTTGGCGTTGATCGTGTTGTTGGGCGTGATCAGGGGGCGCAGCACCGCGACCAGGTTGTTGGCGTTCTCATGGCTGAGCTTGAAGATCTGCGTCACGACCTGGTCGCCGCGGGCCCTGGTCTCGCCCGCGATCGTCACCGCGCCGGTCTGCAGCTTGGCCTCCGCTTCGGGGACCAGCTTCAGCAGCCCACCCGCCTCGACCATCGCGAAGCCCATGCCGCGCAGCGAGGCGAGGTAGCTCAGGTAGGCCTCCTGCACCGGCACCGGCTGCTCGGCCGTCAGCGTCATCGTGCCCTTGACGCGCGGGTCCACCAGGATCGGCTTGCCCAGCGCGGCGGACATCGCGCGGGAGACCGCCTCGATGTCGGTGTTGACGAAGTTCAGCGTGACCGGCGTGCTCGCGCGCACGGCCGGCTGTCGGCGGTTCTGCTGCGACGACTGTGCGCCGGCCTGCATCGGCAGGCTGCCCGCGATCAGGGTGATCGCGACGCCCAGCGCCGTCGGTCGCATCATGTGCTTGTTCATGCTCATCCCACCGAGATGATCGAGCGCGCACCCTGGCGGCGCCCGATGATGTTCAACAAATTGGCCAATGCGGCTTCGCTGCCCGGGGCGGCTGTCGCCTCGCCCTGGAACTGCGACCGCGTCGCGCCCAGACTGCCCTGGCCGCTCAGTTGCAGCGGCCCCTGGATCGTCGACAGGATCAGTTGCGGCGCCGTGCCGCCGCCCACGAGGCTCATCCGGTAGCTGCCCAGCGGCGACACCTGCGCCAGACGCGAGGAGAAGTCGCGCAGCTCGACCTGGGCCAGGCCGGTCACCCCGATCGCCTTGCCCTTGCCCTCGAAGACGAAGCCCTGCGCGCTGACGACGATGACGCCGTCCGGCGCCAGCGTGTTCCACGGCGTGCCCAGTCCGGCCAGCCAGGCGGCCGGCCAGCGGATCCAGGGCTGCTCGGGCGTCGCGTCGGGCAGGCGGACCGTGAGCCGGTCCATGCCGAAGCTCGCGGTCATCGGCGCGCCGGGCTTGATGCAGCAGGACTGGTCCAGCGTCAGGCGCACGCCGGGACCGCCGTCGTGCCAGGCGGGACGCAGGGCCCATCCCAGCCGCTGCGGCAGTTCGCTCGCGTCGCGGCTGCCTTCGCCCGGGCTCAGGATCACGCGCGCGCTGCCGTTCCAGACGCTGCCGCGCGCGTCGGCGAGCAGCAGCCGTTCATTCGTCGCCGAGGCCACGACCTTCGCCAGCCAGGCCGCCGGCGCCCAGACCACGATCGCGGTCGACAGGCCCAGCACGGCGCCGACCAGCCCCCAGCGCATGGCGCCGCGATCGGTCCGGACCAGCTGCACTGCCTTGCCCGGCGCGGCCAGGAGCATGAAGGCCGACTGCATGAAAGCCGACTCCATGAAGCGTTGTTGTCGCGTCATGCTCAGTTCCCCGCCGCCGCGGGCAGCACGACGGTCAGCCGACCGCTGTAGCCCTGCGGACCGGTCTGCAGTTCCGCTTCCTGCGGACGGGCACGCGCGCCCTGGCGCGCCTCGCCGATCCACATCGCCAGCGCGCCGCCGGGCACGCCGCGCAGCCGCAGTTGCGCCTGCGTGCCGGTGATCGTCAATTCGGCGGCCGGTCCCAGTCGCGCCGTCGCGGCCCGCAAGGCGGTCATCGACTGCTCGGTGGACACCGGCACCGCCTGCTTGAACGCCTGCGTCTGCTGCGCCATGGCGCGCATCTGCTGGAGTTCGCGGTCGAGCCGGTCGATCTCGCCCGGCGCCTTGCGCAGCGTGCTCCAGGCCGGCGCCAGCGCGATCAGCCACAGCAGCAGCAGGCCGACGATCACGGCGGTCACGCGCACGATCAGCCGCTCTCGCGGCGCGGCGGCCTGCCAGCGGGCCGTGAGGTCCCGTCGCATGGTCGTGAAGCTGTTCATCGGTTGTCGGGTCGCAGGCTGAGTTGGAGGGCTTCGCCGTCTTCGGCGACCCGCAGCGCGGGATCCTGGCCGAGCCGATCGCGCAGCTGGGCGCGTTGCGGCGCGGTCAATCCGGTGAGTTGCAGCCGGCCCTGTTCGAAACGGATGGCGGGCAGCGGCGGCTCGCCTTGCGGCCAGACGCGCGCCACGGCGCCGAGGAGGTCTTCCAGATCGCCCGGACCGACCTGGCCGGCGCCGCCGCGCAGCGCCTCGGTCTCGCGGACCATCTGGGCACGGGCGTCGCGGACGACGCGGATCTGCGGGAAGGCCTGACGCAGCAGCGCCTCCTGCTCCGCCTTGCGCGCGTCGATGGCGCGACCCTGCTGCCAGGCCATCGCGTTGAGACCGATCACCTGCACGGCGATCAGACCGGCGAGGCCCCAGCGGAACGGCCGCCACGCCGGCGTCTGCAGCGTCTGCCAAGCCTGATGGACACGCTGCCAGCCGCGCTGGCGCGGCGTCAGGTCGAACTGCAGCAGGTTGACCGGTGCCTCCCGGGCCGCCCAGGCGCGGTCGGTGTCGCTGAGGACCTGCACCTTGCGGCCCAGCCACTGCTCGGCCGCGGCGGAAGCGGCCGGGCTGGCGCTGACGGGCGCCTCGGTCCACCAGTCCTCGCCGAGCCAGCCGCGCAGGCCGCCGCTGTCCAGCGGGAAGGTGGCCACGCCGTCGGCGCGGAAGACGCGCAGCCGGGCGCGGTCATCGGGACCGGCGTAGACATGGCCGCCCTCCGCGCCGTGGCCGGTCTGCGGCCAGGACAGCGGCAGCAGCGATTCGACCAGCAGCCCGGCGGCTTCCATGGCCTGCAGATGCGCGCGCAGCGGTTCGCGCGCCGTCACCGCGACCCAGTGGGTCTGGCCCTCGGTGTCAGGACTTGCCAGCAGCGCGAGGTGCAGCCGCTCGGGATCTTCGAGCAGGTGGTCTTCCATGACGCCGACGACGGCGCTGCGCAACTTTGCACCCTTGATCTTGGGCAATTGCGCGGGAAGCCAGCTGACCTGGTCGTCACCGAGCAGCACCATCACGCGGTCGGCGGGCGGCATCGCAGCCAGCGGCGCGCGCTGTCCGTGCCCGCTGGCGTGGGCTGGCGCCTGCGCGTCGTGGCTGAACCAGAATTCGTAGTCGTGCGGGGCGGGACCGTTCTGAGGCGGACTGGCCGGCAGGAGGATGAGCAGGGTACTCATGAGATCGCGGATTCTAGGAGGGCTTGCGTGACGGAACGGCGCCGCGCGCCCCCGAGCAAGCCCGTAGTCGCGCTTTTACAAGTGCATGCATCCCGTCCCTCTTCTTTCCATTCGTTTCAGGCGCCTGTGGGCGGCGCGCGACGGCGCCCAGAAGATCACGGGGCGGCTCCGTATCCGGGCGTGCCGGGCAAGGTCGACTGGCGCAGCAGGCGCTGACGGTCGATCACCCGGACGTTGGTGCCGTCCCGGAACACCAGGGAGCGCTGCGCCAGGATCCGATCGTCCATGCGCAACTGGCCTTCGACAAAGAAGTAGTTCGATGTGAAGGCCGCCATCGCCTGGCGTGTGTCGGTGGCCGGGATGCCCGCCACCAGCGACGTGAGCCGGTCGTCCCAGGCGGTGAAGGCCTTGCTCTGCCGGGCGCGCACGATGCTGTCGGCCACGCCGAGGTCGACGCCCAGCACATCCGCGATGACCTCCCGGGAGGCGGTGTTCAGGTTCAGGGTCGTCTGCGCCTTCGGCAGCAGCACGGCCAGCGTCGCCAGGCGCGCAACCTGCTCGTCGTTCAGGCCGAACCAGCGCAGCTGCTCGATCCGGACCGGTCTCAACGGCACGTCGCCTTGCTGGTCCGTGCCCTTGCCGCCCGCGGAGGCGATCAGGTTCTTCTGCACCTGCTCGGCGATCGACGCGCTCAAGCCGGCGCGCTGGAAGATCCTGCGCGCCGCGTTGAGGTTGTCGAGCGCCTTCTGCGTGGCCTGGGGATCCGGCGGCTGTCCGGGCTGCGGCTGCGTCGGCACCGTTTCGAGGTTGCGCAGGTTGAACAGGCCCTGCGCGTCCTCGATGTGGCCGGACAGGAAGGCGTCCGGACCCGCGTCCTCCGACTTGTTCTCGTCCTGCGACAGGAAGCTCGACAGGCGCGCCTCGGCCAGCGGCACGGCCCAGACCTCGCCGAGGTCGTCGCTCTTCGCGGCGTTGTTGCGACCCGACTTGACGTCCTCGCTCAGGATCAGCCGCGCCCAGTCCAGCGCGCCTTGCAGCACCCAGTCCGCCTGGGCGCGCCCCCGATCGGCCGCCTCGATCTGGATCGAGCGCGATTGCCGCCACAGCATCGCGGCGGACAAGGTCGTCACCAGCACCACGATCAGCAGGGCGGTGAGCAGCGCCGCGCCGCGGCGCCTGCGCGCCTGCCGCCGCGGATGGACGTGAGCGAGGCGGGCGGCGCGCATCAGCTGCCGCCTTCCACGGCGACTTCGCGGATCAGCTCGCCGCGGTAGCCGCTGTCCTCGCCGAACTGCAGCCGCATGCGCACGCCTTCCGGCACGGCGTTGCTCACCGCCGCACCCTTGTTCGCCGGGTCGTTGCCCGCCGGATCCTTGTCGAGCGAGGACTGCGCGTTGGCCCACGCCCCTTGCTGGAAGAAGTACATCTGCCAGCCGGTCACGCGATCCAGGCCGGGCAGCTCGCGCATTTCCCGGGCGTTGAGCTGCTGGCTGCGGAACCACGCGTCCCGCAACGCATCGGCGTTGGACAGCGTCTGCGATTCCCAGCGGGCCAGCCGACCCTCCTTCAATTGCCAGGCGACAAGCTGCAGCCCGGTCTCACGCCGGCGCGTGATGCGCAGCGTCGCGCCGTCGAAGGTCAGCGCGTCGAAGACGTCGCTCTTCTGCACCTCGCGCAGGTCCAGCTCCCATTGGCGGATCAGGGTCTGCAGCGTTTCGGCGCGATCCATCGCGGCCTCGTTGCGTTCGCGGCTGGTCGTCAGCGCGGTCACCGCGCGCCAGGCCATGACCGACATCACCGCCATCACGACGAGCGCGACGACGACCTCGATCAGCGTGAACCCGCGCGCCGCGCGCCGGGAGGAGCCAGTCGCGCGGCGCATCAGGAGTTGCGTCCCACGATGGTGGTGATCGTCAGCAGCGGCCGGTCCCGGTCGTCCAACACCTGCGCCTCGACGCGACGGAAGTTCGGATTCGGCGTCCCGCGCACCGACATCTTGACGCTGAAGTCGCGGCCCAGCTGCGAGCAACTGATGCTGTTGTCGCCGATGCTCGGGAAGACCTTGGTCAGGCGCATCTCGGTGAGTTCGTTCTCGGCGCACCACTGCGCCAGCGAATTGATCGCGAGCCGGTCGGAATTCGAGGTCATGGCGCCGGCGGCGCGCAGTCCGGCTGCCAGGCACAGCGCGACGATCGTCAGCGCCACCAGGACTTCGACGAGCGTGAACCCGCGCGAACTTAGCGTGTGCGGCGCGCGCGTCATTCGGCCCCCTTTGCGATCGCGAACGGACGCAGTCCGTCCGTGGCCAGGGTGATGCGGTGATCGCCGCGGATCAGCGTCACGCGTTGCGCGCCGATCAGCGGCTCCGGCCCCAGCCGGATCGAGCGCCCGTTGACGCTCGCGCCTTCGATCTCGACGATCGGCGCGTCGCCGAGCCAGGGGCGTTCCAACGCCAGGCGCTTGATCAACGCGGCGGGCAGGCCGGTGATGCGGTAACGGCTGGCGTCGCTGTTCGAATCAGGCAGCCAGCGCACGTCGAGCGACGCCGCGCGCGCCTCCGAGCGGGCGGTCTCGAGCACCGACGCCAGATGCAGCGCCTCGCGCTCCAGTTGCACATCGGCGCGGTCGCGCATGGCCACGGCAACGGTCGCGCTGGCGATCGCCACGATCGTGATCGCGACGATCAGCTCGATCAGCGTGAAGCCGCGCTGGAGCAGTCGGCCGGACGGACGCGCGCGCACGGCTCTGGGCAGTCGGTGGAGGGGATGGAGCGCACGGCGGGCCGCGCGCTCATTCCCAGGAGCCGATGTCGGCGTCTGAGCCTTCGCCGCCCGGCTTGCCGTCCGCGCCCAGGCTGTAGATGTCGACCTCGCCCTTCAGGCCGGGGTTGTCATACTGGTACGGATTGCCCCAGGGGTCCTTGGGCAGCTTCTCGATGTAGACCTTCCAGTTCGGCGCCGCGGGGCCGGTGGTGGGCTTGGTCACGAGCGCGGCCAGGCCTTGTTCCCCGCTCGGGTAGCGGCCGTTGTCCATCTTGTAGAGCTTGAGCGACTGCATCAGCGTGTTCACATCGGAGCGCGCCGCGGTGCGGCGGGCTTCGGACACGTGGTTCATCACCGCTGGCACGACCACCGCGCCCATGACGGCGACGATGGTGATGGCGACGATCAGTTCGATCAGCGTGAAGCCGCGGGCACGGCGCGAAGGGAACTTGGAAAAGGGTCGACGCATGGTGTTGCAATCCTCGTGGAGCCCCCATTGGTGGCCCATCGCGCTGCATCATAATCGTCGGATGCATGCACGATGGTTAAGCTTCGTAGTCTGGGCGGCGATGGCGGCGAGCCTCGCGTATTGGGCGTTGACGTTGATGGTGAAGGGCCCTCAGGCCCCCGCCATGACGCGTGCCGCGACGTCTGAAAGCGCCCCCGCTGACTGGACTCGGCTATTCGCTGCCGCGAAGGCGGCAGAGCCGCCGGTCGAAGCCACCTCTTCGCGCTATCAGCTGCTGGGCGTCGTCGCGCCGACCACCGGCGGGCGTTATCCCGGCGAAGGCGTCGCGCTGATCGCGGTCGCCGGCGCGCTGCCGAAGCCGGTGCGCATGGGCCATCCCGTCGATGGCGACCTGAAGTTGATCGAAATCAATCGCCGTGATGTCGGGCTGGGCGCCGGCAATGCGGTGACCGTGCGCCTGAGCCTCGCGCCCGGCGTGGCGGACGTGGCGATGCCCACTCAGCAGCCCCAGTTCGCACCGGGGGGCGGCATGGCGCCCCCGCCGAACTTCGGTCCGCAGATGCCGCCGCACGCGGGCGCGCCGGGACCCGACGGCATCGTGCCGCCGACCGCTGTCACCGGTTCGTTGCCGCAGATGCCCCCCGGGGACGGCAGCGCCAACCCGATCAAGTAATTCCAAAGCGGTAGCGCGTGAGGCGCTGCGTGCATTGAACGCGCTGAGCCCGCTGAATGCGCGGTGGGTGGCGACAGCCGCGCTCGTCGCGCGCCTGGGGTCAGTACTTGCTACCCAGCGTGGTCCGTCTCGGACCCGTGTGCAGCGCGCCCGGGTTGCTCGAGCCCGTGTCGCGCAAGTCGGACGGGCGGCTGTGGATGGCGCCATCGGGCAGATCCTGGACTTCCGTCAGCAGTGCCGCCGCGCAGCGCACCAAGGGCCACGCCAGTGTCGCGCCGGTGCCGTCTCCGCATTCCATGCCGAGTTCCAGCAGCGCTGCCGCATGGAACAGCTGCAGCGCCTCGTCCAGGCCGCGGTGCGTCGTGCTGCGGCAGAACACCGCATAGTCGGTGACCGGCGGCGCGATCATCGACGCCACCTTCAGCGCCGCGCAGGCGGGAATGCCGTCGACCAGGATCAGCTGACGCTTCGATGCCGCGACCAGCATGGCGCCGACCATCACCGCCAGCTCGAACCCGCCGAAGGCCGCGAGGACCGCCATCGGTTCCTGCACGTCGCGGTGCCGCTGCTGGGCGCCTTGGAGCACGAGCATCAGGTGCGACAGGTCGTCGTGCGGCATGTCGGGGCCGGAAATGATGAAGTCCTGCACCGGCATGTCCATCAGGCGCGAGAGCACCAGGGCGGACGCTTCCAGCGATCCCTGGCCCAGGCCCGCGCAGGCGATCACGTTGCCCGCGAGGTTGTCCGAGATCTCCATGCCGACACGCACGCCGGCGTGGGCCTGCTCGACCGTCATCGCCGCGCCGGCCCGCGAATTGCGCGTTCCGTGCGCGATCTTGCGCGCAAGCAGGCGTTGCTGGGGGCTCAGGGGTTCGGCGATGCCGCAGTCGACGACCGTGACGTGCATGCCCTGATTGCGGGCGAACACGGTCGACGGCAGTCGGTGCTGCAGGGCGAGCAGGGCCTGCTCGCGCGTGCTGCGGCCATTGGGCAACCCGATGCCGTCGACCGCCAGGCCGTGATCGGCGGCGAACAGAACGAGCGTCGGGTCGCGGAACTTCGGCGTCTGCGTCGCCTGGATCAGCCCCAAGCGCACGGCGAGCGGCTCCAATTCACCGAGCCGGCCAGCCAGCGTGCAGCGGCGTTCCAGGCGCTGGCGCAAGGCGCGTTCCAGCTCCGGATTGGCGGTCGGTGAGATGAGGGACTGATGGATGGACATGGGGTCCCGCATTCTCGGTCCCCGCCGCGGGCGGACCATTGGCAATTGCCCCCGCCGCCTCGCGTCTGCCCCTTGTCCCGGGGGCAGCTGTTGGTGTCAAGCCGTAACGGCGGCCGGTGTCGGGCGCCGTTGCGCCCGCGCGGTCACGGCGCCTTGACGCCGCCTCAGCGCAGGAAGAGCCGGTACACCGGGTTGTCGGTTTCCTCGGTGTACGGGTAGTTCAGCTGGTCGAGGAAGGTCTTGAACGCCTTGCCGTCGCCCTTGGGAACCTGCACGCCGACAAGGATGCGGCCATAGTCCGCGCCCTGGTTGCGGTAATGGAACAGGCTGATGTTCCAGTCCGGGCTCATGCTGGACAGAAAGCGCATCAGCGCACCGGGCCGCTCCGGGAAGATGAAGCGGAAGAGGCGCTCGTGCTCCGCCAGCTCGGTCCGGCCGCCCACCATGTGACGCACGTGCTGCTTGGCCAGTTCGTCGTCGGTGAGGTCGACGGTGGCGAAGCGATGACGCTCGAAACTGCGGACCAGCTTGTCGGCCTCCTCCCGTTTCGTGATGGAAACGCCGACGAAGACGTGCGCCACCTGGTGGTCGGAGATGCGGTAGTTGAACTCGGTGACGCTGCGGCCCTGGACCAGTTCGCAGAAGCGCCGGAAGCTGCCGCGCTCCTCCGGGATGGTGACGGCGAACAGCGCCTCGCGTTCCTCGCCGACCTCGGCCCGTTCGGCGACGAAACGCAGCCGGTCGAAGTTCATGTTCGCGCCGCAGGTGATGGCGACGTAGGTCTCGCCCTTGGTCCCATGCTGCGCGGCGTACTGCTTGATCGCGGCGACGCCCAGGCCGCCGGCCGGCTCCAGGATGCTGCGCGTGTCCACGAAGACGTCCTTGATCGCGGCGCAGACGGCGTCGGTGTCGACCAGGATGTAATCGTCCACCAGCTCCCGGCAGACGCGGAAGGTCTCCTCGCCCACCAGCTTGACCGCGGTGCCGTCCGAGAACAGTCCGACGTCGGTCAAGGTGATCCGCTTGCCCGCCCGCACCGAGCGCACCATGGCGTCCGAGTCCCTGGTCTGGACGCCGATGACCTTGATCTCCGGCCGCACGGCCTTGATGTAGGCCGCCACGCCCGAGATCAATCCGCCGCCGCCGATCGCGACGAAGATCGCATCGATGGGCCCTGGATGCTGGCGCAGCACTTCCATGGCGATCGTGCCCTGGCCCGCGATGACGTCGGGATCGTCGAACGGATGGACGAAGCTCAGGCCCTGCTGCTGCTCGAGCTCCAGCGCATGCCCGTAGGCGTCGGTGAAGGATTCGCCGGACTGGACCACTTCGCCGCCCAGCGCCTGGACGGCGTCGACTTTGACCTTGGGGGTCGTCACCGGCATCACGATCACCGCGCGGCAACCGAGTTTCTTCGCCGATAGCGCCACCCCTTGGGCGTGATTACCCGCCGAGGCGCAAATCACCCCCCGCGCCAGTTGCTCGGGCGCGAGATTTGCCATCTTGTTATAGGCGCCGCGCAATTTGAAGCTGAATACCGGCTGTTGATCTTCCCGTTTCAGCCAGACCTTGTTGCCGATGCGCTTGGAGAGATTGCGGGCGGCGTCGAGGGAGGTTTCCTGCGCCACCTCATACACCTTGGCGTTAAGAATCCGTTGGAGATAACTCTGGTCGGCGGGGAGTAACGCGGGATGTTGCGCCGTGAGGCGCGTCGAGGTGGTCTTGCGCGATGCGCGGCGGGTGCCGGCCATGGAAATCCCTCCAGTTCCCCTTCCCGCGCGGACGCGGCGGGAGTCGGGCGGACGATGATAGCCAGGGTTTGTCCGGAGCGCGGCGAGGCCGGCCGCGCCGGGCCGCCGCGCGCTTTCGCCATTGGAGGAGACTGCCTTGCGCCCGGCGTGTCGTCATCGGGCCGGGGACGGACGAAAAAAAGCCCGAGGCTTGTGGCCTCGGGCTGAATCCACCATGGAGGCGGTGGAGGAGACAATCGGCGCGGAGGCTGACCCCACACCTTGGGGTAGCGCTGTCGCATGCCTAGAATTCTAGGGGGGATGCATGTTGCGCTGCAATATTTTTTGAGGTCTCCGGCCCTGGAGTCGGGCCTCTAATGCGCAAAATCACCGCCAGAGTGAGGCGCGACGACCGGCGGCGCCCGTGAAATTGGGGTCAGATCGCCGCAGGATGGTTCGAACGGCCCATGGAACGAAGGAACGACGAATGGAATGCACGATCAACTGGATGGGCGCGGACGGCATGAGCTTCATCGCGGAGACCGGCAGCGGGCACATGATCAACATGGATGGCGCGCCGGACGGCGGCGGTCGCAACCTGGCGCCGCGACCGATGGAGACGGTGCTGGCCGGCACGGGCGGCTGCACGGCCTATGACGTCGTGTTGATCCTCAAGCGTGGCCGGCACGATGTCCGCGGCTGCCAGGTGAAGCTGAGCGCCGACCGCGCGGAGGTGGATCCGAAGGTCTTCACGAAGATCCACATGCACTTCGTGGTGACGGGCAGGAACCTGCCTCAGGCCACCGTCGAGCGCGCGGTGCAGCTGTCCCACGAGAAGTACTGCTCCGCCAGCATCATGCTGGCGAAGACCGCGGAAATCACCACCTCGGTGGAGATCATCGAGGGATAGACCCTCCGGCAGGGGAGGGCGCCGCTCTACAGGTGGTGGGCCGTCCGCGTCATGACCCTGGCGGCGAGCCGCATCAGCCCTCGCACGGGTGCGGGCAGGTCGACCCCGCCCAGTGCCCGGGCCTCTTCGGCGTGACGGGCCTCCTCTTCCTTCATCTGCGCGACGACTGCCCGCGAACTCTGGTCGCCCTCCGGCAGCCGTTCCAGGTGGCTCGCCAGGTGGGCCTCGACCTGGCGTTCGGTCTCGATGACGAAACCCAGGCTGACCTTGTCCCCGATCAGCCCGGCGGCGGCACCGATCGCGAAGGCGCCCCCATACCAGAGCGGATTGAGCAGGCTGGGGCGGTCGTTGAGCGCGCGGAGCCGGGCGGCGCACCAGGCGAGGTGGTCGATCTCTTCCTGGGCGGCGTGCTCGAGGTGCTGGCGCAGCGCCTCGTCGCGCGTGGTCAGCGCCTGGGCGCGGTAAAGCGCCTGCGCGCAGACCTCACCGACATGGTTGACCCGCATCAGCGAGGCGGCCAGTTGGCGCGCCGGCTCCTCCAGCGGTGCGTCCGCCACAACAGACGCGGGCATCGGCCTGACCGTGGGCGCGACGCCCGCCAGCGTCTTCAAGCCGTGGTCCAGCGTGGATATCCACGCGTCCGCCCTAGACAATATGCGCGCCGGGCGCGAAGTCTGAAATTCCATCTTGAATGCTCGCCGTGGGCATGGCACCGCAGTTTAGGAGCGTGGCGTCAAGCGGTTCGCCGACGCGGGGTGATCCTTTGTGCGAATGCGTGATGACACATTTTTTTAATCCCATACGCGTTGCTTCGACCCAACGAAATCAGGACTTTTACGGGGTAGCGGCTGGTCAGGCGTGATCGGACCTGTTGCAATACACCACAGCTTCATTGCAGGAGCTTGGTTTGCGGGCGATCTACCAACCGCAACCTCATTGAAGATCTAGGAGTCTCTAATGAAGAAATCTCTCGTCGCGCTGGCTGTGCTGGCTGGTTTCGCTGGTGCCGCTGCCGCTCAATCGTCCGTCACGCTGTTCGGCGTCATCGACGTGGCTGCCCGTTACACGAAGGCCAATGGCCAGGACACGAAGCAACTGACGAACGACGGCAGCTCCTCCAGCCGCATCGGCGTCCGTGGCGTCGAAGACCTGGGTGGCGGCCTGAAGGCTGGCTTCTGGCTGGAAGGCGCCCTGGCTGCCGACACCGGCACCGCTGACGCTACCCGCTTCTGGGGCCGTCGCGCTTCCGTGAGCCTGATGGGCGACTTCGGTGAAGTCCGTCTGGGCCGTGGCAAGACCTCGACCCGCCTGGTCGTCGATGACTTCGACGTCTACAGCACCACCGGTCTGGGCGACGTCACCCGCACGTACAGCCTGCTGGGCTCGAACATCGACACGATCAACCGTGCCGACAACCTGGTTCAGTACTTCCTGCCGGCCGACCTGGGCGGCGTGTACGGCTCGTTCGACGTGGCCGCTGGCGAAGGCACCGACGGCAAGAAGTCGTACGGTGGCCGTCTGGGCTACAAGGCCGGCGACCTGAACGTCGCTGGTGGCTACCAGACCACCGACTCGCTGAACTCCAAGTTCAAGCAGCTGTCCCTGGGCGCCAGCTACGACTTCAAGGTCGTGAAGGTGCAAGGCCTGTTCAGCCAGCTGAAGTTCGGTTCGCGCAAGCAGAACCTGTACACGATCGGCGCCGTGGTGCCGGTGACGGCTGCCGGTTCGGTGACCGCTCAGTACACCAAGGCTGAGACCAACGGTGCTGCTGATGCCGGCCCGCAAGCTGCTCGTGGCGACGCGCAAGCGTTCTCGATCGGCTACCAGCACAACCTGTCGAAGCGCACCGCGCTGTACACGACGGCCTCCATCATCGACAACGACAACTCGAACTTCCGCGTGCAGAACAATGCCGTGGCGTCCGCTGTTGGCGGCAAGTCGGGTGGCATCGACGTCGGTATCAAGCACAGCTTCTGATCCTCGGATCAGCGCCCTGCGCTACGAAAGCCGCCCTTCGGGGCGGCTTTTTTTCGTCTCAACGTTTGCCCGTAGCGCCCCTGTCCCGCAGGTGCCAGGTCTTGCGTGAGCCGATCAAGCACTGTCGTCGCAACGCACTGTTGTTGATTTTGTAGACAGTCTTCGCGGGTTTTCCCCCTGCCGGAGCGTCACAAACTTGACAGGGTTTGCTCGCGTGGGCGATGTGCAACACAAAGCGTCTCCGTCTGGGGGCTTCGCTGAGAATCGATTCCGGCGACCACACCAAACATACAGGAGACATCACATGAAGAAAGCCGCCTTGGCGCTGAGCATCCTTGCAGCGAGCACCAGTGCCGCCTGGGCACAGTCGAGCGTGCAGCTCTACGGCATCGTCGACGTGGGTCTGCGCTGGACCAGCAACGCGAACGCCGGAAGCTCCGAGAAGCAGGTCATCCCCGGCGGCATGTCCCAAAGCCGCCTCGGCGTGAACGTGACCGAGGACATGGGTGGCGGCCTGAAGGCCATCGCCAACCTCGAACACCGCCTGAATTCCGACACCGGCACCGTGGCCGCCGCCGACTTCTGGCGCCAGTCCTGGGTCGGCATCCAGTCGGCCGACTTCGGCCGCCTGACCCTGGGTCGTCAATACAACATCCTGTTCGACATCTACACGTCGACCTACGCATCGTTCAAGTACTCGCCCTACATCGAGGCCTACAAGCCCGAAATCGGCCTCTCGATGGGCGCGCGTCAGGACAACATGGTCAAGTACCTGTTCGAGTCCGGCCCCATCCGGGGTGAGGTCCAGGTGTCGGCCGGTGAAGGCAACTCCCAGAACAAGTCGTTTGGCGGCCTGCTGCGCTACAACCAAGGCCCCATCGCCTTCGGCGGTGCCTTCCTGCAGGTCGAGGACACCCTGGGCAAGAAGGTCAAGGGTTACACCGCCGGCGGCGCGTACACATCCGGTCCGTGGTACATCAACCTGTCCTGGGCGAGCAACAAGTTCGACCAGGGCGGTCTGCTGGGCGCGGCCTACACCTCCGGCCTGCTGGGCAACGTGTTGAACGCGGCGGCGAACGACGTGAAGAAGCGCGACATGATCTCCGCCGGCGCCGCTTATCAGCTGACGCCGCAACTGAACCTGGGTGCGCACTACTGGTACGCGACGCAAACGCATTACAGCGCCCCGCTGGCCAACACCAAGAGCAAGGGTCACTATTTCGCCTTTGTGGCCGACTACGCCTTCTCCAAGCGCACCGACGTCTACCTGGAGCTGGACTACACCAAGCACGAAGGTGCGGTCCGCTTCGCCAACAACGCCGAGAAGCGCGGCGGTTCGATCGTCGGTATCCGCCACCGCTTCTGACCGGTCTGTCGCGCGCGGTCTTCCGCGCGCGCCGGCCGTCTTGCCAGGCCGCCTTCGGGCGGTTTTTTCGTTGTCGGACGTCGGTCGGGGCGACGTCGCGTTCATGCCGCGTCAAGGGCTAACCCACTTGCCGGTGGGCGTACGCTCCTCGATGATGGCTTCCTTCTGAAGCGTCCCGCCTCCGGGGTCAGGTCGTGCCAGGGCAGGTCACAAGCCGCTCGCCCGAGCCCATGCCGGAGGCCCCCGTCCATGCTGGTTTTCATTCTTCGCCGTCTGGCGCAGGCCGTCGTCGTCATGCTGACGGTGGCCTTCATCGCCTTCATGCTGTTCCAGTACGTCGGCGATCCGGTCAACAACCTGCTCGGCCAGGACGCCACGCCGGAACAGCGCGAGCAACTCCGCAAGGACCTCGGGCTTGATCAGAGCTTCATCGTGCAGTTCGCGCATTTCGCCGGCAATGCGGCGCAGGGCGAGTTCGGCGTCAGCCTGAAGCAGGGCCGCAAGGTCTCCGCGTTGATCGCCGAGCGGTTCCCGGCGACGCTCGAGCTGTCGGCGACGGCGGCGGTGATCGCGCTGGTGTTCGGCATTCCGCTCGGCGTCTACGCCGCGCTGCGGCGGGGAAGCTTCGGCTCCCAGCTGCTGATGACGCTGTCGCTGCTGGGCGTGGCGCTGCCGACCTTCCTCATCGGGATCCTGCTGATCCTCATCTTCGCGGTGCAGCTGGCCTGGCTGCCGAGCTATGGTCGCGGCGAGGTGGTGATGCTCGGGGGCTGGAGCACCGGGCTGCTGACCGGCGACGGGCTGCGGCATCTGCTGCTGCCGGGCATCACGCTGGCGGTGTTCCAGTTGACGCTGATCATGCGCATCGTGCGCGCCGAGATGCTGGAGGTCCTGCGCGCCGACTACATCAAGTTCGCCCGCGCCCGCGGCCTCAGCGACCGCACGATCTACTTCGGCCACGCGCTGAAGAACACACTGGTCCCCGTCATCACGATCACCGGCCTGCAGCTGGGATCGCTGATTGCCTTTGCGATCATCACGGAGACCGTGTTTCAATGGCCCGGCATGGGGTTGCTGTTCATCCAGGCGGTGCAGTTCGCCGACATTCCGGTGATGGCGGCCTATCTCTGCCTGATCTCGCTGATCTTCGTCGTGATCAACTTGGTCGTCGACCTGCTGTACTTCGCCGTCGATCCGCGCTTGCGCGTGAGTGGCGGCGCGCACTGACATGAACGTTCCAGAGCACCTGACCGCCACCGCGGCGGGCACCTACCAGCGGCTCTTCGAGGCGCGCGGTGAGCTTGTCGCGTTGCGCCGCGAACTGCACACGATGCCGGAACTCGGCTTCGAGGAGCATCGCACCGCCGCGCGCATCGTGCAGGCGCTGAAAGCCTGCGGCGTCGACGAGATCCATCAGGGTCTCGGGCGCACCGGGATCGTCGCGACCATCCATGGGCAGACGACGCCGGGTACCGCGCCGAGACTCTTCGGATTGCGTGCCGACATGGACGCGCTGCCGCTGCGTGAGCAGAACGACTTCGCCTGGCGCTCGTCGACACCCGGGCTGATGCATGCGTGCGGCCACGATGGCCACTGCGCGATGCTGGTGGGCGCGGCGCGCTACCTGGCACAGACGAGGCGCTTCGCGGGCACGGCGGTGCTGGTGTTCCAGCCCGGCGAGGAGGGCTACGGCGGCGCGCGCGAGATGATCGCCGACGGCCTGTTCGACCGCTTCCCGGTCGAAGCCATCTACGCCATGCACAACTGGCCGCACCTGCCGCCTGGCAAGATCGGCCTGAACCGCGGCGCGATGATGGCGGCGGCGGACCGCGTGAACATCACGATCCAGGGCCGTGGCGGCCACGGCGCGCACCCGCATCTGAGCGTCGATCCGGTACTGATCGCCGGCCACGTGATCACCGCTGTGCAGAGCCTGGTGTCGCGCAACATCGCGCCGATCGAACAGGCGGTGGTCAGCCTGTGCTCGATGCAGGCCGGTGAGCCGAGCGCCTTCAGCGTGATCCCCGAGGCCGCGCAATTGACCGGCACCGTGCGCAGCTTCAAGCCCGAGGTGCAGCAGCTGCTCGAGGAGCGGATGACGCGTCTGGTCGAGTCCGTCGCGCTGGGCTTCGGCGCGAGCGCCAAGGTCGATTACCAGCGCCTCTATCCCGCCACGGTCAACAGCGCACGCGAAGCCGATTTCGCCGTGCGTGTCGCGCAATCGCTGGTCGGCGCCGAGAACGTCGACGACAAGCTCGTGCCGAGCATGGGCTCGGAGGACTTCGCTTTCATGCTGCAGGCGAGGCCCGGCGCCTACCTGCGGCTGGGGCAAGGCGGACCTTGCGGACTGCATCAGCCGCGCTACGACTTCAACGACGAGATCCTGCCACTCGGGTCCGCGCTGTTTGCGGCCCTGGTCGAGCAGGGCCTGCCGCTCGCGCCGCATTGAGCGGGTTGGTTCCCGTCCCGCCCGCCATCGACCCGACAGCCCGCTCTCCCGATC
>CAMPJJ010000051.1 GCA_946886855.1 uncultured Roseateles sp. | reverse complement strand
CCATCGCCCCATCGCCCCATCGCCCCATGGCACCGCAGGTGTTCTTCCATTGCTATCCGACGGTGCTCGGCCACTGCGGCATCGCGTGGACGGCGCGCGGCATCGTCGCTTCGCAGTTGCCGGAAGAGAGCCTGTCCGTCACGCGCGACCGCATGCGGGTGCGCTTCCCCGCCGCGCGCGAGGAGGCGGACTTCGAGCGCCTGCCCGACACGGTGAAGCAGGCCTGCCTCGGCGTGCGCGCGCTGCTCGACGGCGAGCCGCGCGACCTGCTCGAGATCGAACTCGACGACAGCGCGGTCGCGGCCTTCGATCGCGAGGTGCTGGCGTTCACGCGGCGCATCCCGGTCGGACAGACGCTGACCTACGGCGAGGTGGCGGCGCGGATCGGGCAACCGAACGCGGCGCGCGCCGTCGGCCGCGCCGAGGGCCAGAACCCGTTCGCGCCCATCGTGCCTTGCCATCGCGTGATGGGCGCGCCGGCGGCGGGCAAGGCGGCGAACCTGACGGGCTTCTCCGCGCCGGGCGGCGTCGCGACCAAGCTGAAGATCCTCGCGATCGAGGCCCGCGCGACGGGGCAGCAGGTCGGCGAACAGCAGGATCTGTTCTAGCAGGCCAGGCGCTGCAAGGGTCCTCGGCGACGGTGTGAACGAGGCGTGTCAGGCGCACACTGAGGGTGCCTTGCGACTTCTCGGAACTTCTCATGCTGAACAGCTTGTGCAGCGCGGCGACCGTCGACGCGGGCGCTCCCTTCCTGCCGGATGTCCCCGGACACGGTGCCGACCTGCCGCGCGTCCTCGGCGAGCCGAGGGCTGCCAGGGGCGCGCTGGTCGATCGAGCGACGCAGACCGCTTCGGCGGACCCGACCGAACACACCCGACAGACCGACCAGGCCCAGGCCTTGTTCGAGAAGATCTTCGGCGGCGGTGCCGCGTGGCTCGATGTACGTGAGCGGAGCGCCATGATCAGCGCCCTGGCCGCCGTCGGCCTCGCGATGAAGGGGTTCAACGGCGCGGAGGTCGTGGTTCATACGGCGGATGCGGACGACCTCCCGCCCCCGTACGTCGAGCGGCCGAACGCGCGAACCTTGCATGTGGTCCATGCGGGCGATGGCACCGCCGATCACGTCATGGTGACGACCACGTCGAGTCTGCGCGTGCGCGGAAAATTTCCGCCGGTGGGCTGGGGCGGGTTCAGCGTGGAGGGCATCGCCAAGGCGCTGTGCGTGGCGCTGACACCGCCACCGACGGGGCGCAAGGACTTCCCCTCTGCGGGCGAGGTCGATGATTTCAAGAACGCTTTGCGCAGTGCCCTGCGCCAGCTCGTCGAGGACGAGCCGGCGACGCTCCTGCGTCTGGCGCGACAGGCCCCCCGGGCGCCTTGACCGGCAGTCGACCGGTCGCGCTCAGACCCACACGTCGTTCGGCCGCGTGCGCTCGTTGGGTTCCGCGCCGGTGTTCAATACGCCGCGCGGCTCGATGACCAGCAGGTGCGTCTCCCGTTCGGCGCTGGGCTTGTGCTCCACGCCGCGCGGGACGACGAACAGCTCGCCCGCGCGCAGCGTGACCGCGCCGTCGCGGAAGTCCAGGCGCAGCTCGCCGGCCACGACGAGGAAGGCCTCGTCCGTGTCGGCGTGGGCATGCCAGAGGAACTCGCCCTCGACCTTGGCGATCTTGAACTGGTAGTCGTTGATCTCGGCCACCACGCGCTGCGACCACTGCTCGTGCAGCAGCGAGAGCTTGTCGGTGAGGTTGATGGCGCGGTAGTCCCGCGGCGAGGTCGGCAGGGCGGCAGTGCTCGTCATGGCGTCAAGGCGTGCAAGGCGTTCAGCACGCTGAGGTTTGATGGAGCGCCTATCTTGTCGACCGGCCCTCGCCGCGTCTTGAACGATCGTGCGTCCAGTTCGAACGGGAACTCGAGTCTTGGGCCCGGCCTGGCCTGGCCTGGCCTGGCCTGGCCTGGCCTAGCCATGTTCCTGGCCCGACATGCGCAGCCATCGTGCCGGCGTGACGCCGAACGCCTGCGCGAACTGGCGCGTCAGGTGGCTCTGGTCGGCGAAGCCGGCGTGGACCGCGCAGTCCGCGAGCGCTTGCCCGGCGAGCATCAGTCGGCGCGCCAGGTCCAGCCGCCGCAAGGTGAGGTAGCGATACGGACTGGTGCCGAAGCTGGCGCGGAAGTCGCGCGAGAGGCTCCATCGATCGCGGCCCGCGACCCTGGCGAGCTCGTCCAGCGTGACGACGCCGTCGAGGCGATCGTCCATGTATTCGCGCGCGACCTGGGCGGCGCGGTAGTCGCCGCGCAGACGCCGCGGCGACGAGCCTGCCGCAAGCTGCAGCGCGGTGGCAAGTGTCAGCAGCCCGTCGTCCTGCTCCAGCGCGTCGAGCGGCGCGGCGAGCTGCGTCAGCAACCTGCGCGTGGCACGCGCGAGCCGGGGATCGGTCGACACGCCGCCCGGCACGAAGGGCAGGGCCACGCCGCCGAGCATCTCCTGCAGCCGGGCCGGCGCCAGGTACAGCATGCGATAACGGAAACCGGCGTCGGTGCCCGCGTGACCGTCGTGGAGTTCGTCCGGATGCAGCACGACCGTGTGCCCGGCCAGGCTGTGGCGCAGCGACGCGCGATAGGTGAAGGACTGGACGCCGGCCAGCGTCGTGCCGATCGCGTAGGTGTCGTGGCGATGCGGCGTGTAGGCCTCGCCATGAAAAAAGGCCTCGAGTCGATCGAGGCCATCCTGGCCCGCGCCGTGACGCACCCAATCGGTGTCCGCGGCGGGGGCGTGCGTCATGTCAGATCCGGCAGGTGCCGCGGATTGCGCAGGCTGGGCGGGAGGCGCGGGCTCAGTCCCAGGGCGCCGCCTCGGTGGCGAGGTCCTCGTCCTTCGCGGGCGGGGCGGTCTTCGACGCCTTCGCCGCGCCTTCCGATGCCGCAGGCTTGGGTGAAGCGCCGCCCGGGGCATGTTCCGCCGCGATCTTGGCCGACTGGCCGATGAAGTCGAGCTCGCCGCCCAGGCCTTCGATCATGTCGGGGATCAGCTGCGCGAGTTCGCCGGTGGCCAGCGCCGCATCGACGTCGAAGGCCTCGTCCTTGGCCGGCTTGTCGCGGCCGTCGAAGACCACGTCCAGGAACTTGATGCCCTTGATCTGCATCGTGTCCGTCAGCGTGAAGGAGACGCGCTCCTTCCAGGTCATCGCCAGACGCGTCGGCATCTTGCCGCTGGTCAGGTGCGCCTTGACCTCGTCGGTGTCCAGGTTGTGGCGGGCGTAGCGCACGGCGGCCTTCATCTCGTCGGCCGCCTTGAGCTCGCAATCGCGGTCGATGACGAAGTCCGCCGGCGGCACGCCGTCCATCAGCCACGCGGCCATGCAGGCGGCCGGCGATTCGGCGCTCTGCAGCAGGTGCAGGTTGATCGACGAATCGGCCTTCACCAGCAGCGTGATCAGCTCGTCGGCCTTGCCGATGGAGCCCGCGTCCACCATCAGGAAGCCCTGCTTGGGGGAGATCCACACCCGCAGGTGGGATTGCAGCGTGAAGGCGCGCGGCAGCAGCTCCAGCGTGGCCTGCTCCTTCATGTCGCGCTGCTGTTTCTTGCCGGGACGGCGGCCGGTCTCGAGCTCGATGCGCTCGACCATCTCGTCGACCTTCTCGCGCACCACCGAACCGGGCAGCACGCGCTTTTCCATGCGCAGGCTCAGCAGCCAATGGTCGCCGATCTCTTCCAGCAGCCGGGCGCCCGGTTCGCCACGCGGCGGCACCCAGCCGGCGGACAGCGCTTCCGTGGCGCCGCAGGGGGCGAAACGCTCGTTCTCGAGGGCGTCCTCGAGCTTCTCGACATTGGGCTGCCAGTCGGCTGCCAGGCGGTAAACGATCAGGTTCTTGAACATACGGACGACAACTCGCGACAACGTCAGGACGACAGCAATGAAAACGGGGCCACGCGGCGGGCGCGGGCCCCGTTCAGACGATGCGGTGATTGTCTCAGGTCTGGGGGGCTCGCCGGCAGCGGAACAACCCCCTTGCGTTGGTTACGTCGCCTGCACTTGCTGTTCGCTCGCGATCTGGCGCAGTGCCTGCTCGAAGGCCTCCGGCGGCTGGCCGCCCGAGATCAGGTACTTCTCGTTGATCACGACCGCCGGCACCGAGCTGATGCCGCGGCTCTGCCACAGCGACTCCGCGTCGCGCACCTCGTCGGCGAACTCGCCGCTGTCCAGGACGCGCGCCGCCTCGGCGGCGTCGAGGCCGATCTCGCGCGCCGTGGCCAGCAGCGTCTCGCGGTCGCCCGGGTTCTTGCCGTCGGTGTGATACGCGGTGAGCAGCGCGAGCTTCAGGTCGCGCTGCGCCTGCGCGGATTGCAGCCCGGCCCAGTGCAGCAGGCGGTGCGCGTCGAAGGTGTTCCAGACGCGGCTGCGCGCGCCTTCGGTGAAGGTGAATCCGACGTCGGCGCCGCGCTGCTTCAGGTGCGCGCGGATGTCCTTGCGCTGCTCGGGCGTCGAGCGGTACTTGCGCGTCAGGTGTTCCTCGATGTCCTCGCCCTCGGGGACCATCTGCGGGTTCAGCTCGAAGGGCTGGAAGTGCATGTCGACCTGCACCTCCGGCACGCGGGCGAGGGCGGTCTCCAGCGACTTCAGGCCCACGGCGCACCAGGGGCAGGCGACGTCGGAGACGAAGTCGATGCGCAGGGGCTGCAGCGGCTGGCTCTTGGATTCGGTGGTGTCGTTCATGCCACCCACTCTAGCCAGAAGCTCAAGCCAACACGCGGTCGCTGGGCTTTGCCAGGTAGAACCACTCGTGGCCGGGCTCCGCGTTGTTGTTCGGGAAGACGATGCGGCCGCCGGCCGGCGCCAGCACCGGCGTGCCGTCGGCGCGGGTGCCGATGCGCTCGCCCTCGGCGATCGCGTCGAAGCTGGCCCAGGCGCGGGCGAAGGTGTCGTCGGGGCTCTCGCGGTCGACGACCTCATAGAGCTGCAGCAGCTCGACGGGGCGCTTGGGGTCGGCGAGCTCGACGCCCTCGGGCGCGATCATGCCCAGCAGCACCAGCGTGCGCAGGATCGCCTGGAAGGCGACCTCGGGCCCCTGCGGGTCGGCGTGCTGGCCGCATTCGAGCGTGATGCAGTAGCCGCCGGTGCTGCGCATGTACTCGGTGGTGCCGACGCCGTAATGCGGGTCCTGCTGCAGCGCCATCCGGCGCGAGCCGTCCGCCGCCTTCTCGGCGCGGCGCTTCAGGCCCAGCGCGTAGGTCGACAACCAGCCCTCGACCAGGCGCGAGGTGCCCACGGCCAGCGCCAGCGCGCTCTCGGCGGCCTGGTGGCGGAAGGGCTCCAGGTCGCCGTCGTTGTCGCGCGGTCCGATCATCGCGAAGGCCGGACCCGGGTTGTTGAAGCTGTGCAGGTCCAGCAGCACGTCGCTCGCGGCGATCCAGGGGCACAGGCGGTTGGCAATGCGGTCCTCGAAGTCCTGGGGGATCGGGTTGACGCGCAGGTTGCGGTTCAGGTTGCGTTCGCCCTCGCGGCGCTGCAGGCGATGGGCCAGCGGATTGACCACGGGGATCATCGTCAGCGTGCCCTTGCGCAGCGTCAGCGCGCCCTCGTCCAGCATCGCCATCACGCGCCGGATCGCGCCGACGCCGGCGACCTCGTTGCCGTGCACGGCGGCCGTCACCAGCAGCTTGGGACCGGGCTGGAGGCCGGCGAACTGGTGGACGCGGAGGTGGGTCGGAGGATCGGTGCGGGCGTCGCTCATGGCGTGGCGGAAGGGCTCGGGAAAGGAACCCGAAGCATAGGGCCGCAGGAGGCGGCTCACCGCGCCGGCGTGCGCGGCGCGTATGCCGAAAGCGCGGGCGGGGATGAGTTGAAGTTGGGGCGCCGGGCGCTTGGCGATCACCCGCGGCTCAGCCGCGGTTCAGTCGACAGGCAGGCAGCATGCCGGCGACGTAGTGCCGACGCTCAAGCGCCGAGCAGCGCGTCCGGGTCGAGCGCCGCGTCGCAGGACCAGTGCGTGTTCGGCAGTTCGCCGACAGCGGCGCCGTCGACCCAGCGCGTCAGGCGGTACAGCGTGCCGAAGGCGAAGTCCGGCGGCGCCTCGCCCGGACCGGCGAGGAGCTCGCCGCCGCGGCGCACGTTGTCGGCCATCCAGGCCGGCAGGCGCAGGTGATACGGATTGCGGGCGATCTCGCCGTGGTGGCAGGCCAGCGCCCGGACCAGCAGCGCGGTGTCGCGCTGGCCGGTCTCGACAAGCGTCGTCGGCGAGGGCTGCGTGGCCCAGAACTCGGTGTGCGCGAAGACGGTGGAGATCTTCGCCTGCGCGAGCGCCTCGCTCACCAGCAGGTGCACGCCGATGTGCGTCGGGATGCCGTCGCCCGCATGCGGCACGAGGATCAGTGCCGGCTTCTCGGCGACCAGCAGCTCGGCGACCAGCCGGACCTGCTGCTGCCACAGCGGCGTGCGCGCGGCAGCGGCTTCCGGCTTCACCTGCTCGAAGCCGTCGGCGGCCAGCAGGCGCAGGTCAAAGCCCAGCACGTCGCAGGCGGCGCCGAGTTCCGTCCAGCGCTCAGCGCGGCGGTCCTGCTTACTCCCCAGGGTGACGGCGATGTTGGTGACGCGCCAGCCGGCCTCCTGGCGCAGTCGCAGCGGCAGGGCCCCGACGATGCATTCATCGTCCGGATGCGGCGCGAAGACCAGCACGTGCGGCGCTTTGGTACCGGAACCAGGCGATGTCGACATGGGCGGCAACGGACTCACACCGGTACGCACGGGTTGCCGCAGCAAGGCATACCAGCTGGCGATCCAGCTTTCCCAGTCGGCCTGGCTGACGACCGGGTTGTCGACCTGGCTGACGGCGGCGCTGACGGCGGTCGGAAAGGCGGGCGCAGAGGCCGTGGAGGGGGCGGTCGCGTTCATCGGCGAGAAGTTGGCAGCCCGGGCGCGAGGCGGCCGGGCAAGTTCGATCGACCCATCTTAGCGGGCCGGATCGCCGAATGGTATTACATTGGTAGTAAAACTAGATGGAGACCGGTGTAATCCCGGAGAAGACCGGTCGGCCCGTCCGGCGACCCCGCCGGCCCCCGCTGCCAGAAGGCAGCCCCTGACGCTGGCGGCGGTCGTCAGGACGCGGCGCCGATGCCATCAGGAGGCGGCGTCGATGACCTCAGGACGGGGCGCGTCCGGGCCAGGTGGCCAGAACGACACCGCAGAGTGCCAACGCGTAGGCGAGCAACTGCGTCCCGCTCATCTGCTCCCCGAGCAGCAACAGTCCGATGAGCGCGGTCGAGATCGGCAGGAACACCATGAAGACGCCGGCCTTGGCGGCGCTGACGTGCTGCAGGCCCTTCATCCAGAGCCAGACGGTGACGGTGCTGGCGGCGATGGCGTAGAAGAGCAGCAGGCCCCAGTCCTTGGCGGCGACGGTCGCGAAATCGAAATCGACGGCCTGCCAGAGCCCCAGCGGCGTGACGAGGATCAGGCCCCAGAGGTTGATCAGCGCGCTGATGCGGCGCGGCGGCAGGTCGGCGGTGAGCTGCTTGCCGATCACGACGTAGCTGGCCTCGCAACACATGGCCCCGACCAGCAGCAAGGCTCCCCAGGCGGAGGTGTCGCCGAGGTGCTCACCGCCGCCATGGCGATCGAGCGCGACCATCGCGATGCCGCCCACCGCCATCGCGATGCCGAACAGCGTGCGCGGCGCGATGCGTTCGCGCAGGAAGATCCAGCTCATCAGCGCGACGGTGGCCGGGATGCCGGCCATGATCACGCCGGCCACGACGGCCGAGCTGTGCTTCATCCCGAACAGCAGGCAGATCGAGAACAGGAAGTTCCCGAAGAAGGATTCGAGGAAGAGCAGGAAGCGCATGCGGCCGGTCAGCGGCTTCTCCGTCGGGCCGCGCCGTAGCCACGGCAGCATGAACACGGCGGCCATGCCGAAGCGCAGGAAGGCCAGCAGGAAGACCGGGAACACGACGACCAGCAGCTTGGAGAGCCCGACATAGCTGCCGATCACGCTGGTGCTGGCGGCCAGGCTGAGGTAGGAGAGCCACGGGACGTGATGGCCGGGCGGGGCGATCATTCCGGAGCTTGTGTCGGCTGCCGGCGAGGGCGTCGCGGAGGACGTCGTGGCGATCCCGGGTTTCCGGTCGGTTGTGGCGCTGGACATGGTGGGTGATGATGCCCGACGCAGGGAGGGATCAGACATGGCGACAGGGGTGGGAGCGACGTCGGCGGGTTACTCGGTCTCGTGGCCGAAGACGGCCTCGAGGGTGCCGACCACGATCACCGAGGACGTCATCCGCGAAGAAGGCCTGCCGGTGGGTTGGGTCGACGTGAAGGTCTGCGCCGTGAGCGACGTGGGGTCCGGCCTCAAGCTCGTCGTACGCAAAGAACTGCGAGCAGTCAGCAAGTGATCGGGGACGGCTGGTCGCGGGGTTCTGGCGCTTGACGCCAGGGCCCTGCGACCTGGCGGCCAACGCGCCGGCCTGAGCAGGTGGCAAGCAGCCTCACTTCACCCGCCGCAACGCCACGCGGATCGCATCGATCATCCGGTCCAGGTGTTCCCGCTCCGCGATCAGCGGCGGCGACAGCGCCAGGATGTCGCCTGTCGTGCGGATCAGCACGCCTTGCTGCCAGCAGTCGAGGAAGGTCTCGAACGCGCGCTTGGTCGGCTCGCCCGCGCGCGGGGAGAGTTCGACGCCGCCGACCAGGCCGAAGTTGCGCACGTCGATGACGTGGGGCTCGCCGCGCAGCGAATGCAGCTGTTCCGCGAAGTAGCCCTGCAGTTCCGAGGCCCGCGTCAGCAGGCCTTCCTCCGCGTAGGTGTCCAGCGTCGCCAGGCCCGCCGCGCAGGCCAGCGGATGCGCCGAGTAGGTGTAGCCGTGGAAGAACTCGATCAGGTGTTCTGGCCCGGTCATGAAGGCGTCGTGGATGCGTTGCTGCGCGAACACCGCGCCCATCGGCACGCAGCCGTTGGTCAGGCCCTTGGCGACCGTCATCAGGTCCGGCGTCACGTCGAAGGTCTGCGCCGCGAACGGGCTGCCGGTGCGGCCGAAGCCGGTGATGACCTCGTCGAAGATCAGCAGGATGCCGTGCCTGTCGCAGATCTCGCGCAGGCGCTTCAGGTAGCCCTGCGGCGGGATCAGCACACCGGCGGAGCCGGCCACCGGCTCCACGATCACCGCGGCGATCGTCGACGCGTCGTGCAGCGCGACCATCCGCTCGAGGTCGTCGGCCAGCTCCGCGCCGTGCGCCGGGAGGCCGACGCTGAACGCGTTGCGCGCGATGTCGTGCGTGTGGCGCAGGTGGTCGACGCCCGACAGCAGCGTGCCGAACATCTTGCGGTTGGCCACCATGCCGCCCACCGAGATCCCACCGAAATTGACGCCGTGATAACCGCGCTCGCGGCCGATGAGGCGGGTGCGCTGGCCCTCGCCGCGGACGCGGTGGTACGCCAGCGCCATCTTCAGCGCCGTCTCCACCGACTCCGATCCGGAGTTGGTGAAGAACACCTTGTTCATGCCCTCGGGCGCGATCGCCGCGAGTCGCGACGCCAGCTCGAACGCCTTCGGATGCGCCATCTGGAAGGGCGGCGCGAAGTCGAGCTCCGCCGCCTGCGCCTGGATCGCCTTCACGATGCGCGGCCGGTTGTGGCCCGCGTTCACGCACCACAGGCCCGCGATGCCGTCCAGGATCTGGCGTCCCTGGTCGTCGGTGAAGAACATGCCGTCGGCCCGCGTCAGCAGGCGCGGCGCCTGCTTGAACTGGCGGTTGGCCGTGAACGGCATCCAGTAGGCGTCGAGGTCGGGGCGGGTGGCGGTGGACATGAGGACTCCCGGGGCGCGGTCGGCGCAGGTGATCGATGCGGCCAGTCTAGGCAAGCCCGGGCGCAATCGGTGAGCGTTCCGGCGGCGGGAAAACCCGCGACGACGCAATCCGATGCGGCGTGAAGACGATTTCTTCGAACAGAATGCCGTCCATGATCAAGGAAGTGCAACTGGATGCGATCGACCGCGCCATTCTCGCGGTCTTGCAGCGCGATGCGCGCATCTCGAATCAGGACCTCGCGCTGCAGGTCCATCTGTCGCCGTCGGCGTGCCTGCGGCGGGTGAAGCGGCTGGAGGAGACCGGCGTGATCGACCGCGTGGTCGCGTTGCTCAATCCAAGGGCGATCGGCAAGCCGGGCACCAGCTGGACCATCGTCAACGTCGAGCGCATGACGCCCGCCGCACTGGCCGAGTTCGAGCAGGCGGTGAAGGACGCGCCGGACATCCTCGACTGCTTCTACGTCGCCGGCAGCAACGACTACCTGCTGCGCTTCGCCTACAAGGACGCCGAGGACCTCGAGCGCCTGCACACCCATGTGCTCATGCAGCTGCCGGGCGTGGCCAAGGCGAACTCGATGCTGGTGCTGCGCACGGTGAAGAAGACGAGCGCGTTTCCTCTGGAATGATCGATGGAATAAGCGTCGGCACGATGGCGCGCTGACTGGACTCAGGAGCTCCCTCAGATTCCAGGAGCATCGAATGATTCCGCGCGCAACAAGCAGCCAGGACGACGTCGTCGCCTTCGGCACGGACGCGATCCAGATCTACAGCGTCCTGTCCTACCTCGTCGCCTCCCCGTCCGTGCTCAGCTTCGACGGGCAGCCGTACGCGGACGCCATCGCCCGGAACGGCTATCCGCTGCTCGAATGCGATCTCGGCAGCTATGCGCCGCTGAATGTGGAATGCGGGCTCACAGCCTGGTTCCGCAGCGACGACACCGCCAATCATCTGACCCGGGAGCAGGCCGGACGGATGAAGCGGCTCGAGTTCCAGAGCGTGTCCAAGACCTGACGCTCGCGCTGGCAGCGCGCTGCCAGCGTGCAGGGCGCGTCCGGGGTCAGGCCGTGCGCGGCCGCAGCACGCGCAGCATCGGCAGCAGCTGGATCAGCAGCATCGCGCCGAGGATCAGCGCGCAGCCCAGCAGCCCGGCGCCATTGAGGCGGTCGCCCATCATCAGGTAGCCGAAGACGGCGGCGAACAGCGTCTCGGACGACAGGATGATCGCGGCGTCCGCCGCGTGCGCGTAGCGCTGCGCGACGACCTGGCCGGTGAAGGCCACGCCCACTGACAGCACGCCGGTGTACAGGATCGGCCCCGCGGCGGCCTGGATGCCGGCCCAGCTCCACGACTCGAAGCCCAGCGCCCACGCCAGCGAGACGAGGCCGCAGAACAGGAACTGACCGCCCGCGACGGTGAACGGCGAATTCATCCGGTCCGCGACCATGCCGATCAGCAGCACGTGCACCGCCCAGGGCAGCGAGGACGCGATGACCCAGGCGTCGCCCACGCCGATGTCGAGCTCATGCGCGCCCGACAGCAGGAAGGCGCCCACCAGGCAGGCCAGCGCGCCGGGCCACACCGACCAGTGCGGCAGGTGGCGCAGCAGCAGCCAGCCCAGCAGCGGCACCAGCGGCACGTACAGCGCGGTCAGGAAGCCGGCGTTGGTCACCGAGGTGTACTGGATGCCGATCTGCTGCAAGGCCGCGCCGGTGGTCAGCAGCGCGCCCAGGCCGATGATCTTCATCGCGTCGCTGCCGCGCAGCACGGTCGCGCCCGGCGCGCGCCGCTCGCGCACGATCAGCGGCAGCACCACCAGCGCGCCGATCAGGAAGCGGATGCCGGTGAACATCATCGGGCCGATGCTCTCCATGCCATGGGCCTGGGCGACGAAGGCCGAGCCCCAGATCATCGCGATGAGGGTCAGCAGCAGGTTGGCTTGGATGCGGGTCATGGGAAGCAGTGTCGGGGATCTGTGCGCCCGCGCCGGATGGCACGGACGGGTCAGCCTTCTTGGGCTGGCAGGGGAGGCTTGAAGCAACCGCTTCCGCCGGGGTTGGCAGGCAGCCCGGCGGTCAGCTGCTCAGGTAGGCGATCTCGTCGTCGCTGAAGCCGGCGGCGCTGCGCGCCTCGACGTTGAACGGCGGGCGCAATCGCGGCGCCTCGTAGCGCTCGACGAGCTCGGGATACAGCGTCAGCGGATCCAGCCCGCGCTCGCGGCACAGGTGGCGGTACCAGTGGTTGCCGATGCGCACGTGGCCGACCTCGTCGCGCAGGATCACGTCCAGGATCTCCACCGCGCGCGCGTCGCCGGCCTTGGCGAACTTGGCCTGCAGCGGCGGCGTGGCGTCCAGCCCGCGCGCCTCCAGCGTGCGCGGCACCAGCGCCATGCGCGCCAGCACGTCGCCCGCCGTGCGCATCGCCATCGTCCACAGGCCGTCGTGCGCGTCGAAGTCGCCGTAAGCCCGGCCGAGACCGCGCAGGTGCTCATCGAGCAGCGTGAAATGCAGGGCCTCCTCCGACGCCACCTGCAGCCAGTCGAGGTAGTACGGGCGCGGCATGCCGGGGAAACGCCAGACCGCGTCCAGCGCCAGGTTGATCGCGTTGAACTCGATGTGCGCGATCGCGTGGATCAGCGCCGCGCGGCCTTCCGGCGTGAAGGGCGAACGCGATCCCACCTGCAGCGCCGCGCGCAGCCGCGGCCGCTCCGGGCGGCCGGGAGGCTCGGTGTCGGGGGTGAGGCGGGCGGCCGTGTCGAGCTCTGCAGCATCGGCTGCGTTGTACAGCTCCCGGGCCGCCAGCGCCTTCGCCTGCGGATCCGCGATCAGAAGCACCTGCAGCGCGCGGGTTCGAAGTTCCATTCGTAGAATTATCCCTTTTGGACAAGCTGGAGCAGCGCATGGCCGTCTACCGCCTCGGCGAACACACGCCGGAACTCGGCACCGGCGTCTGGGTCGCCGACAGCGCACAGGTCGTCGGCCGCGTCACGCTCGAGGACGACGTCAGCGTCTGGTTCAACGCCGTCCTGCGCGGCGACAGCGAGCACCTCACCATCGGCGCCGGCAGCAACATCCAGGACGGCAGCGTGCTGCACGCCGACGCCGGCATGCCGCTGGTCCTCGGCCGCAACGTCACCGTCGGCCACCAGGTCATGCTGCACGGCTGCACCGTCGGCGACAACGCGCTGATCGGCATCGGCGCGGTCGTGCTCAACGGTGCGCGCATCGGCGCCAACTGCCTGGTCGGCGCCGGTGCGCTGGTCACCGAGGGCAAGGTGTTCCCCGACGGCAGCCTCATCGTCGGTTCGCCCGCGCGGGTCGTGCGCGAGCTCACGCCGCAGCAGATCCAGGGCCTGGCGATGAGCGCCGCCCATTACGTCGGGAACGGCCGGCGCTACGCCGAGGAACTCGTCCGCATTGACGATCCGCAATCCGTCCCCAGATAACTCGAATTCAAAGGAAGCCCATGGCCACGTCGATCAAGCCTGCTCCGAGCGAGCTCCACAAATTCCTCTTCGAAGGCCTGCCCGTGCGCGGCATGCTGGTCCGGCTCGACGACAGCTGGAAGGAACTGCTCGGCCGCCGCAAGGAGCCGCTGGCGCCGGCGGTGCGTGACCTGCTCGGCCAGATGACCGCGGCCGGCGTGCTGATGCAGGCCAACATCAAGTTCAACGGCGCGCTGATCTTCCAGGTGATGGGCGACGGCCCGCTGAAGCTGGCGGTCGTCGAAGTGCAGCCGGACGCGAGCTTCCGCTCGACCGCCAAGACCCGCGAGACGGTGGCGGACGACGCGACGCTGCAGCAGATGCTCAACGTGCACGGCCAGGGCCGTGTCGCGATCACGCTCGATCCGAAGGACCGTCTGCCGGGCCAGCAGCCCTACCAGGGCGTCGTGCCGCTGAGCGGTCCGCAGGGCCAGCCGCTGGAGAAGCTCAGCGACGTGCTGCAGCACTACATGCGGCAGTCCGAGCAGCTCGAGACCACGCTGGTGCTGGCCGCCAACGACCAGCTGGCCGCCGGCCTGCTGATCCAGCGCCTGCCCATCGAAGGCGAGGGCAACCTGGAGCCGGGGGCCACGTCGGGCGTCGAGCGCGAGGAGATGGAGGACGCCTACAACCGCATCAGCATGCTGGCTGCGACCTTGACGGCGGAAGAGCTGCTGACGCTGGACAGTGACACCATCCTGCGCCGCCTGTTCTGGGAAGAGAACGTGCGCCGCTTCGATCCGCAGTACCCGCGTTTCGCCTGCACCTGCTCGCGCGAGCGTGTGGGTCGCATGCTGCTGGGTCTGGGCAGACAGGAGGTGGACGAGATCCTGGCGGAGCTGGGTGGTGTCGAGATCGGTTGCGAGTTCTGCGGCAACCACTACGTCTTCGACCCGGTGGATGTCGGTGAGCTCTTCACCGACCCGCAGAACCAGGCTCCGGGCTCAAAGAACGTCCAGTAACGACGCCACCTCGCTGCCCCGCCACGCCAAGAACCGGGGTCAGCGAGCGCGTGTGGGGCCGGAGTGATGCTGGGGGTTCGCGGACGCGATGCCCCCTGCATCGCGGAGCGCCCGCGCCTGGCCTTCCGAGGTCTTTCTTCGACCCGTCAAGGCGTATCCACGCGCACGGCCCGATCCAGCGCGGTGGCTGTCACGCGCTGGGTGCCATGGGCCTTGAAGTAGGCTTCCAGCGCTTCCACGTCCATGGGTCCGGTCTGCACCAGCCGGGCGGTCGTGAAGGTCTTGAAGCTGTCCCCGCCGACCTGCAGGAAGTTGTTGATGGCGACGCGGACCTTCTGGTCCGGCGCGACTGCCGTGCCGTTCAGCGTCATGCTGCCTGGCACCACGCGCGAGCCGAACGGCCGGCGCATGTCCCAGCGGTAGCTGAAGCCCTGCGACGCTTGCAGCGGCAGGAATTTCTTCGGGTCGTTGGCCCACCATTGTTCTTCGAGGACGGCCTGCAGCTGTGTGCCGGTCATCTCCACCACCACCAGCGCGTTCGAGAACGGCAGCGCCGCGAACAGGTCGCCGAAGGTGACCGTGTCGTCCGCGCGGTGGGTCAGGCCGGTGCGCACGCCGCCGATGTTCTGGAACGCGACCTGCGCGCCGCCGTTCTCCGGTGCCCGCGTCGCGGCCAGCATGGCGTCGGCCACGAGCTGGCCCATCGTCGAGCCGCCGCCTTCGTTCCTGTCGTTGCCTTCCTTGCTCAGCGCCTGCGCCAGGAAACCGACCGGGCGTTCGATCAAGGGTTGTGCCACGTGCTGGTAGCTGCTGATCAGCAGCGTCTGGCGCGGGTCCTTGGCTGTCTCAGGCCGCACCACGACGTTGTTGGCGCGCGCCTCGGTCATGGTGCCGGTGGCGCGGTCCAGGGTCAGGTCGATCTCCGTGACCAGGGTGCCGTACTTGTCGCCGCTGGTGACCAGGCGGCCGTCGATGCGGCAGTTGTAGGCCCGGTGCGTGTGGCCCGACACGATCAGGCCGACGCGCTTGTCCAGCTTCTTGACGATGTCGACGATGGGCCCGGAGATCGCCGGGCAGTCGTTGATGCCGCCGGTCGGGTAGCCGCCTTCGTGGATCAGCACCACGAACGCATGCACGCCCTGGCGCTCCAGCTCGGGCACCAGGCGGTTGACCGTCTCGGCCTCGTCGTCGAAGCGCAGGCCGCGGATGCCGGTCGGGCTGACCAGCTCCGGCGTGCCCTTCAGCGACAGCCCGATGAAGCCCACCGGCACGCCGTCGAAGCGCTTGACCGCATAGGCCGGCAGCACCGACTGGCCGGTCTTCTCGTCGATGGTGCTGGCGGCCAGGTACTGGTACTTCGCGCCCTTGAATTCGGTCGGGCCCTTGCAGCCGTCCTTCGGGTGGCAGCCGCCGCGCTGCTTGCGCAGCAGTTCGTCGATGCCCTGGTCGAACTCGTGGTTCCCGACCGAGGAGATATCCAGGCCCATCATGCCCAGCGACTCGATCGTCGATTCGTCATGGAACAGCGCCGACAGCAGCGGGCTCGCGCCGACCAGATCGCCGGCCGCCACGAACACGTGGTTGGGATTTTTCGCTTTGATCTGCGCGACCACCGTGGCCATGCGCTCGGCGCCGCCGGCGTCCAGCGTGATCGTCTTGTCGGGGTTCTGCGGATCGGGCAGCTTGATGCCGCCGGCCGGCGGGAGCAGGTTGCCGTGGAAGTCGTTGATCGCCAGCACCTTGACGGCGACCGTCGCGGTGGCAGGTCTTGCGGCCTTGACTGTCTTGGCGGCGCCCGGCCCGTCCAGCGACGGCGGCAGCGGCGCCTGCGGTCCGGAGGAACTCAGCGATCCGCAGGCGGCGAGCAGCGCCGCGCTCAGCAGCATCGACAGGGCGCCCAGCGGGCGGCGGACGAAAGGACGGTTCATCGGGGAGGCTCCAGGAACGCCATGAATCTCGAAAAACTCGATGCCCGCAAATGTTTGCGAGATCGAAGCGGCGGATTGTGCCTCTCCTGTGTGGCGGCGCGGTGAGCGTCGCGTTCAGTCGCGCGGTGGGCGTTCGGTGCCGCGAGTAGCCGTGCGGCTGGCGTGCTCGCACGCCGGGTCGTCGCAGCGTTCGCAGCCCTGCCAGCGGCCGTCGCTGCCCAGGCTTTCCTGGCGCTGCAGCAGGCGACCGAAGAAGCCGTCCTCGCGGCCAAGATGCGGCCTCAGCAGCGGACCGAGCGCATTGAGCGCCTGCTGCAGCCGCGCCGGACCGCTGCCCGAGACCAGGCTGTAGCCCAGGCCCGCGTCGCGCAGGGCGCGGCGCAGCAGGCGGTCGGTGGGCTGTTGCGCGTGCGGGCCGTCGCGCATGTCGTCGGCGATCCAGGGCAGGTCCAGCGCCATCAGCAGCGTGGCGTCCATGCGGGCCTGGACCTGCAGCGCGAACGGATAAAGGCTGGTGTCGTCGAAGAGCTGCTCGCTGTACACGGCGGTCATCAGCGGCGTGGTGTCGTGCAGGACCAGGTCGTGATCCGCGGCGGCGGCTTGGGCGCGGCGCCATTGCTCCTCGGCGATCGCGCGCTGCTCGTCGGGGCGCGGCGTGCGGCCCTCGCGCTCGCACCACTCGCGCAGGTACTCGCCGACCAGCGCGCAGCGCAGCCGCGTCTGGGCGCTCAGATGCGCCAGCAGCGCCACGCCGAGGCGGCTCTTGCCGGTGCTCTCCGCGCCGACGAGGGCGATGTGCAAGGGCATGTCGGGCGGCGACGGTCAGGCGGCGACGGTCGCCGGCCGCAGCTGCCGTTGCCAGGCGCGCCAGCCCGCCACCGACATTGGCACGAAGACCGCGTACAGCACGACCGTCAGCCAGTAGCCCTTCAGCGCGAACAAGCCGATGCTGACCAGGTTGACCATCACCCAGACGGGCCAGTTCTCCTGGTACTTGCGCCCGAGCAGCCACTGGCCGGTGATGCTGGCCACCGTCGGGAGGGCATCCCAATAGGGGAGGGGGGAATCGGTGCGGTGCTGCAGGAACAGCCCCAGCAGCGGCCAGGCGGCCAGCGTCGCCAGCACGGCCATCACGCGGCCCTTCGGACCGAGCGTGCGCACATGCAGCGCGTCGCCGTCGGCGGTGCGGCCACGCCGCCATTGCCACCAGCCCCACAGCGCGAGCGCCGCGAACAGCAGCTGCAGCGAGGCCTCGCCGTAGAGCCTGCCGCTCCAGAACAGCAGGAAGTAGAGCAGCGAACTGCTCAGCGCCAGCGGCCAGGCCATCACCTGCACGCGCATGTTGCAGACGACCATCCAGATCGCGAGCGCGAAGGCGACGAGTTCCAGCCAGCTGATCGGGCTGCCGAGGGCGTGGAAGGCGGGCGAGAGCGCCCAGGCCAGCAGTGCATCCATCGCTGAGAGCATGCAGGGGTTGCGGAAGGGGGATTGTGTTTCAGCGGCGCAGCGGGACGAAGACCTCGTCCGGCTTGACCATGCCCAGTTCCATGCGGGCCTTTTCCTCGACCATCTCGAGGCCTTCGCGCAGGTCCAGCAATTCGGCCTGGAGCTGCGTGTTGCGCGCGCGGGCCTTCTCGTTGGCGTCGGCCTGCTCGCGCAGTTCGGCGCGCAGCTGGACGCCGCGGGCCAGGCCGCCCTTGCCGAACCAGAGCTGGGCCTGGATGGCGACAAGGAACGCGGTGAGGACGATGGCCAGGGCTTTCACAGGCCGCGAGTTTAGCTGCAACGAAAAAGGGCAGGCCCGTGGGCCTGCCCTTCGAACGCGGGGAGCGCCCGCGCGGTGCACGTGTGCAGCGTCGCCTGCCGGTGCAGGAAGTCGACGCCGGCGATCAGCGCAGGTTGTAGAACGCCGCGCGGCCGGGGTACACCGCCACGTCGCCCAGGTCTTCCTCGATGCGCAGCAGCTGGTTGTACTTGGCCATGCGGTCCGAGCGCGACAGCGAGCCGGTCTTGATCTGGCCGGCGTTCAGGCCGACGGCGATGTCGGAGATGGTCGAATCTTCGGTCTCGCCCGAGCGGTGCGAGATCACGGCGGTGTAGCCGGCGCGCTTGGCCATCTCGATGGCGGCGAAGGTCTCGGTCAGCGTGCCGATCTGGTTGATCTTGATCAGGATCGAGTTGGCGATGCCCTTGTCGATGCCTTCCTTCAGGATCTTGGTGTTGGTGACGAACAGGTCGTCGCCCACCAGCTGCACCTTGTCGCCCAGCTTCTCGGTGATGTGCTTCCAGCCGTCCCAGTCGCCTTCGGCCATGCCGTCCTCGATCGAGATGATGGGGTACTTGTCGACCCAGGTGGCCAGCATGTCGGTCCACTGTTCGGCCGACAGCTGGATGCCGCCTTCGCCTTCCAGCACGTACTTGCCGTCCTTGTAGAACTCGCTGGCGGCGCAGTCCAGGCCCAGGGCGATCTGCTCGCCGGCGGTGTAGCCGGCCTTGTCGATCGCTTCCAGGATCATCTGGATCGCGGCTTCATGGTTCTCGACGTTCGGGGCGAAGCCGCCTTCGTCGCCGACCGCCGTCGACATGCCCTTGGCGTCGATGATCTTCTTCAGCGCATGGAAGACTTCCGCGCCCCAGCGCAGCGCCTCGCGGAACGACGGCGCGCCCACGGGGATGATCATCAGTTCCTGCAGGTCGATCGAGTTGTTGGCGTGCGCCCCGCCGTTGATGACGTTCATCATCGGCACCGGCAGCTGGTTGCCGCTCATGCCGCCGAAGTAGCGGTACAGCGGCAGGCCCGATTCTTCCGCGGCGGCGCGCGCCACGGCCATGGACACGGCCAGCATGGCGTTGGCGCCCAGGCGGCTCTTGTTCTCGGTGCCGTCCAGGTCGATCAGGGTCTTGTCCAGGAAGGCCTGCTCGGAGGCGTCCAGGCCCAGCACGGCTTCCGAGATCTCGGTGTTGATGTGCTCGACGGCCTTCAGCACGCCCTTGCCCAGGTAGCGCGACTTGTCGCCGTCACGCAGTTCGATGGCTTCGCGCGAGCCGGTCGACGCGCCCGACGGCACGGCGGCGCGGCCCATCACGCCGGACTCCAGCAGCACGTCGCATTCCACGGTGGGGTTGCCGCGGCTGTCGAGGATCTCTCGGCCGACGATGTCAACAATGGCGCTCATGGGAACAGTCTCCAGAAGTGAAAAAACTCGGTCGGCGCGCATGGTGCCAGCAACGGGTTACCTGTGCTGAACAACCTGCGGCCTGAATGGGGGACGGAAAAAAGCCACCGGGCCGTTCGCCGTCCGTCTGGACAGGCTGGCGGCGCGATGGCTCATGTCGGGCATGGCGGGGAATCAGACGCCGTCGACCACAATCATGCGCATGACGCCGGCGTGCTCGCGCAGCGACCTGGCATGCTGGTAGGTCTCGGACGCGTAGAAGCGCTTCGCGGCCTCGCGGTCGGGGAACTTCAGCACCACCAGGCGGCTCGGCGTCCAGGGGCCTTCCAGCACCTCGAACGCACCGCCGCGGACCAGCACCTCCGCGCCGTGCTCCTGCATCGCCTTCGTGCTCCATTCGCGGTACTTCGCCATCTGGTCGGCGTCGGTCACGGTCACGTCGGCAATGATGAAGGCGGGCATGGGCGGTGTCTCTGTTGGTCGTTGTCTGAAGTCCCGGAACCCTGCGGACTCAGGCCGCCGCGGGGGCGCTGACCTCGTGGCCGGCCTTGGCCTTGTGGTCCAGCGCGGCCTTGATGAACGCGATGAACAGCGGGTGGCCGTCCCACGGGGTCGACTTGAACTCCGGGTGGAACTGCACGCCCATGTACCAGGGGTGCACGTTGCGCGGCAGCTCGACGATCTCGGTCAGCTTCTCGCGCTGCGTGATCGCGGAGATCACCAGGCCGGCATCCTGCAGCTGGTCCAGGTACTGCTCGTTGGCCTCGTAGCGGTGGCGGTGACGCTCGTTCACGACCGGGCCGTAGATCTCGTAGGCCAGCGTGCCCGGCTTGACGTCGGAGCTCTGCGCGCCCAGGCGCATCGTGCCGCCGAGGTCGGACTGGGCGTTGCGCTTCTGGATCGAGCCGTCCGCATCCTGCCATTCGTCGATCAGCGCGATCACCTTGTGCGGCGCGTCGGGTTTGAACTCGGTCGAGTTCGCGCCGTCCAGGTGGGCCTTGTGGCGCGCGTATTCGATGGTCGCGACCTGCATGCCCAGGCAGATGCCGAGATAAGGCGTCTTGTGTTCGCGGGCGTACTGGGCGGCGAGGATCTTGCCTTCCACGCCGCGCTTGCCGAAGCCGCCCGGCACCAGGATGGCGTCGTACTTGTCGAGCTGCTTCGAGTGCTCGGCATCCAGCGTCTCCGAGTCGACATACTCGATGTTGACGCGGGCGTGGTTGTGGATGCCGGCGTGGCGCAGCGCCTCGTTCAGCGACTTGTAGCTGTCCGACAGGTCGGTGTACTTGCCGCACATGGCGATGGTCACTTCGGTCTTCGGGTTCTCGACCTCGTTGACCAGCGTGTCCCAGCGCTTCAGGTCCGCGGACTTGGTGTTGAGCTGCAGCTTGGTGCAGATCATCTGGTCCAGGCCCTGCTCGTGCAGCATGCGCGGGACCTTGTAGATCGTGTTGACGTCCCACATCGAGATCACGCCGTACTCCGGCACGTTCGTGAACAGCGAGATCTTTTCGCGCTCGTCGTCCGGGATGCGGCGGTCGGCGCGGCACAGCAGCGCGTCGGGCTGGATGCCGATCTCGCGCAGCTTCTGCACGGTGTGCTGCGTGGGCTTGGTCTTGAGCTCGCCGGCAGCGGCGATCCAGGGCACATAGGTCAGGTGCACGAACGCGACATTGTTCGGACCGGACTTCAGGCTCATCTGGCGCGCGGCCTCCAGGAAGGGCAGCGACTCGATGTCGCCGACCGTGCCGCCGATCTCGACGATCGCCACGTCCACCGCGTCCGCCGTGCCGTGTCCGGCGCCGCGGCGGATGAAGTCCTGCATCTCGTTGGTGATGTGCGGGATCACCTGGACGGTCTTGCCGAGGTAGTCGCCGCGGCGCTCCTTCTCCAGCACCGACATGTAGATCTGTCCGGTGGTGAAGTTGTTGCTCTTCTTCATCCGCGTGGTGATGAAGCGCTCGTAGTGACCCAGGTCCAGGTCGGTTTCCGCGCCGTCGTCCGTCACGAACACTTCACCGTGCTGGAACGGCGACATCGTCCCCGGATCCACGTTGATGTAGGGATCCAGCTTGATCAGGGTGACTTTGAGGCCGCGGGACTCGAGAAGGGCCGCGAGAGAGGCCGATGCGATGCCCTTGCCGAGAGAGGACACGACACCGCCGGTGACGAAGACGTACTTGGTCATTGTCTTGCAGCGCCGGTTTTCCGAGCAGGAAACCGAAAACGCCGTGGTGGTAAAAGGAGATTATAGCGACGCCGATTTGGCCTCGATCTCGCCCATCAGTTCGAGGACGAGGGCGGCCGTGTCGTCCGGTCTCTCGAAGGGGTAGAGGTGGGTGCCCTCGAACCAGCGGAACAGGTCCTTGGCCAGCGCCTTGGAGCCCGCGGCGGTGGCCTGCCGGAGTTCCTCCGACTGCGTGCCCGCGATGAAGGCCACCGGACACTTCGGGGCGTGGCCCTTCAGGATGCGCGGCAGGTTGTGCGGCAGGGTGTTGTAGATGCGGGTCTCGATCTCGCGCTGGAAGCCCAGGCGCACCTGGCCGTCCTCGTGCGCGTCGAAGCCGCTGGCGATGTAGTCCTTGAGCACCCGGGGATCCCAGCGCGCGAACTTGTGCTTGGCGGCGAAATGCGCGTGCGCCTCGTCGAGGCTGGGCCATTCGTAGCGCCGCTGGTGCGAGATCTTGCCCGGCGAGACGCGCTTGATGAAGCCCGCCGACTTCGCCACGCGCAGGCTGTGCGCGCGCCAGCCGTCGATCACCGGCGAATCCAGCATCAACAGGCCTCGCGCCAAGGCCGGCCTGCGGCAGGCGGCCAGCAGCGACAGCAGCCCGCCCAGCGAGTGCCCGACCAGCATCACCGGCGATGTCGGCCGGACCTCGTCCTGGATGAAGTGCAGCAGTTCGTCGCGCAGGTGCGGCCAGTTGCTGGTGACCGGATAGCGCGGGTCGTGGCCGATGCGCGGCAGTGCGTGCACGGTCCAGCCCGCGTCGCGCCAGCGCTCGAAGAGCACCCGGTAGCAGCCCGCCGGGAATCCGTTGGCATGCGAGAAGACGATGGTCTTGGCGGCGTCCATGGGCGTCGTGGGGGCGTGCTGCCTTGCGGGCGTGGTCAGGCCCGGCCGGCGGCCAGCTGCTTGAGCTGGTACAGCGCCGCGTGGGCCTCGCGCGGGCTCAGCGCGTCGGGATCGAGGTCGCGCAGCGCGTCGAGCAGTTCCGAGGGTTCCTCGGCCGCCGCGCCCGGCGCGGGCTCCGGCGGCGCGGCGAACAGGTCGATCTGCGTCTCGCCTTCGGTGGCCCGGGCCTCGAGCGCTTCCAGCGCCGCGCGGGCCTGCCGCACGACCGGTCCCGGCATGCCGGCCAGCCGTGCGACCTGCACGCCGTAGCTGCGGCTGGCGGGGCCGGGCTGGATCTCGTGCAGGAAGACGATGTCCTCGCCGCTCTCGACCGCCGACACATGCATGTTGACCGCCTGCGGATGCTTGGCCGGAAACTCGGTCAGCTCGAAGTAATGCGTCGCGAACAGCGTGAAGGCGCGGCACTTGTCGTGCAAGTGCGTGGCGATGGCGCCGGCCAGCGCCAGGCCGTCGTAGGTCGAGGTGCCGCGGCCGATCTCGTCCATCAGCACCAGCGACTGCTCGGTGGCGGCATGCAGGATCGCGGCGCCCTCGGTCATCTCCAGCATGAAGGTCGACTGCGCGTTCGCGAGGTCGTCCGCCGCGCCGATCCGCGTGTGGATCGCGTCGATCGGGCCGAGGCGGCAGGCGGTCGCCGGCACGTAGGCGCCGATCGCCGCCAGCAGCGCGATCAGGGCGACCTGGCGCATGAAGGTGCTCTTGCCGCCCATGTTCGGGCCGGTGATGACCATCAGCTTGGTGCGGGCGTCCAGCCGGCAGTCGTTGGCCATGAACTCGCCGGCGCCGGTCTCGCGCAGCCGCGCCTCGACCACCGGGTGGCGGCCGCCCTGGATGTCGATGCAGGGATGGGCGACGAACTCGGGGCGGCACCAGTTCAGCGTCGCCGCGCGTTCCGCCAGCGCGGCCAGCACATCCAGCGCGGCCAGCGACTGGGCCAGGCGGCTCAACGCCGGCATCTCCTCGGTGAGCTGGTCGACGACCAGATCGAAGAGCATCTTCTCGCGGGCCAGCGCGCGTTCGTTCGCGGACAGCGACTTGTCCTCGAAGGCCTTGAGTTCGGGGGTGATGAAGCGCTCGGCGTTCGTCAGCGTCTGGCGGCGGGTGTAGTCGGCGGGGATCTTGCCGAGGCCGCTGTTGGTGACCTCGATGTGGAAGCCGTGCACCTTGTTGAACTTGACGCGCAGGTTGTTGATGCCGGTGCGCGCGCGTTCGCGGACCTCCATCGCGAGCAGGAACTTGTCGCAGTCGGTCTGCACGGCGCGCAGGTCGTCGAGTTCCTCGTCGAAGCCCTTGGCGATCACCCCGCCGTCGCGGATCAGCCCCTGCGGTTCCTCGGCGATCGCGCGGGTCAGCAATTCGGCGATGTGCGGCGAGGCGCGCAGGCCTTCCGACAGTTGATCGAGCAGGGCGGCGCCGCCGGGCACGGTCTGGGCCAGCTCGGGCAGGATCAGCAGCGTCGCGCGCAGCCCGGCGACTTCGCGCGGCTTCACCTGGCGCAGCGCGATGCGCGCGGTGATGCGTTCGACATCGGACACCTGGCGGAAGGCCTCGCGCAGCGGCTCGAAGCCGGTGGTGATCAGCTCGGCGATGGCGGCCTGGCGTTCGCGCGCGACGGCGCGGTCGCGCTCGGGATGCAGCAGCCAGTGCCGCAGCGCGCGACTGCCCATGCCGGTGCGGCACGCATCCAGCAGCGAGAGCAGCGTCGGCGAGGTTTCGCCGCGCAGCGTCTGCGTCAACTCCAGGTTGCGCTGCGTGGCGGGAGGCAGGTCCAGGAGGTCGGACGCGCGCAGCACGCGCAGGCGCTTCACGTGGCTCAGCGCGCGGCTGCCCTGCGTGCTCTCCGCGTAGGACAGCAGGCAGGAGGCGGCCGCATGCGCGGCGGGCAGGTCCTGCGCGTTGAGGCCCTGCAGGTTCGCAACGCCGAGTTGCTCGCAGAGCTTGCGGTTGCCCAGGTTCGTATCGAACTGCCAGCTCTGGCGGTTGGTGATCGGCAGCTTGGCGGCCAGCACGGCGGCCGGATGCTTCTCGCGATCGACCAGCACCTCGGCCGGCGACAGGCGCGCGAGCCACGAGGCCAGTTCGCGGTCGGCGCACTGGGCCAGGCCGATCTGGCCCTGCGTCATCGACAGCCAGGCCAGGCCGAAGGTCTTGCCCTGCGTCGCGATGGCCAGCAGGATCGCGTCCTGCTTGTCGGCGAGCAGTTCCGACTCGGTGATGGTGCCGGGCGTGACGACCCGCGTCACCTTGCGCTCGACGGGGCCCTTGGTGGCGCCGACCTCGCCGGTCTGCTCGGCGATGGCGACCGACTCGCCGAGCTTGATCAGCTTGGCGAGGTAGGACTCCAGCGAGTGCACCGGCACGCCGGCCATGACGACCGGTTCGCCGCCGCTCTGGCCGCGGGTGGTCAGCGTGACGTCCAGCAGCGCGTTGGCCTTGCGCGCGTCGTCGAAGAACACCTCGTAGAAGTCCCCCATCCGGTAGAAGAGCAGCGTGTCCTGATGTTCGGCCTTGAGGCCGAAGTACTGCTGCATCATCGGAGTGTGTTCGGCGGCCATTACAAATCAATAACTTAGAGAGGCGTTTTGTCCAGCTGTCCAAGGCTGTCTAAAACTCGCCCCCGGAAATCAGGGCCGGATTAGATCATCCCTTGCGCTCTCTCACGGTGATACGGGGCCCTTCGGCGACCGCTCCCTTGCGGCGGCGGATGTACCGCTTCGTCATGTTCGGGTTGCTGTGACCGAGCAGCGTCTGGGCGTCGCCGCCGGCCTCGTCGGCGTCCGTGGCGGACTTCGCCCGCATGTCGTGCGGCGTCGCGTCTTCGACCTCAGCGGCCTCGCATGCCTCGGTCCACTGATCCCATACCGTCTTGTAGTCCGGCGCCTTGCCGTGGCGCGCGGGAAGCAGGTAGAGGCCCGACACCTTGAGGTGCAGCGCCTTGGCGCGCTCGACGACCTCCTTGAGGTCTGGGCTCCAGGCGATGCACAGCTTCGTGTCGGTCTTCTTCTGCTTGAAGAGGATGCCCGCATCAGTGATGTCCGCGCGTCGGATCTTCAGCACGTCCTCGATGCGCTGGCCGGTGAGGAACAGGAGGTCGATGATCACCTGCAGCCGTGGGCCCGCCTTGGCGCGGATGGCCAGCACCTCGGCGTCGGTCAGGTAGCGATCGCGCTTGTGCTCGGGCAGGCGCTTGATTCCCACGCAGGGATTGCTTTCCACCTCCTGCCACTCCACCGCGTAATTGAAAACCGTGCGCAGTAGGGAGAGTCGACGGTTTGTCATATTCGGCTTGTCGGCACCGGCGGTTTTCATCGCGGCGACGTTCTTCCCCTTCACCTGCTCTGGAGCGAATTGCTTGAATACCTTCTTCAGGTATGGCGCGGCGAGCAGGTATTGCTTCTTCGTGTTCTCGGAAACGGTCTTGAGGTGGACTTCAAGGACCCGATCAATCAGATCCTCCATGCCGCCCTTCGGGGTTTCGATGATCCGCGCGTATTCATTGAGGGCGTCGACAACGGATTTACCGATGTTGATCCATTTCCCCTTCTTCACATACCAGTGCGTGCCGTGCTTGAAATAGACGCACGCGGGCAGGTGCTTATCCTTCTTGCGGGGGCGGTTCAAAGCTGCATCTCCGGCTCGCGCGGCTTCGGCGCGCCGCCTGGCTGCCCCTCGACGTCGCGGCGCAGCACGACGAGCGTACCGTCGCGGCGCGCGCGGTGAGGGATGCGCATGTGCTCCAGCTCGCGGCGTTGGGCGTCGCTGCGTCGGTGCGATGTAAGGGCCTCGATCTCGGCGGGGGTGAGGACCAGGGCGGTCATGCGGTGGGGCCTTTCATGAAGACGAGCCAGTGGGTCAGCCCCTTGCGGCCGGAGACGTGGCCGAACAGCGGCGGGATCGGCGCGAGCGCCAGCACCTCGGCGACCTTGACCTGCGTCTCGTTCCACTTGAACACCAGCACGCCGTCGGTGGACAGGACGCGCAGGCATTCCGCGAAGCCGCGGCGGATGTCCTCGCGCCAGTCGTCGCCGAGCTTCCCGTACTTTGCCGCCAGCCAGGAGCGCGGCCCCGCCTTCACCAAGTGGGGAGGATCGAACGCCACCAGCTTGAAGGTGCCGTCGGGGTAGGGGAGCGCGCGGAAGTCCAGCAGCACGTCGGGCTCGATGCGCAGGGTGCGCGTGCCCGAGGCGTTGCCGTGCGACCGATCGGTGACGGTGATGGTCTCGCTGCGCCGATCGCCGAAGACGACGTCGGGGTGCGCACGGTCCAGCCACATCATGCGGCTGCCGCAGCAGGGGTCGAGGACGCGCTCCGTCACGCGGGCTCCTTCGCCACCGCGGTGCGACGCAGTTCGTCCTTGATGGCCTCGACGATGTCGGTGAGCCATTCCTCTTCGCGCTTCTCGGCGCGCTTGAGGATGGGGCCGGCGCCGTCCATGAGTTTCCCGACGATGTATCCGGTCCAGGCCTTCAGCACGAAAGACCTGATGTCGTGGGTCGGGTTGCCGCCCATCGCGCCCCAGTAGTGCGTCCAGGCCCGGCCCCAGCACACCACAGTCATCTGGCCGCGCCCGGGTTCGAAGTCCTCGAAGAAGACGGTCGACGGGTCCAGCTCGCCGCGCTCGCCGGATCTCGGCCGGCGCGGGACCTGCAGAACTGTCAGCGTGCTCAAGTCGCACCTCCTTCCGCGCGTGCATCGCGCAGCAGGTGGCGCGCGAACGCGTCGACCGCCATCACGCTGCCGAACTCGATGTAGCCCGCAGCGTTGGTGCGGCCGCCGACGTGCTCGATGCGCTCGCCGAGCGTCATACCTTCGGTCGCGCTGCCGGTGCGCGTCTCGGGCTGGCGGCCCGCTTTCGCGCCGAGCAGGCGCTCCGCGCCCGTGTCGAGGGGTCGGAGGGGTGTCGGCACGGGCTCGGCGCCGGTCATCACGCCTTCGCCGACCGGCATGCAGGCGTCGCCCAGCTCGCGGATCTTCGTGGTCATGGAGAACAGCCGGCCGTCCAGCTGCATGAAGCCCAGGGTCTGAAGGGTGAGCAGGATGCGTCGGGCGCCGGCGCGGGTGAGCTTGGTCTTCTTGGCGACCTCGGTGAGCGTCATGCGCTGGCAGCCGGGCCCGAAGGATTGGATGACGGAGAGGCCGCGGGCGAAGGACTGGACGTAGGTGTCGCCGGGGCGGGGTGTGTTCGGCATGGTCGCTCCTCAGTTCGGGTTGTTGCGGCAGTCTTGGATCACGAGCGCCTCTTCGGCGGCCCAGACCTCGTTGGACAGCTCGCGTCGCAGCTTCCTGATCCCGCCGCACCTGCGAGCGAAATTGGGGTCGTCGTGCGCCAGTTCGACGGCGACCGCCGCGGCGTGGACCTTCCGCAGCAGGTCGAGCTCGAACTCCTGCTGCTCGATCGTCTCGGCGCTGCGCTTCAGGACGCCGGCCTCGATGGGAGTGCGCTGGCTGCGCTCGCGGGCCCAGCGCGTCAGGACGCCGGCGCATCGTTGGGCGATGCTCATCGCGCACCGCCTTTCTGGCCGTTGGTCGCAATCGCCGCGTCGATGAACTGGTGTGGCGTATTGCTTCCAGGCGGTGCTACGTTGGGGATTCGGATCGTCCAAACCGCATCCTTAGCATCGACGGCTAACGCCCACGGAAGATCGATCAGCTCTCGATACCGCTCGGCGTCGCGGCGCGTGCTGAACAGCGGATCGTGGGCCGGCACCAGCTTGTAGCCATCGGGCACAGGGGTGGAGAGCGCGGAAGCCGCTTCCAGACGCTTCCCTAGCTGATTCAGCGCGTTGTGGCCGGGCTGCTTGGGATCGAAGTGCAGCACGACCTTGTCGCGGTCGATTTCGTGCGGGCAGTTGATCGCAACGCGGTACAGCGCCTCTGGCACCGCCACAGCCTGCGCTTGCAATCGCTGACCGCAATTCGGGCAATCCAACTTCGGAATCGAGGCAGTCACTCCGCACGCTGCACAGGCGGCATCGGGCTCCACCGGAGCGGGTACGCGCTTGAGCACCGGGAAGAGAACGTCCTTGATGCGCTCGCGAAGCTGCTGGGTCTCCCCGTACTGCTGAGCCACCTGCGTGACCGCGCTGATGACCTCTCGGACCTCGTGATCCTTGAGTGCCACCGGAGCGGGCTGGGATGCGGCGAGGTCGCTGCGAATGACCTGGCCAAGCGAGTCGACCCGATCCAATGCCGCGCGCAGATCCTCCGGGTCGATCGGGCGGGCCCGACCCAGCTCCCGTTGTTCCAACCAGGCATTCACCTTCGACATCAGCTCGCGCTGATCCGGCGCTGCGTCGCCCAGTTGCTCGGACAGCGCGTTGATGTGGTCCAGCAGGTCGGCGACCATGTTGCTGGCGTCAGCAAAATGGTCGGGCGAGACGATGCCGGCCTGCACGCACCCGATGGCCAGGATGACCCAGTTCAGCGTCTTGGCGGTCTTCTCGTCGCCTAGGTCGATCAGCTGCACCCGGGCGGCGCGGACGGATTCCAGTCGTGCGAGGGTGAACATCGGGTCAGTCCTCCGGGGTGTAGGTCGGCAGCGCCTCCCGCAGCTTCTTCAGCTGCAGGCAGACATCGCGGACCGAGGAGTGGATGCCGAAGAGGCCGACGCAGAGGGCCAGGCCGACGGCGAGGATGGCGATCGGGGTGATCAAGGTGTGGCTCCAGAGGTGATGCCGGCCAGGACGAAGGCGGCGATGGTGATGAGGGTGAGGACGCGCGCGGCGGCGCGTAGGTGTTCCAGGCCGGCGCGGTCAACTCTTGACATGTCCGGAGTGCGCACCGGCGCTCGCGCTGCTACCTTCTGACCGTCCAACTTCGGACGGAACATCAGGAGAGGTGAATGGCAGACGACAAGAGCAACCGCGGCGCGGCCGATCGGGCGAAGGTGGCGGGCGGCGAGGACTACGAGGTCGAGTACCTCGCGAAGAAGCTCGGCGTGACGCAGGCGCGCGTGCGGGCCGCCATCAAGAAGGTCGGCAACAACCGCGCGGCGGTCGAGGCCGAGATCAAGAAGAACCCCTGATAGGGTGGAGGTGGCGCGGCTCATGGTCGCGTCCCTCCGTTCTCGATGAACCAGACCGTCACGCATGGGAGGACGTTCACGCAGGTCCGGCGGTTGTGTTCGCTGCGGTGCGCGCCGATCCAGGCCGCGCGCCAGTTGAAGAGGACGCCCCATCGGGCGCGGTGAATCAATCGCCTCATGGGTAGTTCTTCCTGTGCTGGGCATCGAACGTCGGCGCCGGGATGTGGGCGGGCCAGAGGCCCTCGGAGACGAGCAGCTCGACGCTGCGCCGGTGGGCGCCTTCCCAGACCTGGCGCCGCTCATCGCGGGAGAGCTCGCGCCCCTGGTCCAGGCCCGAGTGGCATTCGAAGCAGAGGGCCGCGCCGCGGGCGTCGCACGCCTTGATGGACTTCCCCTTGCCGTGGGCGGCCCAGTTCGCATGGGCGCAGCAGACGGTGCCGTCGTTGCGCATGCAGTTCTGGCAGGGGATGGCGCGGTAGGCGGCCCGCAGCGCGTCGTCGCGCACGTAGGCGCGCTTCTCGATGACCACCGGCTGGGCCTGGACCCGCTGCGCGACGCGCCATGCCGCCGGAGGTGTCAGCGGCGCGCGCACGCGCTCCTCGCGCGGCACTGCCGGCTTGAACCCCTTCGCGCGGAACGGCGTGCGGCGCATGGGCTTGGAGCGGTTCAGCATCACGCGGCGGCCGGGGCGTGCGCGTCGGCGATGGCCTTGGACTGGCCGATGAAGTCCAGCTCGCCGCACAGCGCATCGATCAGCGCCGGGATCAGCCGCGACAGCTCGCCGGTGGCCAGCGCCGCGTCCACGTCGAAGGCCTCATCCTTGGCGGGCTTGTCGCGGCCGTCGAAGACGATGTCGAGGAACCTGATCCCCTTGATCGTCATCTTGTCCGTCAGCTCGAAGGAGATGCGCTCCTTCCAGGTAAGGGCGAGCCGGGTCGGCATCTTCCCGGCGGTCAGGTGCCCCTTCACCTCGTCGGTGTCCAGGTTGTGGCGCGCGTAGCGCACCGAGGCCTTCATCTCGTCGGGGGCCTTCACCTCGCAGTCGCGGTCGATGACGAAGTCCGCGGGCGGCACGCCGTCCATCAGCCAGGCGGCCATGCAGGCGGCCGGCGATTCGGCGCTCTGCAGCAGGTGCAGGTTGAGCGTCGGCAGGGCCTTCACCAGCAGGGTGATCGCGGTGTCGGCCTTGGAGATCGATGGCGCGTCGACCATCAGCAGGCCCAGGGCGGGCGAGATCCACACGCGGGTGTGCGCCGTCAGACGGAAGGCCTGCGGCAGCAGCTCCAGCGTCGCCTGTTCCTTCAGGTCGACGCGCTGCTTCTTGCCGGGCCGGCGGCCTGTCTCCAGCTCGATCTTCTCGGCGAGCAGGTCAACGCGCTCGCGCACCACCGCGCCGGGCAGCACGCGCTTCTCCGTGCGCAGCAGCATCAGCTGCTGGCCGGCGATCTCCTCGGCCGGCAGCGCGCCCGGCTCGCCGCGGGGCGGCACCCAGCCGACGGACAGGGCTTCGGTCGGACCGCAGGGGACGAAGGCTTCGCGCTCGAGCGCGGCCTGCAGCTCATCGGTCGGGATGGACCAGTCGGCGGCAAGGCGGTAGAGGATCAGGTTCTTGAACACGGATCAGTCCTTTGGGGTGGCCGGCAGGACGCAGCGGCTGGAGGCCGAGGCGCCGGGCGCGGGTTGGGTGATGACGATGCGGCCGCCGATGCGCTGGCAGGCGGCGCGTTCGTACTGAATGGGAGGGAGGAAGGCGAGGGCGACGGCGGAGCACAGGCCGAGCACGCCGGTGGTGGCGAAGACGACTTCCCTCACGCCCGCTCCAGCTCGCGCAGCTGGGCCCGCTTGTCCTGCAGGGCGTAGGTCCAGTCCACGATCGTGTCGCTGACGACGATCCCGTCGCGCTCGCACTCGGCCAGGTACTGCTCATGGCTGCGGATGTCGAAGCGCAGGGCGGCGCAGCGGGCGGCGAGGACCATGCGCTGGAGCAGGTTGCCGCGGCGCGGGGCGGGCGTCGGGTCGCACATGCCGGAGCAGTCCTCGGCAACGCAGCAGCGGCGCGCGGAGGAGGGGATCGGCAGGGGCAGGAGGGCTTGGCGAACGGTGCTCATCGGGGTCTCCCGAAGTTGCGGGTGGGGTTGGTCAGCGCGCGGCGCCGCGAAAGTCGGCGGGAGGCCGAATGGCTGCGCGAAGGCGCTGGAACATCGAGTCGTGCCCGGCCGCGGCCTCGGCCTGGTCGCGCTCGGCGTCCAGCGCCATCTCGCGGGCCATGGCCATGACGCGGACCTTCACGTCGGCATCGGCGAGGTACCGCAGCACCAGCGCATCGCGCGCATCGCGCAGCAGGTGGTCCGGCTGGCGCATGTCCAGGATCAGGGCGGCAAGGCCGTGGGTCGGCAGCTCGGCCAGCAGGCCCAGCGCGCCATGGCTGCGGCTCTTCAACACCAGAAATCGCTCATCGGTCGCGGCGGCGCACTGCAGCGCGAACCAGCGAGAGAAGGACCAGGCATCGGCCAGCACGCGGGTCTGGGCTGCCGGCACGAAGGACGCGACGCGGGCGTCGACCGGGTTGGTGAGGATCTCGGCGGCACTCATGGCCGACGCGCCTTCTCGTTTGCGAGGGCTTGCTCCATCACGCGCACCAGTGCCTGGCTCACAGTTTGGAAGTCGCGCTCAAGCCACCCAGCCACGAAGTGGATGGCCTGCGTCGCATCCATGTAGGCATTGGCCTTCATCAGATCCTCGGCGCGCTCGAGGGCGGCGATCAGCTGCGACTTGAGATCCGGCTTGCGACTCGGTGCTGGCGGCGCGGCGCGCTTGGCAGTGGTGCGCGGAAGGGGAGAGGTGGACATGTGGGGAATCTCCTGGGGTGGGGGGAGGTGCTGGTCGCACTCGCCAGCCGTGCAGGCTGGCGGCTGGGATCAGACAGGGGTGGTTTCGATCCAGGCCTCGCAAGCGGCCTTGGCCTCGGCGAGGGTGGGGAACTGCTTCACGACGCTGGAGCCCCGAATCGGGAAGGCGTTGAAGGTGGCGCGGGCGAAGGAGGCGAAGGCCTCGACGGTCGCGTAGGACTTCTTCCCGGCGGCGCTCAGGTGGGTGACGCCGTGGTAGGGCTCGCTCCAGGTCTGCATCTCGATCTCCCAATTCGGTTCGTGTGGTGGACTGGGATTGATTGAACCACAGTTGCATACAGTCATGCAACTACAGTTAAACAAAAGACGAAAAAAATCCCGCACGTGGCGGGATCGCTGCGGCAGATTGGCAGTCCTACAGGTCGCCTATGTTGTTCTTCCTGTTGAACTCGATGACCTGAAGCTCGCGCGCGGACACGTAGGTGACGTCCGCCTCGCTGATTCGGTCAGCCCGCTCGCGCGCGACGATCGATGCGCCATCTGGCCGGTTCCACAGCAGCACCGTTTGAGATGCTGTTGCCCCGTAGCTGTTCTGAACCTTGGTCGTGTTGCCGTCAGCGGGTGGGCCGAACTTCGCGCGCAGCGCCGCCGCGACCTCAGGGAAGGATGATGGTGAGAACGTCACGTTGATTCGGTCTATCAACCCGTCCAGACCCACGGCGAAGTAGACCTTCGCCTTGGCGCCAGCGATCGTCGTGTCGCCGCTGCAGAATGTCTTCGAGCACTTCGCCTTGAAGTCGTTGACGACTTTCGCCTCGTCGATCCGCGTCCCGACATGGAATCCCTTGAAGTCGGTGGACGGGGGCTCCTGGGCTCCGACGGCGAAAGGTAGGGCCAGCAGGAGCGCCGAAAGGCGTTTCATGGTGCGGCACCCTCCGGCCGTCCGGTGCCGGCCAGCAGCCCGGCCAGGTCCAGGCCCGAGGCGCTGTTGATGGTGATCACGTTCCCCTGCACGTGGCTGATGGAAACCAGCGGTACCGCGGTGTGGCGGGCCTGGACCCTCCTCGTCTCCGCGATGTCAGCGCTCGGGGCGCCCGCCCAGACCTTCGAGAGGTCTACCTTCCGTTCTCCGCTCATGTTCTCTCCCAAGTGAGGGCTCCAGCGTGCCAGCGCGGGCAAACGAGGGTGTAGGGGTAGATCCTGAGGAGTGCGGTGTCGGGTTTGCGCCCGATTTCCCGTTGTGGTGCGCGATCACCACGGCGACCAAGCCGGCGAAGATGACAGAAACGGCAACGATCAGCAGCTTGCGCGGATGGCAGCGCGGCAGCTCGGCTCGATCGAAGTCGAACTTGCAGTTCCAGCAGAAGCGGCTCTCGCGCCAGGCTGTGCGTCGGCACTGCGGGCATGGCCGGCCCTTCCCCTCGGGGATGTCGGGTTCGACGCGGCGCTCGACAACGATGAGGTTGCGGACCTGGTCGATGTTCAGGGGTGACTGGCTCGGCGGACCCTGGTCGCCTGGCTCGTCTTTCATACTGATAGAACCGTTAAAACTGATATGGTTCTAATGTGCGATCAACAGCTGAACACCACCTGACCATCCCCCCTTAGGGTGTGTGCGATACCGCACGCCGGTCCGCAATTCGTCCGAGTACGGCGGCCTGACCATCGACCTTGTCACAGAAATCAAGCAGCTGGGCGCGTACCGACTCGTGGGGGTGCGCTGCCGCGATGTTGAACGCGAGGGTCCGCCAGTCGACAGTGGTGGACTGCTCGTCGCGCATCGGCCCTTCGCCCAGGGCTAGCCAGTCTCCCCTGACGCGGAGGAAGCGCGCGGCCGCCAGGTGGTTGGGAAGGTCGAAGTGACGGTTCTCACCCAGCACCACCTTCCGCACACCCTGATAGCTCAGGCCGAGGTGATTGGAGAGGGCGCGCGTGTCAACGCCGGCGGCATTCATTGCGGCTTTGAGCCGTTCAGCATAGTCAACCATGGTTGCACGCATGCTCACCGCGCGCCGTTGAACGATGGTTGCATGAAAGCATGCAACTGTGGTTCAATGAGCCATGGACAAAGCCACTGCAATCGCAGCCCTCGGCGGCACTGTCACAGCGGCCGCGAAGTCGCTGGGCGTCAGCTACCAGGCCTTCAACAAGGCGCCTGACCCGCTGCCGCCGCGCATCTCCGACCGCGTCCTCGCCGCCATCGCTCGCCGCGAGCTTCCCGCTGATCGTCTGAAGCAGCTGGGCCTGGACGTGCGCGCGCGGTCGACGGAAGAGCAGGCGGAGGGCTGAGCCATGAAGTTCCTCTTCGCTCTCGTCGTCGACGTCGCATTCCTGGCCGCTCTCTACGCGTGGAAGGTCCACGGCGCGGAGGGGGCTCGCAACCTGTGGATCGCCAACATGGCGCTGCACGCGTTCGTGGGCACCGTGCTGCTGCTGGCGTCGCTGTCGAAGACCGGCCCGAAGGATCCGCCGGCGCGCGCACCGCGGCCCCTGCATCTGATCAGCGTGGGCCTGGACATTGGCGCCACCATCGTGATGGTCTGGTTCGGCCACTTCTTCATGGCCGCGATCCCGCTCTACGCCCGTCTCGGCATGGTGCTTTACCGCGACAGCTTCGAGAAGCGCGCCGCGGCGGCGAAGGAGGCGAGCCATGGCTGAGCGCCGCGTGAAGGTGAAGCCGGCATACCAGCAGCGCATGCGGGATCGGCGTCGCCGGATCTTCATGGAGCTGCATCGCGAGATCGAGCGTTCGATTCGTCTGCCGGCGCTGCGCGAGCTGCGTGAGGCTGGTGAGCGATTCCCTCTCCTCAGCCCGCTGCCGGAATGGGCTACTGCTGGTCTTGCACAGCTTGCAGCTTGTCGATCAGTTGATTCGCTGAAGCGACTTCGTGAAGAAATAGCTGGCGGCAGCCTTCGCTCTCGTTGTGGATCAACTCTTGGGCATCCGCCGTCTGAAGCGCAACACGCGTGCGCAGCAGGTCGATACCTGTTGGGGCGATCTGAATGATGTGCGCGATCAACGCCTGCTGGATGGCTGACATGGCGACGATGCGCCCGGTCAATCCATCGATGGCTGCTTCCGCCTGCTCCATCGTGAGCGGCAGCTTCTGCAGTTCGGTCATGGGAACCCTCCCTGGGTTGGTAGTCGTGGGGACTGCCAGGGTAACCCGGGGAGGGCGCCCGCCCGGTGGCGCGCATCACAGCAGCCCGTCGCCGTTGACCAGCATCCAGCGCACGCGGATCCACCGCTCGTCGTCGAAGGCGATCTCTCGCTCCATGCGCTTCCACAGCATGCCCAGCGCTGCTCGCGCCCACGTCACGTCGTCCATGTCTTTCCTTTCTGCCTGCGCTTTCGCAGGTGGCCCTGGCCGGTCCGCCCTTCGGGCGATCCCTCCCATCCATCGGGGGGTGTGCTGGTTCGGGGCTCACCTGCGAGTGCGTTGAGCCCTCGGTTTCGCAACCTCAATGGATGGGAGTCCTCGATGAACACAAGTCTCCAGCCGGTCGACCGGCAACTGAAAGCAACCACTGGCAATCACTGGCAACCGGAGCCGCAAGAGCTGACCCCGCTGCCCGACATGCAGGTGCTGGCGCCTTCGGTCGTGCGCACCGCTAGCTTCAACGGGTGTCTCCAGGCCGCGGCCGCACACAGCGGCTTCGACAACCAGCAGATCGCGGAGCGGATCCCGCTGGACAAGGGCTACTTCAGCCGCGTTATGGGCGGGATGTTCCAGCAATGGGCGAAGCGCATGGTCCGCTTCATGGTGGTGACGCGCTCGCTCGCGCCGCTGCAGTGGATGGCCCATCAGATGGGCTGCGAGCTGGTGCAGCGCGACAGCCGCGCCCGTGAGGTCGCCGAGCTGCAGGAGCGCCTGCAGGAGCTTCGCCGCCTCGGCTACTCGGCCAACTGATCGGGAGATCGTCATGAGCCTGCGATCACCTCATGAGCCGGCCGACCCGTTCGTTGTGCCGGAGCGCAAGCCGGCCAAGCCGCCGGAGACCAAGCCTGACACATGGCGCCCGCACAGCACGCCTGGCTTCGAGGTGAATCGCGACGGGCGCCTGCGGACGAACCTGCCGGACAAGAAGGCGGTGAGTTTCATCCACGACGACATCGAGGGCGGCGCGTGATGAGCGCCGCCGCGATTCGCCGCCAGACGGAACTCGGCGTTGAAAAGCTTTGCAGCTGCTGCAACGAGTGGTGGCCCGCGGACGGCGAGTTCTTCTATCAAAACCAGGCGCGATCCGACGGACTGACCGGATTGTGCAAGGCCTGCTTCGCGAGTCATCAGCGCGTCACGCGCCGTGGCGTTCCGCCGATGCCGCATGTCCCCGAGGTGCTGCGCCTCGTGTTGCGGCCCGGTGCCGCGCCCTGATCCACACCTCTCTGGAGTCCTTCATGGTCATGAGCACCGAAGAACGTGAGACCCGCGCCGCTGAGCGCCGCGCCGTCACCGTGGCCCGCCACGACGCCCTGAGGGCTGACGCCCTTCGCGTGGACAATCGTCTGCCGCCCGAGTTCCAGCAGTGGGGCTCGATGAAGACACGCGCCTGGGACCTGGTCGCGCGCCGCCTGCGCGGCCTGGCGCACCGCAAGGAAGTCCGGCCCTGCGAGATCCGCAAGGGCATCGCGCTCGTGCGGCGCGTCAACGACCTTTCGATCGAGGCGTGCGTGCAGCTGCTGGACGGCGCAACTGCGGAAGAGCTGAACGAAACCCCCGAAGCCATCGAGGCCTGAGGCAGTCCTTTGACCGACACCAACAACAGCACGCCGGCCGCCGATGCGAAGAAGCGGCCCGCGTTCCAGTTCTACCCGGAGTCATGGCGCACCGACGCCGAGCTGCGGTCCTGCTCGCTCGCCGCGCGCGGGCTGTGGATCGATCTAATGTGCGTGATGCACCAGTGCAAGCCCTACGGCCATCTGGTGCTGGCCAGCGGCCTGCCGATGCGCCCCGAGCAGATCGTGAACCAGATCGGCGGATCCGTCGCCCAGGTGAAGAAGCTGCTCGAGGAACTGTTGGCCAACGGCGTCGCGCGGCGCACCGACGGCGGCGTCATCTACTCGAAGCGCATGGTCGACGACGAGCGCGTGCGCAACATCAAGGCTGAGATCGGCAAGGCCAACGGAGCTAAGGGCGCCGAGTTCGGAAACCGGGGTGCAGAGCATGGCAAGAAGGGGGGTAGGCCCAGCACCAAGAACCCCCCTAATAACCCCCCCAC
>CAMPJJ010000050.1 GCA_946886855.1 uncultured Roseateles sp. | reverse complement strand
ACGCAGACGGCATCGCCCGGAACAGCGGCGAGCGCGGCACGCCGAAGCTCTGCAGCGCGAAGCCGGTCTCGATGGGGTAGTGCTCGCGTCCAGTGAGCTCGCGGATCAGGCAGGAGTTGCGATGGCAGGCCAGGCCCAGCTCGGGGTTGCTCAGCCCGTGGCTGTGCAGGCCGCCGTTCTGCACGTAGACCTCGCTGCCCGCGGTGTCGACCGCGTAGTTGCGCGTCGGCTGGTAGCGGCCCTGGCGGTCGAAGCGCAGCCGATGCTCGATGCCGCCGAGGAAGCGCGGCACGCGCTGCCGGTAGCCGGTGGCGAAGATCAGACCGTCCGTCTGGTGCTCGAAGACCTCGCCCGTGTCGGTGCGGTGGAACTCCAGCACGTGCTGTCCGCTGGCCTCGTCGACGCGGCAGCGGCGCAGTTCCGACTGGGTGACCAGATGCGCCTGGTGGGTGCCGCGCTGCCGCGCGCGCTCGAGCTGGTGGTAGATGTCGTCCATCAGCCGCGCGTTGATGCCCTTGTAGAGGCTGTCCTGCCGCGCCAGCACGACGGCCTTGCGCTCGTCGGGCAGGCCGTAGAAGTAGTCGGTGTAGTCCGGGGAGAACATCTCCAGCGTGAGCCGGGTCGTCTCCATCTGGAAGAAGTAGGGCGAGCGCGTGATCCAGTTGACCGTGGTGCCGCGATGCGCGGCTTCCTTGAGCAGGTCGTGACAGACCTCGGCGGCGCTCTGGCCGCTGCCCACGATGGTCACCGAGCGCTTGTCCAGCAGTTGCGCCTTGTGCTGCAGGTAGTGGGCCGTGTGCAGGTAGGGCTGCGGGGCGCCTTCGCAGCACGCCGGCAGGCTGGGTTGGGCGCCGACGCCCAGCACCAGCTTGCGCGCGAAGAACTCGACGAGCACGCCGTCCGCGCGGCGCGCATGGACGCGATAGGGCGCGCCGTTCGTGGGATGGGCGTCATGGGCGACGGCGACCACCTCGTGCCCGAAGCGCACGTTGGGCAGGCGTTGCGAGGCCCACTGGCAATAGCGGTTGAAGGCCTCGCGGGTGATGTAGTGCGGCCCGTTGATGTAGTGCGAGTAGATCTCGCCGCTGTGCTTGCAGTAGTTGAGGTAGCTGTAGTCGCTGGTCGGGTCGGCCAGGCTGACGAGGTCGGCGAGGCAGGGGTTCTGCAGCGTGGTCTCGTCGATCAGCATGCCGGGGTGCCAGTTGAATTCGCGGTGGCGCTCGAGGAAGAGCGCGCGGCAGGGCACCGCCGCATCCGCCAGCGGCGCCATGAGGCACGCGAGGCTGAGATTGAAGGGGCCGAGGCCGATGCCGATGACATCAAGCACCTCGGCGTCGTTGGATCGGGGATCGTTGCCAGGCATCGTGGCCGCCTTCCAGTCGCTGGGTGTGGGGAGCGCGGCCGTCGACCGCGCGCTACCTCCCTGTGACGGATCCCGCGTCGGAATTTTCAGGAAGAGGACCTGCGATCCGAGGGGCTACTCCAAGCAGCTGGTTCGAGTGTGTGAGCAGAGCCGCCTCAGCGCGGACGGCCGAGGTCCGGGCAACGGGCCAGCGCCTGCACGGCGTCCTGCACCATGGCGTTCACGAGCGCAGTGGACACGCCCAGCCGCTGCGCCACTTCCTGCTGCGTGTGGCCGTGCACGCGGTGCAGCACGAAGGCCTGGCGCGTGCGCGCGGGCAGCCCGCGCAGGCATCGATCGACGCACTGGAGGAGCTGGCGGCCGATGGCCTGGTGCTCGGGCGTGCCGGTGCCGGCTTCGAGGTCCAGACCCTCGTCCTCCTCGCCGAGCAGTTGCTGCTCGGTCCGGCGGCGGCGCAGGTGGTCGATGCAGAGGTGCTTCACGACCCGCATGCAATAGGCCACCGGCTGTTGCAAGGCCATCGGCGGGGTGCTCTGCATCAGCTTCATGTAGGCCTCCTGCATCACGTCGTCGGCGAGGTCGCGATCGCCCATCCAGCGCCAGGCCGCGCGCTTGAGCAGCGGGCGGTGGGCGATGAAGTCGGCGACGACGGGGTGCGGGGACGGCGGCATGGGCGCCGTCATGTCAGAGTTTCCAGGTCAAGGTGAGCTGGCCGTTGCGTCCGGCGCCGAGGAGGCTCTGGTCCCAGTAGAGGCTGGCCAGGTATTTGCGGTCGGTCACGTTGTTGATCAGCAGATGCGCACTCAGGCGATCGCTGAGGTCGTAGCGCGCCATCAGGCCCAGCACCGCATATCCGGGCTGTCGGGCCATGATCTCGGCGCCGTCCGGCGCGGTCTGCGTGCCGTTCACGCGGTGGATGGCACTCTGCCAGCGCAGCGTCGCGCCGAGCTTGAGCTGAGGCAGCGCGGGCACACGGTAACGCGCCGACAGGCGGGCCGTGCGTCGCGGGATGAAGGTGCGGGCGTCGGCGCCTGCGGCGTCCTCCAGGCGCAGCTGGGTGTAGCCGGCCGTCAGGTCCCAATCGGGACTCGGCCGGCCCACCATCTCGAGCTCGAATCCGGTGGACGTCGCATCGATGCGGCGGTAGTACGAGAAGCCGCCGTCGGTATCGAACCCGGCGTACTCGGCCAGGTTGTCCTGCCTGGTGCGGAACACGGCGACCGAGCCGTTCAACTCGCCGTTGAGCCACTCGCCTTTGGCGCCGGCTTCGACGTTGCTGCCGGTGATCGGTCCGAGCAGCGACTGGCGCGCGTCGACCTGCGTCTGCGGATTCACGATCTTCGTGTAGCTCGCGTAGAGCGAGTGGTGCGCGTCGATGTCGATGACGGTGCCGACGTAGGGCACGGTCTCGGCTTCCTTGTAGACGCGCGGCACGGCGCGGAAGCCGAGGCCCTCGCTGCGCATGCGGGTGTGGTTGAGGCCGAGCAGCAGCTTCCACGGATCGGCCAGGTTCAGGCGCGTCATGGCATAGATCGACTCGCGCCGGTTGACGAAGTCGGCCGAGCCCGTCCCGCCGTCCCAGGCCGGTTCGGGATAACTGCCCCAGCCGTCGGGCGCATTGATCGGCGTGCCGTTGCCGGCGCCGCGCTGGTAGGACGCCTCGTTGTGGACCCGCGCCGTGTTGATCCCGACGACCGCGTCGTGGCGGCGGCCCGCCAGCTCGAAGGGGCCGGCAGCGCTGACATCGACGAGTCGCTGGGTTTCGTCCGTCAACTGCGTCGAGGTCCAGCTCTCCGTGCCGGCGCCCGTCGTGCGATCGGGCAGGGCGCCCGAGATGCTGAAGAGCTTGCCGTCGGCACTCAGCTTCCGGTAGCTCGCCATCGCCTTGGCGTTCCAGCCCTTGCCCAGCGCGTGCGCGAGCTCGACGAAGCCCGTCGTGTCGGTGTTGTCCCAGTGGGACCAGCGCGGCGCCGCGGCCGTCGAGCGCGGGTAGTCGGTGGGCGAGCCGTCGGCGTCGTTCAGCGGCAGGCCGCCCCAGGCCGTGCCTTCGGGGCGGTTGGCCTGTCGCGAGATGCCCAGCGTCAGCGTCGTGCGCGGCGCGATCGACGCCTCCAGCAACCCCGCGGCCAGGTTCTTGGTGAGCGCGTAGTTGTCCATGAAGGACGCGTTGCGCTGGGCCATGACGACGGCGCGACCGCGCAGCGTGCCGGCCTCGTTGAGCGGGCCGGAGACGTCGCCCTCGGCGCGCTTCTTGTCCCACGAGCCGAGCGTGAGGCCGGACGAGGCCTGGAAGTCCGCCGTGGGCCGCTTGCGCACGTAGTTCACCGTGGCCGCGGGATTGCCGGTGGAAGAGAGCAGGCCGTTGGCGCCGCGCAGCACCTCGACGCGGTCGTAGAGCGCGGTGTCGATGTCGCCGAGCTGGTCGCCGTTGGTGAACGGCATGCCGACGCCGTCGATCTGGAAGTTGGAGATGTCGAAACCGCGGGCGTTGAAGTAGGTCCGGTCGGTCTCCACCACGTCGACCGAGACGCCGGTGGTGCTGGCGAGCACGTCGTTGGCATTCAGCAGGCCGAAGTCGTCCATGCGGGCGCGGGTGACGACGGTGACGGACTGCGGCGTCTCGCGCGGCGACAGCGCGAGGCGGGTCGCCGTGCTGGACGCGGGGGCGTCGTAGCGGTCGGTCGTCTCGGTCGCCGGCAGGCCGTTGCGTGCCTTGATACGCACCGCCGGCAGGATGCCCGACGGCATCGTGGCCGCCTCATCGGACGTCGCGCGCTCGACGACGACACTGCCGTCGGGCTGGGCCACCGCCTTCAGCGAGGTGTCGCTGAGCAGGCTGCGCAAGCCGGCATCCACCGTGTAAGTGCCGTTCAGGCCGGCGCTCTGGCGGCCCTCGACCAGCTTGGGGTCGAACGACAAGAGGAGGCCGGCGCTGCGCGCCAGCCGGTTGAGTGCCAGATCGAGCGGGCCGGGCGGGATGTTGAAGTGGCGCGCCGCCGATGCGGATGGCGCGACGGCACTGCCGGCGCCCTGTTGCGCGAGGACGGCCGCCGGGACGAGCGGCAAGGCGAAGCACGCAGCCAGGCTGGCGGCAGACAGGGGAGAGCGCTTGAACAGGGTCTTGGAAGAAGCAGGAGCGGCGGAAGCGGCGGAAGCGGCGCAAGAGCGTCGGGCGGTCATGGAAACCTTTCGTCAGAAGAGGGGGGTTGTCCTGTGAACCGAACGAGTCGCCGGAAACTGCAGTCCCTTCGCAAAAATTCTTCAGAAAAGTTTCAGCGCGCCTCCAGGGTCACCCACCAGGACGTCCGCGTGCGAGCCCGGACCGGCAGCGTGCGCTGGATCGCCGCGACCACGCGGTGGAGGTCGTCGACGGGAAACACGCCGGAGATGCGCAGCCCGGCCACGGCCGCGTCGCAACGCAGCCAGCCGCGGCGGTACCGCGAAAGCTCTGCGGCCAACGCCGCGAGCGGCATGTCGCGCGCGACGATCACACCGTCGACCCAGGCGCCCGCGTCGCCGTTGGCCGCTTCGACGGCACCTGCGCCGTGGGCGTCGAACGCCCATTGACGACCCGGCGTGAGTCGCCGGCTGGCCAACTGCCCATTGCCCGGACTGACGTCGATCCATCCTTCCAGCGCCTGCACGAAGGTGCGTGCGGCGAGTTGCCGGACGATGAAACGGCCCTCGTCTGCCTGGATGCGACCTTGCGCCGTGCGCAGGACGAAAGGCCGGGAGGTTGTGCTGCAGTTGCCGGTGTCTCGCGCGCACTCGACCAGCACCTCGCCGGCGAAGAGGTCGATGCAGCGCTCGCGCGCATCGACGCGGACATCCAGCGCCGTGGCGGTGTTGAGATGCAGCACGCTGCCGTCGGCGAGCGCCACACGTCGGCGCTCGCCCACGCCAGTGCGATGCGAAGCGGCGAGGCTTTTCCAACCGCCGTTGGGCGTGCTCGCCAGTCCGATGCCGGCGGTCCCGACCAGCAGCGCCACGCCCTTGAGCAGGGCGCTTCGTCGCGGCGCGCGTTCGCGCTCGAGTTCACGCGAGGCCGCCGTCAGCGCGCTTCTCGCCAGCGAAGGCGGCAGGGTCTTCAGCCGCTGGCTGAAGCCGCTCAGCGTGGCCCACGCCTGCGCATGCTCCGGCCGCTCGTGCTGCCAGTGCTCGCAGGCCTCGTGGTCCTGAGGTGTTGCGCGTCCCGACTGGAGCTTGACCATCCACGCCACGGCTGCCTCGACCACCGCCGGGTGCAGGTCGCCCGGCGCCGGGCTGAAACCCGTCATTGCAGCGACATGCCTTGCCGCGCCTGATAGCAGGCGCTGAACGCTCTCGTCATGTACTGCTGGACGGAGCTGAGCGACACGCCGAGTTCCTTGGCGATCTGGCCGTAGGGCAGCCCGTCGATCTGGGACAGCAGGAAGGCCTGCTGGACCTTGGCGGGCAGTCCGCGCAGCACCGCGTCGACTTCGACCAGGGTCTCCAGCATCACCTGCTGATCCTCGATCGACGGCGTCTGGTCCTGCGAGATCAGCGAGAGGGCTTCGAGCAGCGCGCGCTCCAGCGCCGCGCGGCGGAGATGGTCGACCATCAGGCCGTGGGCGATGGTGCTGAGCAGCGCCTTGCCGCCGCCCAGGTCGGCGTGCCAGGTGAGGGCGTCCCGGCGCACCAGTACACGTGCGAAGGTGTCGTGCGCGAGGTCTGCCGCGTGATGGGGACACCCGAGGCGCCGACGCAGCCAGCCGACCAACCACTGGTGATGGCCACGGTAGAGGTGGCCCACGTCGGCGAGGTGGAGGGTGTGCGTGTCTTGCATGGAGCGGCTCGAAAGGGCGACCTGCGTGTCGTTTCCAAATAAAAACGATTCGCATTTACGCACAGACGGCCGCGACCGGTCAATCCATGGACCTCGCGCTGGAACGTGAACTACGTCACTGCAATTGCCGTGCCCGATGTGTCGATTTTGTTTACGTTCATGTCCCTAGTATTAGGGGTATCCGAAAAACTCTCATATGAATCATTGGGTTACGGAAGTGGCACGGCGGTTGCTATTTCCGATCCATCAACAATCAGCCGACCTCCCCGTCGCCGACATCATGAAAAGCAAGATTGCCGCCCTGTTCGCCACCCTGGCCCTGGCTGGCGCCGCCCAAGCGGCCCCGACCTACCTGCCGGTGGGCGCCCAGACCAATGTGGACATCAACAACGTCCTGAACGGCGGCTGGACCCAGTGCTACGTCGGCACGATGGCCCAGCCCATCGGCAGCGCAGCTCAGAACGTGCTGAGCGCCTGCACCGGCGACTACCTGATGATGGCCGGCCGCGCGACCGGTTCCGACACGCTGCTGTCGCTGGCCGCCGCGCTGCGCAGCGACGCCATCTTCAACACCGGCGCGAACTCCAGCAACACGCACGTCGCCAACGGCGCGAACTGGTACTTCGCGCCCAACTGGTCGTGGGGCTTCACCGCCCTGGGCGATACCGTCTCGCTGGGCCAGTGCGACACCAGCAACAGCCCGTCGAGCATGTGCTTGCACACCTTCGACATCTACGGCGGCTATCGCATCAACAACATCGCCGGCCTGAACGACAGCGCCGACTACCAGAAGATCTTCTTCCAGGCTTCCGCCGCGCAAGTGCCGGAACCCGCCACCCTGGCCCTGGCCGGTCTGGCGCTGGTCGGTGTCGCGGTGTCGCGTCGTCGCAAGTCGGCCTGATCGACCGTCCCCTGCAAGAAAGCCCCGCGGCGCGAGCCGCGGGGCTTTCTTGTTTCCGGCGGCAGCGCTTCTGCGCTTCAGCGCAGCCGCTCGGTGAAGCTCCGCTGCGACGGCCACTCGTTGTGCGCCGTCGCCTTGAAGTTCTCGATCTGGGTGAAGGTCTTCTGCCGTTGCTCGTCGGTCTTGCGCATCGCGCGCGCGAGCGAGTCCTTCACCGTGTCGATCAGCGTCGTGACGGTCTTGCTGTCCTGGACCGTGTAGGCGTCGTAGTTGCCGGCGTCGCGGTCCAGCGTGAAGGTGCGCGATTTCTGGAAGCTGGCGTCCAGCGTCTCGGTCTGCGACTGCGTGACCGAGCGCCCGCCCGTCGTGGTGTTGGGCCGGTCGGTCGTCGTCTGGCTGATCCTGTAATCGGCGTGGCCGGACTCCTTGATGCTGCCGATGCGGCTCGTGCGTTGCGAGTCGGCACTGAATCCCGCCTTGAAGTCCGCGAGGCCGCTCTGCAGCGACTGCACCTGCGAGCGCAAGCCGTCGCTCATCGTCGGCGTGACCGGCGCGACCTCGTCCCGATCGCCGGACTTCGCGCGCAGGGCGGCGTTGGCCGCGGCGACCGCGTTGGGGCCGGCACCGGGATTGATCGCGATCGGCTTGCCATCGTCCTTCGCGACGGCCCTGGCTGCGCCGACCGCGTTTGAAGGATCCTCATCCACCGGCGGCGCCTGGAGCTGCTGGAACGCGTCCTTGAATGCCTTCGTCATCGCGGCGTCGGCATGGCTGCGGTCGGAGGCGGTGTCGATCTGCTTGAGCCACTGATCGATCGCGGACCAGCGCTGGCCGTTGTTCGCAGCGCCCTTGGGCGGCGTGGCGTCGACTTCCAGGGTCATCTCGCCGCTGGTCGTGCGCATGTTCACCGACTTCGTGTCCGTGCCCAGGTGCAGCGAGAACGCCTGCATCCTGCCGGGCACCTCGGCGGGGGCGTTCGGATTCTCGACCTTCAGGTCGAGACCGGTCAGCACGCCGCCGCGGTCGAAGCCCGTCAGGCCGGACAGGTCGAGCGTGGGCGCGCCTTCGCCAAGGCCTTCGAGCGCTTGATCCAATCCGTCGCTCAGCGCGGAGAGGGCCTGACGCTCCGCGCTGCTGAGCGCGCCGGAGCTCTTCACTTCGATCTGCAGGCCGCGCGTGCCGCCCTGGTCGCCGTTGTTGACGCCGATCTTGAGTTCGACCGTGTGGCCGGAGCGCGTCTGGATCTTGAGGTTGACCTCCGCGGCGTTCGTGCCGACGCCTCCGAGTGACTGTTCCTGGAGCGCGGCGGCAGCCGCGGCAGTCGCGGCCGCGTCGGTGCCCTCGACGGCACCGGCGGCATCGGCGCCCGGCTCATAGTCGGCGAGCGTCTGCTGGTAGGCCGTGCCGGTGTCCGCGAGCTGTTTCAGCAATCCGCCGCCGAGCCCGCGCCACCGGTCGGACAGCGTGACCGCGTCCTTGCCGCTGTTGCGGGTCATGAGTTCGCTGAGCCTGTCATCCCGCGCGTTGGCCCAGAAGCGCTGGGGTCCGAAGCCGGCCGCCTTGGGTTTCGCGTAGACGAGGTCGCTGTCGGTGACGGCCTCCAGCGTGACGCGCGTGGGCGCGGACGAGGCGGACGCCGCCGTCTTCGCGGCGGCGTTTGCCGCCTGCGCGGACACGCCGGCGGGGCGGTAGGTCGAGGTCGATCGGCTGGCGGCGATGCGGTCGAGCACGCCCGCGCCGGTCGAGGTGATGAGGGTCATGGCGAAGCGCCTCCCTGGCGGCAATCCCGCGGTGCTCTGGTGGCGTGGCGGTGACCCCTTCGCTATCGGCCGATCCCTCGGGAACTTGAGATCAGACGTGCAGCCAGGCCGCGATCCCGAGGCCGACACCGATCGCGCCGGCGCCCAAGGTCGCGTACTCCATCCAGCGGCGCTTGGTCAGCAGCGCGATCGCGGCCAGCGCGATGGCAACCTGCAGCGCCGTCGTGGCCTGCGCCCAGCGGTGATGGAGGTGCAACTGCTCGTCGCTCTTGTGGTCCCACTCGGTGGACTCGGCCTCGAGCTTCTCGGCCTGGACCTTGATCTCGTTCTTCTCGGACTCGTAGCGGGCGATCTTCTCGCGGTACTTCGCCTTCTGCTCGTCGCTGGGGGTCAGGTCGAGCGCGAACTCGGCCAGGTTCTGCTTGCTGCTCTTGGCCTGGAAGTAGTTCCAGCGGTTGGCGGCTTCGGTCTTGGTGATCGCGGCGTTGTTCTTGAACAGCCCCGCGTTGGCCTGCGTGGCGCCGCCCATGTATGAGAAGAACGCACCCAGCGTGGCCAGGATGGCGGTGATCACCGCCAGTTGCCCCGCGAGGCCGTGGGGCTCGTGCTGCGCCGCGTGTTCGAGCTCGTGGTCGTGCGGACCGTGGACGTGGAAATGGTTGCCGGACATGGGGTCGGAGTGGGAGGTCGATGAAGGGATGAAGGTCGGCGACTGTCAGCGCGCGGCTTCAGCGCGCTGAGGTCGGTCGCGTGCGTCGGACCGGACGGTGGATCGCGGCGTCAGCCGCGGCGCTCGTAGCGGACGAAGTCGTAGGGCCAGTCGTGGCCGCGTTCGGCGGGGCTGTGGTGGCGTTCTCTGCGCACCTCGGCGAAGCGTTGCGGGTCGACGTCGGGGAAGAACGCATCGGCGTCGAAGGCGGCGTCGATCTCGGTGAGTTCGAGCGCGTCGGCGCGGGGCAGGGTGAGCGCGTAGATCTGGGCGCCGCCCATGACGAACACGGTCTCGTCCGGCGCGCAGGCGGCGAGCGCCTCGTCCAGCGTCGCGAAAACCTCCGCGCCGGCGAGCGCGAGCCCGGGCTGCCGCGACAGCACCAGGTTGCGGCGCTGCACCAGCGGCCGGAACTTCGCGGGGATCGAGTCCCAGGTCTTGCGGCCCATGAGGACGGTGTGGCCAAGGGTGAGCGCCTTGAAATGCGCCATGTCCTCGGGCAGGCGGACCAGCAGTTCGTTGTCGCGGCCGATGCCGCGCGCGCGGTCGAGGGCGGCGATGAGGGTCAGGTGAGGCATGGGGACGTCAGGGGCAACGCGGTCGGAACCGGCGGGAGGCCGGCCTTGAGCAGGAACGGAAGTTTACGGACTCGGCCAGGCCGCGCCGGTGAGGTGTTGCAACTGCGGCGCAGTGACGTGAAGCAGCGTGGTGTGGCGTGGCGTGGCGTGTCAGTGAGCGGCCGTCAGCCGGCCGCCCCGGCCACCGACGCGTAATGCGACACCACCGGGAACGGATCGTAGAAGTGGTGCAGCAGCGCCCGCCAATCCTGGTACTGCGGCGACTGGCGGAAACCGACCTCGTGGTCTTCGAGCGAGCGCCAGCGGACGAGCAGGAGGTATTCGCCCGGCCGCTCCAGGCAACGCTGGAGTTCGTGGCCCAGGTAGCCCGGCATGGCCGAGATGATGGCCTGCGCCTGCAGGAACGCGGCTTCGAACGCGGCCTCGTGGCCGGCGCGGACGGGGAGCGGGGCGACTTCAAGGATCATGGATGGGGACCTCCGGGACCGCCATTCTCGCCAGTCACGGGGACGCCGTGCGACAAGGACGGGATCGTTCGCGCGATGCGCCGGGTCGAGGCCGCGATGACGTCTTCGTCACGTCGTCGTCACCGCGCTGGCGGATGATCGATGCTTCCGCAATTCCGCCCTTCGCCGCCATGAGCCCAGATTCCGACCGCGACGATCTTGTCGAACGCATCCGCCGCGACCTGCAGGACGGCTACGACGAGGAGCTGGAACTGGAGATCGAGGACCGCCATGTCGACGAGGCGCTGCGCGCGCTGGACGAGAGCGATGCCGGCGAGGCGCACAACGAGCGGATCGCCTACTTCAAGCACCTGTTCCGGCTGCAGCGCGAGCTGGTGAAGTTGCAGGACTGGGTGCAGCACTCGCGGCAGAAGGTCGTGATCCTCTTCGAGGGTCGCGACGCCGCGGGCAAGGGCGGTGCGATCAAGCGCATCACGCAGCGGCTCAATCCGCGGGTGTGCCGCGTGGTGGCGCTGCCTGCGCCCAACGACCGCGAACGCACGCAGTGGTACTTCCAGCGCTACGTGCCGCACCTGCCGGCCGCCGGCGAGATCGTGCTCTTCGACCGCAGCTGGTACAACCGCGCCGGCGTGGAGCGGGTGATGGGCTTCTGCGGCGAGGACGACGTCGAGGAGTTCTTCCGCTCGGTGCCCGAGTTCGAGCGCATGCTGGTGCGCTCGGGCATCACGCTGATCAAGTACTGGTTCTCCATCAGCGACGAGGAGCAGCACCTGCGCTTCCTCGGCCGCATCCACGATCCGCTGAAGCAGTGGAAGCTGTCGCCGATGGATCTCGAGTCGCGCCGCCGCTGGGAGGACTACACCCGGGCCAAGGAAGTGATGCTGGATCGCACCCACATCCCCGAGGCGCCGTGGTGGGTGGTGGCCGCGGACGACAAGAAGCGCGCGCGGCTGAACTGCATCCAGCATCTGCTGGACCAGTTCCCGTACCACGAGGTCGAACGGCAGGAGATCCGCCTGCCGGACCGTGAGCGCCACGAGGACTACCAGCGCCATCCGGTGCCGGCGTCGATGTTCGTGCCGGCGAAGTACTGAAGACGCGCTGAAGGCGGCCTGATCAGCGGTATCAGGCGCCGGTGGACCGCGGATGTCCGCTGGCTCGCGCTTTCCACGAGGCGACGTCGCTGAGCGACGGCGCCATGCCGACGTCGGTCGACGTCGGTGGACGTCGCTCAGCTCAGCCGCAGGTTGGACTGGTTCTCGTCCACGAGGCGGCGATAGACGCGGAAGTGGGCGGCGGAGGCGCGCGGCTCGCCCAGCCGCTCGCACAGCGAGCCCAGGCGGTAATGCGCTTCGGCCAGCGCGGGGTTCAGGTCCAGCGCCTGCTCGTAGGCGGCAATGGCCTGGGAAACCCGGCCGGCGCTCTCCTGGACCTTGCCGGCGAAGAAGTACAGCGAGGCGATGTCGCTGCACCAGCCGACGGCCTGGTCGATCAGCTCCAGCGCGTCGTCATGACGGCCTTGGCGGCTGAGCAGCGCGGTCAGCTGCGAGAAGGCCTCGATGTGGCAGGGATCGTTGGCGATGGCTTGGCGGTAGCCGGCCTCGGCCGCCGCTTCGTCGGTCGTCTCGGTCAGGGCAGACAGTTCCACCAGCGCGTCCAGCGCGGCGTTGCTCAGGCCGCGTGCCGAGCTGTGCAGCTCGACGTCCTCGACGCGCAGGGCGGGGCGCGAGGAGACGATGCGGAGGAGGATGTCGGCGGCGGAGATCGGCGGGTTGGTGGTCATGGCAGTGCTCTGAGGTGTTGCCGTGAATGGTGCCGAGGGTCGGACCTGACCTCTGCCGGAGAGCGGTGCGAGTGCGTGTAGGACAAGAGGAAGCCGTCGGCGCACCCACTTCGAGACCGCCGAACCGGCGAACTGCCGATCCTCGGATCCGCCGCGTTCACTTGAGCGTGACGAGCTCTTCGGCGATGGTCGGATGCAACGCGACCGTGCTGCGGAAGTCCTGCCAGGTCGCGTTCGCCTTCAATGCGACCGCGATGAACTGGATCATCTCCGCGACCCCGTCGCCGAGCAGGTGGACACCGACCACCCGGTCCGTCGCCTCATCGACGAGCACCTTGAAGAAGACCTCATCCCGCGAGCCGGCGAAGGCCTGCGCCATCGAGCGGAAACGGGTCTTCAGCACGCGCAGCGCCGGGTAGCGTTCCCGCGCCTGTGCCTCGGTCAGGCCGACGACGCCGATCTCCGGCGTCGTGAAGACCGCGGTCGGCACGAGCGCGTAGTCGATCTCCGGCGCGTCGATGCCGCCATAGTGGCGGTCTGCAAACGCCTGGCCCTCGCGAATGGCCACCGGGGTGAGGTTCAGACGATCGGTGACGTCGCCGACGGCGAAGATGGAGGCGACGCGCGTGCTGCCGCCAGGGCCGACCACGATGGCGCCCTTGTCGTTGACCTCGACCCCGGCCGCCTCGAGCCCCAGGGCATCGATGTTCGGGCGGCGTCCGGTGCTGAGCAGGACGGTATCCACCTCGAAGGACCGGCCGCCGGTCGTGGTGACCTGCAGTGCCGCGCCCTCCCGCCGCAGCAGTTCGATGCGGTCATTGAAGACCAGGTCGACCCCGCGCAGGGACAGGTGCTCCCGCAGCGTCCCGGCGATCTCGTCGTCGAAGCCGCGCAGCAGCGCCGGGCCTCGCACGAGCTGGGTCACCTGGCTGCCCAGACCGGCAAAGACCCCGGCGAACTCGACGGCGATGTAGCCGCCTCCGACGATCAGGAGCCGCCGCGGCTGCTCGCCCAGGTGGAAGAGCTCGTCCGACGTGATCGCCAGTTCGACGCCGGGGAAGCTGGGGCGGTCGGGCGCGGCGCCGGTGGCGATGAGGATCCGTCCGGCCGTCACGACCTGACCGCTGCCGCGCAGCCGCACCGTGTGGGCGTCCACCAGCGTGGCATGTTCCGAAAAGGTCTGCACGCCCACGCCCTGGAGGTTGCGCTCGTAGACGCTCTCCAGGCGGTCGATTTCGGTGTCCTTGTTGTTGATCAGCGCGTGCCAGTCGAAGCGGGCCTCGGGCGCGTCCCATCCGAAGGCCTTGCCGGCCCTGAACGCATCCGGGAAGCGGCTCGCGTAGACCATCAGCTTCTTGGGGACGCAGCCGCGGTTGACGCAGGTGCCGCCGAAGTTGGCGCCCTCGGCGATGCCCACGCGTGCGCCGTGTCTGGCGGCGACCCGGGCGGCGCGCGCGCCGCCGGAACCTGCGCCGATCACGAAGAGATCAAAGTCGAACTGCTGCATATGTCTGGACTGCCTGTACGTCGTTGACGACAGCGTAACGATGCGCGCGCTGCCCATCAACGCCGGGCCGGGGAACAGCTCATTGTGCGGGAGGGAACAATGGTGCGCGCCTGCGCGCCTGCATCCCAGGCATCGATCGTCGGACGGCGCGGCACCGACGCGCGTGCCACCCGGTGCAGCGGGACACTCAATCCATCGCGTCTGCGTTGGCTGCGCGCAGAGGGTCGGAGGCCTCCAGCCAGTCCAGCTCGTTCTCCAGCGCATGGAAGGCGTCGTCGCCGATCTCGGCGGCGTCGCGCATCGTGAGCAGCGTCCGCCGGGCGGCATCGAGCGCGCCTTCATAGGCGGTGTCGTATTCGGCGCCGAACGATGCGAACGCGCTGCCACCATCGTGGAGCGGCCGTCCCAGGTGCATCTTCAGGTTCTTTCGCACGAGGTCGTGCGCGGGTGTCGAATCCTTCGGCAGTTGGGCGAAGGCGGCCTCCAGCATGCGCTGCCGCGCTGCGGTTTCCTCCTCGCCCACCGGGTCGCCGTCGCGCAGATGAAGGATTCCGAGCAGCGGCTTGAGCGTCAGTCCCTGGATGAGCAGCGTCCCCAGGACCACCAGGAACGCGGTGAGCACGATGAGGTCCCGCCCGGGGAAGCGTGCCGGCAGCGCCAGCGCGGCTGCGAGCGTGACGATGCCCCGCATGCCGGCCCACGAGATGACGAGCCCGCTGCCCACCGTCGGCTTCAGCATCAGGCGCGCTCCCTTGATGCGATGCCGGTTGCCGAACACCTTCAGCATGCCGTTGAACGTCATGTGCCAGCCGATGCGCACAACGATGACGGTCAGCAGCACCGCGGCAGCGACGATCAGGTAGTGGTCCCGCGTGGCCGTGGGCAGTTCGAGGAGGATGGGGCGCAACTGCAGCCCGATGAAGATGAACGCAAAGATGTTGAGCGCGAAGATGACCGTCGCCCAGACCGCGTTGGTGGGAACGCGCACGCGAGCCTGGATGCGGGCGGGGGCGATGCGGGCCAATGTCATGGCAAAGCACACCGTGGTGAGCACGCCCGACAGGCCGAGGTGCTCGGCCAGTTGCCATACGGCCACGGCGCCGACGAACTGCATGATGATGGCGGTGGGGATGTGCTGGACGCGTTCGAGCAGACGCTGCGTCAGCACGCCCAGCGCGGGTCCAGCGACCAGGCTGCCGACGACGCTGAGGACGAACGCCGGCGCGATGGCCTGCAGGGAGAAGCTGCCTGCCGCGACGGCGCCGACGGCCAGGCGATAGATCAGGAGCGAGCTGGCGTCATTGAGCAGGCTCTCGCCCTCCAGGATGCCCAGGATGCGTTGCGGCGGATGCAGGGGTCGAAGGACGGCGGTGGCGGCCACGGCGTCGGGCGGGGCCACGATGGCGCCGAGTGCGATGGCGGCGGCCCAAGGCAGCGTCGGCACCAGGGCGTGCACGACCAGGGCGACCGCCGCGGTGGTCAGGCCGACGGCGACGATCACCAGGCTGGCCAGCGGAAGCCAGTTGTCCTTCAGGTCGCGCAGCGAGGCGTCGTACCCCGTGTCGACCAGGATGGGCGCCACGAAAAGCGCCAGCACCAGGTCGGACGGCAGGCTGAACTGAGGGACGCCAGGGACCGACGCGAGCACCGCGCCGCCGACCGCCAGGAAGACGGGGTAGGGGGCGCCCAGCCTCCGGGCGGCAGCGGCCAGAAGCACCGCGGCCACGAAGAGGATGATGATCTGCTCCAGCACGTGCACCGGACCAGTATGTCAGTGGGAGCGGGCGAGCGGATCGGTGCATGCCCGCGAGGTGAGAGGATGGCATTGACCGCGCGTGAGCCCGCCTACGGCTCTTCGGTCCACAATGGACCGCCATGAAACTCTGTCTCGCCTTCCTGCTCTGCCTGCTGCTTTCACCGGTCTGGGCGATGGACCTGCGCGATGGCGACGTGGTGATCTACCGCCATGCGCTGGCGCCGGGGGGCGGCGACCCGCCCGGCGTCAAGCTCGGTGATTGCGGCACGCAGCGCAACCTCAGCGAGGCGGGGCGCGATCAGGCGCGACGTCTTGGCGAGGCGTTGCGTCAGCGCCTGGGCGGATTGCGCGTCGCGGCGGTGTGGGCGTCGCCGTGGTGTCGCACCCTGGAAACGGCACGGCTGGCTTTCCCCGGCTTGCCGGTGAAGGCACAACCGGCCTTCGGTTCCTTCTTCGGGCAGCCGGCGCTCGAGGACGGCATGCTGCGCGATGCCGCCGCGCTGCTGGCTGGCTGGCGCGGGCCGGGCGTGCTGGTGGTCGTCACGCACCAGGTGACGATCACCGGACTCAGCGGTATCCATCCCGCCTCGGGTGAGGGTGTCGCGCTGCGCTGGGTCGACGGACGCGCAGAAGTGCTCGGCCGGTTGGACGCGCCGGCGCCCTGAGCCGCGCCGAGAACCGGCGCAGGCGGCACGCCACGCCACGCCACGCCATTCAGCCGGAGGACGCCCCTCCCTGCTCGCGTCGGGTCATCCCCAGTGGACGCTCAGCGGGGGCAGCATCGAGCCGCCGTTCTCGTTCACCAGCCGCTGGTCGTGCACGTAGTCCTGCGTCACCTCGACCTCCCAATGCCGCCCGAACTTCGTCCCCACGCGCTGGACCACCTGGTCGAAGGTCAGGGCGTCCAGGGCATTGCTGTCCAGATGAACGGGACCGCCCGTGCCTTCCTGGACGAGGTCGCAGAGCGCCGCGGCGGTGTCGGACATGAACGAGCACGCCGGCCGCCAGGCTGAACTCGCGCGGATGCGCCCATCGCGGGCGTGCTGCTCATCCAGGTGCCGGAGCATGTTGTTGCCGACGGCATCCGGCGAGATCTGCCAGCCGATGCGGGCCACCGTCGCCGACGGACAGGCCGTCAGCACGGCGTCCTCGCATCGGATCTTGTACTGGCCGTAGTCGTCCCTGGCGGTCCTCGGGTCGCCGGGCCGATGCGGACCGCCTGACGAGGCGTCGAAGACCATCGCGGTACTCACGAAGACCAAGGGGACGCCGTGCAGCCTCGCAAAGCCCGCGAGTCGACCTGCCCAGGACTCGGCGCCCATGGCCAGGTGGACGATGGCCTCCGGCGCCTCGGCGCGCAGGAAGGCCAGGGTGGCGGCCTCATTGGCAGGATCCACCGCGCCGCGGTCCCAAGCCACCACGTCCCAGCCTCGTGTCTCCGCTTCGCGGCTCACCCAGGGCGCCACGGTGCCGTTCAGTCCGGTGAGGAGGAGCTTCATGTCCAGTGCCGATCTTTTGCTGTTGACAGCCCCGACTCTGCCACGCGGCAGCGGCTCCGCGCGCGGCGGGCGACGATGGGTCAGGAAGCCAGCGCCATGCCTCGCATCGCGGCAGGGGACAGGTGCGGATCCTCCGAATATTGCAGGCGCATCTGCTCCAGCAGCGCGCGGCCGACGTCCAGCCCTTGTGCGGCCTCGATCGCCAACCGGGCGGACAGGTCGTCGACGAGGAGTTGCATGCTCCACCGGTCGAACAGCCGACGCACGATGGGTTCATCCAGCAGCATCTGCAGGCCGACGTGTCGTTCGTCCCGTTGGATGCGCGCGAGCGTGCGTTCGACATCCGCGGCCGGCCCTTCCAGCACCTGGGCGAACACCCCGGGCGCGATCGCAAGCGCCCCCGTGACGTCGAGGCGCCGGTTGTTGATCTGCGCGATGGCCACGATGTGCGTCAACACCCGGTCGGTCATGCCGTCGGCAATCAAGGAGACGTACAGGATTCGGCGGAGCATTCAGGTGTCGTGTGTGGGCTGCGAAGAACGGGAGCCAGGCCGGCCCGCACGCCCTCAGAGTTCGGCGATCTTGAGCGTCGACCGCGTGGGCGGGGTCGGCGCATCCGCGATCACGAGCAGCGCCTGCACCAGACGGTCCAGATCATGGATCTTGTCGTAGTAGCCGTCGATGCCCGCGGCGATGCACAAGGGCCCGAACACGCTTTCGTCGCCACAGGTGACAGCATAGGCCGTGCCTTGATAGCCCCCGGCCCGGAGTCGCTCGACCATCGAGAAACCGTTGCCCGTGCGCAGGTTCAAGTCGGTGAGGACCACATCCGGCCGGCAAAGGCCGGCGGCCATGACGGCTTGGTCCTCATGCTCGGCCTCGCCCACGATGGCCGCGCCAGGCACCTTGGCCAGTCGGTCTTGCAGCTGGCGTCGGAAGGAGGAGGAAGCGTCGATGAGCAGAATTCGCATGTTCTAGGAAAACGGCAGCGATCCCTTTTTGCTGCGCAAGAAAAAATGCCCGTACCGTCTGCGCGGCCGGGCGCCTTCGACGCCTGTCGACCTTGCTCCAGGAGGGAGAGCAGGGACGGAGTCGTCGCTGTCCGCGACGTAACCACGTACCGGGAATTCTGTTTTTTTATCTGTGGCGCGGATGCCCGCAGATCCCTCAAGGCACTGTCGGGAAATGGCGTACACGCCGACACCGGAGCGCATGTCGCATGCCGTGCGCCGGCCGCTGGGTCGCCTCGATATCAGGCGCTGCGGTGCGCTGATGAGCGCCGGCGTCAGCGGGGGACGTCAGGACGAGGGAAGATCCGACGCTGTCCGGCACGGTCATTGCCTGTCTCGGGCATGGCAAGCGTCCCTGTCAATTCCGACTGTCGCATCCTGGTCGTCGACGACAACGTGGACGCGGCCGACACCCTGGTATCGCTGCTCAAGTTGCTGGGGTTTCACGCGTACGCCACGTACGACGGGCAGGAAGCCGTGCTCCTGGCGAAGGTGCTGCAGCCCCACCTGGTCATCCTCGACATCAACATGCCAGGCATGGACGGTTTCGAGACAGCGGCCAGCATCCGGGAGACCGAAGTCAGCCAGCGGCCCTATCTGGTGGCCCTGACCGGCAGCGAGGCCGACCTCGATCCGGTGCTCGCCACGTGCATGGGTTTCGACCGCTTCGTCACCAAGCCCGTCAGTACCAGGACGCTTGCCGAGCTGGCGCATGCTGCGGCGCACCAGGCCGGGGACACGGCGTCGTCGCGGCGCGTCAGCCAGCCTTGGTCAGCCAGCCTTGGGGAGTGAGGCGAACCAATCCGCGTAAGGCGTGTTGCGGATCATGTGCCGGTTGAAGTCTGGCGCGCCGTCCTCCCACCAGACCTCGCCGCGCTCGCCGAGCGAACGTTTGGCGGCGTCGACCCGGGAGCGCGTGCGTGCGCGCAGCTCGGCGGTCAGGTCCCTTCTGGCGAGCTCCCGCCGCGCGTCCATGAGCTCGCTCACCAGGGCGCGCGCCTGCTCCGGCGGCAACGCCGGATTCGATCGGCGCCAGAGCCGTCCCATGACCACCAGATACCGACCGTCAGGCGTGACCGGATGGTTGTCCGACATCAGCGGGTTCCCCGGGCTCAAAGGGCCTTCTTGGTCAGTTCTGCATTCGTGGTCGAGCGCGTGCCCTTCAAATGCTCCTCGACGTCGCTGGCATTGCTGCCGACCTGGGCGACGGCCTCGCGGATCTGCGCCTCGGACGCGGACAACTTGTCCGCCCAGGTCTGCAGCTGACCGGCATCGTCGATGTCGATGGTGGGCCCGCCCGATGACTCTGCGGGGGCGGCGAAGCTGGCTTCCTCGGACATGGTGAACTCCTGGTGAGGGGGCCGCCGACGGCGGCCGCCAGCTGCTGGGGCAGCCGGGATGCCACCCCCCTCGGAACCAGCCTGGCATCGCCCATGTCCGGCCTCGTCAGCGGCCGCACGACGCCAAGTGAGCTCAGCGCCCGTCGCTCACACCGCCACCGGCGCCTTGATCGCCGCGTGGTGCTGGTAGTCCTGCAGCTCGAAGTCCTCGAACGCGTAGTCGAAGATCGAGTCCGGCTTGCGCTTGATGTGCATCGTCGGATACGCAAAAGGCGTCCTCGCCAACTGCGTCTCCACCTGCTCGAAGTGGTTGGCGTAGATGTGGCAATCCCCGCCCGTCCAGATGAAGTCCCCCAGCCCCAGCCCGCATTGCTGCGCCAGCATCTGCGTCAGCAGCGCGTAGCTCGCGATGTTGAACGGCACGCCCAGGAAGATGTCCGCGCTGCGCTGGTACAGCTGGCACGACAGCTTCCCGTCCGCCACGTAGAACTGGAAGAACGCGTGGCAGGGCATCAGCGCCATCTGGTCCAGCTCCGCCACGTTCCACGCCGAGACGATGATCCGGCGCGAGTCCGGATTGGCCTTGAGCTGCTTCACGACCTCCGCGATCTGGTCGACGTGTCCGCCGCCGGCCTTCGGCCAGCTGCGCCACTGCACGCCGTAGACCGGGCCCAGGTCGCCGTCCTCGCGCGCCCACTCGTCCCAGATGGTGCAGCCGCGCTCCTGCAGCCACTTCACGTTCGAGTCGCCGCGCAGGAACCACAGCAGCTCCAGGATGATCGACTTCAGGTGCACCTTCTTCGTCGTGACCAGCGGGAACCCCTCGCTCAGGTCGAAACGCATCTGGTGACCGAACACGCTGCGCGTGCCCGTCCCCGTCCGGTCGCCCTTGGCCACGCCGTGCTCGTACACGTGGCGCATGAAGTCTTCGTACTGGCTGCGCACCGGGCGCGAGGGAGTGAGGTCGGCGGTCATGGAGAAGATTTTAGAGGGGCGGACGGCGGAGGCCGCTGGCCCTCACCCCGACCCTCTCCCGCAAGCGGGAGAGGACTGCTCAAGCGTTGAACTGGAGGGCGGCCAGGCGCGCGTAGAGGCCGCCGCGCGCCACCAGCTCGGCATGCGTGCCTTGCTCGACGATGCGGCCGTGGTCCATCACGACGATGCGGTCGGCGCGTTGCACGGTCGACAGCCGGTGCGCGATGACCAGCGTCGTGCGGTCGCGCATCGCCTCGTCCAGCGCCTGCTGCACGAGTCGTTCGCTCTCGGCGTCCAGCGCGCTCGTGGCTTCGTCGAGCAGCAGCAGGGGCGCGTTCTGCAGCATCGCCCGCGCGATCGCGATGCGCTGGCGCTGACCGCCGGACAGGCGCACGCCGCGCTCGCCGAGGAAGCTGTCGTAGCCGTCCGGCAACTGGCGGATGAACTCGTCCGCATGCGCGGCCTTGGCGGCCGCGATGACTTCCTCGCGGCTGGCGTCCGGACGGCCATAACGGATGTTGTCCAACGCGCTGGCCGAGAAGATCACGCTCTGCTGCGGCACCAGCGCCATGCGGCCGCGCAACTCGGCGAGCTTCACGCGGTCCACCGCCACGCCGTCCAGCTGCAGCTTGCCGCCCTGCACGTCGAAAAAGCGTTGCAGCAGCTGCAGCACCGTGCTCTTGCCGGCACCGCTCGGGCCGACCAGCGCCACCGTCTCGCCGGGCTCGATGCGCAGCGTGAAGTCCTCCAGCGCCGCGCGGTCGGGCCGCGACGGGTAGTGGAAACGGACCTGCTCGAAACTCACGCGCGCCGGGCCGGCCGAAGCGGGCAGGGCGACCGGCGCCGCCGGATCCGCCACCGGCGACTGCGCCGCGAGCAGCTCCATCAGGCGCTCCATCGCGCCCGCCGCGCGCAGCAGGTCGCCCCAGACCTCCGCCAGCACCGCCACCGACGACACCAGCAGGATCACGTAGACCACCGTCTGGCCGAGATGGCCGGCGGAGATCTTCCCCGCCATCACCGCCTGCGTGCCCTGGTACAGCCCCCACAGCAGCGCGCCGAAGGTCGCCGTGATGATGAACGCCACCAGGAAGGAGCGCACCTTGGTCCGCTTGCGCGCCGTGTCGAAGGCGGCCTCGCTCGCGGCGTCGAAGCGCACCGCCTCGCGTGCCTCCTGGGCATGGGATTGCACCACCGTGATCGCGTTGAGCATCTCCGCGGCGATCGCGCTGGTGTCGGCGATGCGGTCCTGGCTCGTGCGCGACAGCCGCCGCACCCGGCGTCCGAAGAACATCGCCGGCGCGACCACCAGCACCAGGATGCCCAGCACCTGCGTCATCACCCACGGATTGCTGTAGATCAGCAGTGCCACCGCGCCGAGGCCCATGATCACGTTGCGCAGCCCCATCGACAGGCTGGAGCCGACGATGCTCTGGATCACCGTGGTGTCCGTCGTGATGCGGCTGATGACCTCGCCGGTCTGCGTGGTCTCGAAGAACTCGGGACTCTGGCGCAACACGTGGCTGTAGACCGCCGTGCGCAGGTCCGCGCTGACGCGCTCGCCCAGCCAGGTCACCGCGTAGAAGCGCAGGGCCGAGAACACGCCCAGCGCCGCCCCCGTCGCGAACAGCCAGACGAAGTGCTCGCGCAGCGCCATCAGCCGGTCGCCCGGGTCGGCGGAGATCAGGCCCTGGTCGATCAGCTGGCGCAGCGCAATCGGAAACACCAGCGTCGCCGCCGCCGCGAGCATCAGGAAGACGATCGCCGCGGCGATCCGCCCCCGGTACGGCCTGAGGAAGGGCCACAGCGCCGGCGCCATCGCCCGCAAGGGAGGCGGCGTGCGCACGGCGTTTGCCCGACCGCCGTTGGCGGGGGGAGACGCCTGCGGCCCGGCGGAGGGCGCGGCGTCGCTCGGAGAGGTCGAGGACATCGAAGGAGGGGACATGGCGGACATCGGGTCAGTTTAGGGGCGGCGTGTGGCGGGAATGTCCCTACACGCGGAAAGCCCATCCCAGGCAGTGATTGGCAGGGCAATCATTGCCTAAGCAATAATTGTCATCAAGCATTTCCAGAAGCTCCGTCCCGGAAATGCGAAGTCACGAAAGACGACGCCATGAGTGCCAAGTTGCCCCCGCCCGCCGATTTCTACAGCGCCGACAGCTTCACGTCGGAGCCTAGCCTGGGCTGGCTGCTGCGGCAGATCAAGCAATCCATGGTGCTGCAGGCCGACAAGATGCTCGGCGAGCACGACCTGACCCACGCCCAGTGGGCGCCGATGTTGCGGCTGCGTTTCAACGGCCCGATGTCCAGCGCCGCGCTCGCCCGCGAACTGGCGATGGACGGCGGCGCGATGACCCGGCTGCTGGACCGCCTGGAAGCCAAGACCCTGGTCCGCCGCGAGCGGTCGATCGAGGACCGGCGCGTGGTGATGGTGTCGCTGACCGACATCGGCGTGAACGCGATGGCGGCCGCTCCCGGCGTGCTGTCCAAGGTCTTCAACGACCACCTGGCCGGCTTCACCGACCAGGAGTTCCGCACGCTGATCGGCCTGCTGCAGCGCATCGTCGTCAATGGCCAGGCGATCCGCGACGCGGGCCTGACGTCGGAATCGTCGACGCTGGTCGACAAGTGTGAATGAACGCTCTCCCCCAAAAGAACAACATTGAGGACCCCCCGATGACCTCCCGATTCCTTCACCGCACCACCCTGGCCCTGGCCATGGGCGCGGCGCTGCTGATGGTGCTCACCGCCTGCGCGCCCCTCCCCAAGCTGGCCGAACCCGGCCGCCCGCTGGACGGCGCCGAAGCCGCCCGCCTGGGCCTCGACGACAGCCAGAGCCAGGCGCTCGATGCGTCCTGGTGGAAGACCTTCCGCGATCCGCAACTGGACGCGCTGGTCGACCAGGCGATCGCGAACTCGCCCACCCTGGCGCTGGCCCGCGCCCGCATCGACCGCGCCGCGGCGATGACGGAGAACGCCGAGGCCGCGAAGCGTCCGTCCGCCCAGCTCGAGGCCGACGTGACCCGTCAGCGCATCACCGAGCACGGCATCTATCCGCCGCCGCTGGCCGGCAGCGTGCGGACGCTGGCCAACATCCAGGCCGGGCTGAGCTACGAGTTCGACTTCTTCGGCAGGCATGATGCGGCGCTGCAGGCCGCGCTGGGCCAGCGGCGCGCCGCCGAGGCGGACGCCGCCGCGGCGCGGCTGAGCGTGTCCAACGCCGTGGCCAAGGCCTACGTCGCGCTGGCGCGCAGCCAGGCGCAGGGCCGTCTGCTGGAACAGCAGAAAGCGGTGCGCGACCAATCCTTCGACCTGGTGCGCCAACGCAGCGCCGCCGGCCTGGACAACGGCCAGGACCTGCGGGTCGCCGAGGCGCCGCTGCCCGACATCCAGCGCCAGCAGGTCGTGCTGCGCGAGCAGCAGGCGCTGCTGCGCCACCAGCTCGCCGCGCTGACCGGCCAGGGCCCGAAGGCGACCGAATCGCTGGACGCCGCGCTGCCGGTTGCGATCGACTGGCAGCAGGCGCCTCACCTGGACCTGTTGGGCCGCCGCCCGGACCTGGCCGCCGCGCGCGCCCGGGTCGAGGCGACGGCGCAGGACATCCGCGTCGCCCGCGCGCAGTTCTATCCGAGCGTGAGCCTGACGGCCTTCGTCGGCCTGAACTCGATCGGGCTGGATGAGCTCTTCAAGAGCGGCAGCCGCCAGTACGGCGCGGGCCCGGCGCTGCACCTGCCGCTGTTCGACAGCGGCCGGCTGCGCGCCAACCTGCGCGGCAGCGCCGCCGAGCAGGACGCCGCGATCGCGAGCTACAACGTCGCGGTGCTCGACGCGGTGCGCGACGCCAGCGACCAGTACACGACGCTCGAGTCGCTGCGTCAGCAGCGCACGCAGCAGGACGCGCTGGTGGCCAACGCCGACAGCCAGGCCGCGCTGGCGGACCAGCGCCACCGCGCCGGCCTGACCGGCCGCATCGCGGTGCTCAACGCGCAGCAGAACCAGCTGCTGCAGCAACGCGGCCAGATCGATCTGCAGGCCCTGACCGTCGATGCGCAGATCAACCTGATGCGCGCGCTGGGCGGCGGTTACGCCGAGCCCGCGCGAGGCGCCGTGCAGACGACGGCGTCCGCCGACCGCCGCTGATATCGCCGTCCGCCGACAGGCATCGAACCTGACCTTGAAGCGCCGGCCGCCACGCCGCCGCCCCTGAATCACAAGAATCTCGAAGAGCACACCATGAGCGCAACGCCCCCGAACAACCCGCAAGCTCCCGCCAAGAACGGCACCCGCAAGCGGGGCCTGACGATCATCGCCGCCGTCGTCATCGTGGCGGGCCTGGCCTACGCCGGGTATGAATGGATCGTCGGCAGCCGCTACGAATCCACCGACAACGCCTACGTGCAGGCCAACGTCGTGCAGATCACGCCGCTGGTCGGCGGCACGGTGCGCGCGGTCTACGCCGACGACACCGATTTCGTGAAGGCCGGCCAGAAGCTGGTGAGCCTGGACCCGGTCGACGCCCGCGTCGCGCTGGAGCAGGCGCAGGCGCAGCTGGCGCAGACGGTCCGCGAGGTCCGCACGCTGTATGCGAACAACAGCGGCTTCGAAGCCCAGGTCAAGGTCCGCGAGGCCGACCTCAAGCGCGTCACCGTCGACCTGGACCGCCTGCAGTCCGACGTCGCCCGCCGCCAGCCGCTGGTCGCCACCGGCGCCGTCGGCAAGGAGGAGCTGGAACACGCGCAGTCGCAGCTGACCTCGGCCCGCGCGCAGGCCGCCGCCGCGCAATCGGCACTGCAGGCCGCCAAGGACCAGCTGGCCTCCAACCAGGTGCTGACCGACGGCGTCAAGGTCGAGGAACACCCGAACGTGCTGCGCGCCGCCGCGCGCCTGCGCGAAAGCTACCTGGCGCTGCAGCGCGCCGAGCTGATCGCGCCGGTGGACGGCTGGGTCGCACGCCGCTCGGTGCAACTGGGGCAGCGCGTCGCGGCGGGTTCGCCGCTGATGGCGGTGGTCGGCCTGCAGCAGGTCTGGGTCGACGCCAACTTCAAGGAAAGCCAGCTGGCCAAGTTGCGCATCGGCCAGAAGGCGACGCTGGAAGCGGACGTCTACGGCAAGAAGACCGAGTACCACGGCACGGTGCAGGGCCTGGGCGCCGGCACGGGCGCGGCCTTCGCGCTGCTGCCGGCGCAGAACGCGACCGGCAACTGGATCAAGGTCGTGCAGCGCGTGCCGGTGCGCATCGCGCTGGACCCGAAGGAAGTCCAGGAGCACCCGCTGCGCGTGGGCCTGTCGATGGACGTGCAGATCGACATCCGTGACCAGGGCGGCGCGATGCTGGCCGCCGCGACCGGCGCCAGCGCGCCGCGTCTGCAGACCACGATCTTCGACGTCCAGGAAAAGGCCGCCGACGAGCAGGTGAACAAGATCATCGCGACCAACCTCGGCAAGGCCTCGGCCAAGACGAACACCTCCCGCGTGCAATGAGCGATTCCACTCCGACCGCGCCCGGCGCGCCGCCGGCGCCCGGGCCTGCCGCGACGCCGGCACCCGCGGGTCCGCCGGCGGGACCCGCGCCGCTGACCGGCACCGCGCTGGTGCTGGGCACCATCTCGCTGTCGCTGGCGACCTTCATGAACGTGCTGGACTCGTCCATCGCGAACGTGTCGCTGCCCGCGATCGCCGGGGACCTCGGCGTCAGTCCGGTGCAGGGCACCTGGGTCATCACGAGCTTCGGCGTCGCGAATGCGATCTCCGTCCCGCTGACCGGCTGGCTGACGCAGCGCTTCGGCGCGGTGCGGCTGTTCACGACCAGCGTGCTGCTGTTCGTGCTGGCGTCCTGGCTGTGCGGCTTCGCGCATTCGCTGGAGATGCTGGTGGTGGCGCGCGTGTTCCAGGGGCTGGTGGCGGGGCCCATGATCCCGCTGTCGCAGACGCTGCTGCTGTCCAGCTATCCCAAGCACAAGGCGGGCACGGCGCTCGCGTTATGGGGGATGACGACGCTGGTGGCGCCGGTGGTCGGGCCGCTGCTGGGCGGCTGGATCACCGACAACGTCACCTGGCCGTGGATCTTCTACATCAACGTGCCGGTGGGCCTGTTCGCCGCCGGCCTGACCTGGAGCATCTACCGCACCCGCGAAACGCCGACCAAGAAGCTGCCGATCGATACCGTCGGGCTGTCGCTGCTGGTGCTGTGGGTGGGCTCGCTGCAGGTGATGCTGGACAAGGGCAAGGAACTGGACTGGTTCGCGTCCAACCAGATCATCGCCCTGGCCGTGGTCGCGGTCGTGGGCCTGGCGGTGTTCATCGTCTGGGAGCTGACCAACGACCACCCGGTGGTGGACCTGCGGCTCTTCGCGCGCCGGAACTTCCTGTTCGGGGCCTCGGTGCTGTCGATCGCCTACGGGCTGTTCTTCGGCAACGTGGTGCTGCTGCCGCTGTGGCTGCAGCAGCACATGGGCTACACCGCGACGGCGGCGGGCTTCGCGCTGGCGCCGGTGGGGGTGCTGGCCATCCTGCTCTCGCCGGTGGTGGGCAAGAAGGTCTCGGTGTGGGATCCGCGGATGATGGCAAGCTTCGCCTTCGTCATGTTCGCGATCGTGCTGTGGATGCGTTCGCTGTTCACGACGGACACGGACCTCGGGACCATCATGATCCCGACGATCCTGCAGGGCGGGGCGCTGGCGTTCTTCTTCATCCCGCTGACGACGCTGACCCTGTCGGGCATCACGCCCGACCGGATCGCCGCGGCGGCCGGCCTGTCCAACTTCGTGCGGATCACGGCGGGGGCGATGGGGACGTCGATCTCCACGACCTTGTGGGAGAACCGCGCGGCGCTGCACCACCATCACCTGGCGGAACGGCTGGCGCTGGGCGATCCGGCGGAGACGGCGGCGCTGGACACGCTGCAGCGCCAGGGCTTCAGCCACGACCAGGCGCTGGCCTACATCAACCGGCTGGTCGACCAGCAGGCGTTCACCCGCGCGGCGGACGACATCTTCCTGGCGTCCGCGGCGCTGTTCGTCGTGCTGATCGCCTTCGTCTGGCTGACCAAGCGGCCGCCGAAGATGGGCGCGCCGGTGGATGCGGGTGGGGCGCACTGACGCCATCGACCGTCGAGGCGACAGGCGTCGCCCCCACGTTGAGAGGGGTCCTGCGGGACCCCTTTCTGCTGTGCGATCCGCATGCCGCATGCCGCATGCCGCATGCCTCAGGCGTCAGGCCTCAGGCCTCAGGCCTTGGAGGACGCCAGTTCGAGGCAGTATGCGATGAGCTCGTCCAGCTCGCTGGATTTGTCGAAGACCTTGTCGGCGCCGAGGCCCTCGCAGCGCTGGCGCATGTCGGCGGTGGCGTAGTTGGTCAGCACGATCACCTTGGCCTCGGGCTGCAGCAGCCGCGCCTTGGGCAGCAGCGAGATGCCCGAGCCGCGCTTCAGGAACAGGTCGATGATGAGGATGTCGCAGGGGACCGCCTCGTCGTGCAGCCAGCGCAGCGCGCCGGCCTCGTCCTCGGCCCAGGCGACCACGTCGAGGTCGAGCATCTCCTGCAGTGTCGCGACAAGGTTCTCCCGGATCAGCGGGCTGTCCTCGACCAGGAAACAGTTCAGCGTGCCGGGCGTCGGTGCGGTGACGGGAACGGTGGACATGGGCATGGGCGTGAGCGAGGCGCCCATTATCACGATCCCGAGCGCCGCTTCGACAGCGGGGCCAGGCGAGCGTTGCATTCAGACAGCGCCTTGAGGCTTTCCGGATCCGCCTCCTCGCCCAGGTCGATCAGCGGCACGATCGCCGCCAGCGGCGCCAACGCGACGCCCAGCACCGCCGCGGGCACGAGCTTGCGCAGCAGCGGTCCCTTCTGCAGGCTGAGTTGCGGATCGCCCAGTGTGCCCTGGATGTTCAGCGGCGTGCGCAGGGTGAGCGGGCTCCGGTCCTTGGGGTCGACCTTGGCCGTGAGCGCCAGCCGCTCGGTCGCCAGCGACATGCCGCCGTCCACCAGGACCACGGAATCCTTCGTGTCGATCACCATGGGACGCGGCGTCACCAGCCCGTCCTTGACCTGCAGATCGGCGACGCCGCAATTCACCGGCAGCGCATCGTCGCCGCGCACCACCAGGCCCAGGCCCTGGGCGATGTCGATGCCGGCGGCCTCGACGATCAGGTGGGAGATCGAGCCCTCGGTCCAGTACAGCACGATCCGGCCGTCGGCGCTGGCCAGCAGCTCGGCGGTGGATCGGCCCTCGCCGTCGAGCGCGACCCGACCGCCCATCAATCCCGTGACCCAGCGCTGGCCGTTCTTGCGCTCCAGGTTCAGCCACTGCTCCAGGTGCACGCCGCCGACGCGCAGCCGCGCCTGCCACTTGGCCTGCGGCCCGCGGCCGTCCAGCTTCATGGTGCCCGCCACCTGGCCGCGCGCGACCCGCGCATCGATGTCGCGCAGTTCCAGCACGCCGTCCTGGAGGACGATGCGGGCGTTGAGGGGCTCGGCCGCCTGCAGGATCGCGGTGCCGGATTCGAAACGCGCCAGCTTCACGTTGACGTTGGCGTTCATGGCCCGCAGGGAAGGCAGGTCGAACTGCTTGTCCGGCAGCACGCGCGAAGGCGCCTTCTTCGCCTTGGGCGCACCCGGCTCCGCCGGGACACCAACCGCCGGCCCCAGGTCCGCCAGCCACAGCTGGCGACCGCGCAGCTCGCCCGTCAGCGTCGGCATGCCGTTCTCCGGCTTGTCGTACTGGAACTCTCCGCTCAGTTGGCTCTTGCCGATCGTGGCCTTGCTGACGGCCGTGGTCCAGCGCGAGCCATCGCGCGTCAGCTTGCCTTGCAATGCGAAGGCCGGCGTGGTCGGCAGCGTGACCCCGAGCGGCTCACCCACCGCCGCCAGCGAGGGCCCCGACAGCGTGTACTGCCCCGACAGCCCCTGGCTGACCAGCAGGTCGCGGACCTGGCCGTCGAAGCTCAACTGGGCCTTGCCGATGTTGCCGCGCAGCGTGACCGGCACCGCCGGCGCATTCGGATCCGAGGACATCCACGGCAGCGCGGAGCCGGTCTGCAGGTTCGCCTTGATCGGCAGGTCGCGCCAATGGCCTTCGGCCTGCGCCGTCACGCCGTAGCGGCCGCCTTCTCCGGGACCCGGCTCCCCGGCGGGGGCGGACGCGCCCTTGGGCTTGCCCGCCACGCGTTCCCCGAAGTCCACGGCCAGCCGGGTGCCCGAAGCGGCCGCGCTGGCGACGCGCGCCGCCGCCGTGGGCGCGCGCGGTCCGGCGACGGTGCTCGAGGCCGCGCCGGAGGCGGCCAGGCCTGAACGCACCGCCGACGCGGCGTCCTCCGGTGTGACCCAGGTGTCGCGCAGCGCGAAGCGGCCCAGCAGCGAGAGCTGCTGGATCTTGTCATCCACCAGCACCGTGCCCCGGCCCACTTCAAGCAGGTCGAAGCGGATCCCGTCGACGTTGGGGCGCTTGCGCACCTGCGTGTCGCTGGGCGGCTGCTTGCCGAATTGCCAGCTCGCGCGGCCTTCCACGTCGCGCTCCAGCCGCATCGTCAGTTCGTCCGCGCTCAGCGCCTTCACCTGCAAGGCCTCACCCTGGTGGCGCAGGGCCAGCAGGTCCGAATAGCGCAAGGTCAGCGCGGCGTCCTGCGCCTGCAACATCGGACCGCCCAAGGTGCTCCAGCTGGGACCGGCGATCGTCAGGCTGTGCGTGCGCAGCCGCAGGTGGCCGATCAGCCGGAGCTGCCAGGCGGTGTTGTCCTCGTCGCCATCGAAGCGCACCTGACGGTCGAGCTTCTGGCTCAGCCACTGCTCCGCGGGACGGCGCAGGAAGGGCCAGCCCAGCCATTCGCAGACGCCGATCGTGATCAGCAGCAGCGCCAGCAGCACCAGCAGCCCCATCGCCCAACCCGGGAGGCGGTGTCGTCGCGGACCCGGCGAAGGCGCCGGCGCGGAGGAGGGCGCGTTGTTTACCACCATTGTTCAAACATCCTGGAAAAGTATTCCTTGCCCCGTTGCCACAGGCCGCGGTCCTGCCAGCGCTGCAGCTCGATCGTCTTGGAGGCGGTGCGGTCGCGCTCGAACATCCGCGTCATCGCGCCGCCGAAGTCCTCGCCGAGGACGACGGCATTCACCTCGTTGTTGTGCACGAAGCTGCGCCAGTCCATGTTGCTGGAGCCGATCGTCGAGACGACGCCGTCGATGACGGCGGTCTTCGCGTGCAGCACGGCGTCCTGCAGCTCATGGATCTGCACGCCGGCCTTGAGCATGCGCTCGTAATGGCTGCGGCCGGCCTGCATCACCGGACCGAAGTCGCTGCGCGAGGGCAGGATCAGCTGCACGTCGACGCCGCGCCGGGCGGCTTCGCTCAAGGCCTCGACCATGTCCTCGCCCGGCGCGAAGTAGGCCATCGTCAGGTACACGCTGCGCTGCGAGGCGCGGATGCTGCCCAGTAGCAGCGTATAGATGCGGTTCTCGGTGTCCTGCGGCGAGGCGGGGATCACGCGCATCAGCTGCTGGCCGGCGGGCGGGCCGGGCGGCGGAGCGATCGCGGCAACGCTGCCTTCGCAGTGCTGCTGGGTCCAGACCTCGCGGAACATCGTGTGCAGCGCCTGCGTCGCCGGGCCGCGCACCTGCACCATGGTGTCGCGCCAGCCCTTCTGTTCGGCCTTGTCATCGGACTTGCCATCGGCCTTCGCCTTGCCGTCGGCGGTCTCGCTCGACTGGGGCTTGGCCTTGGGCGCCTTCGATGCGCTGCCGCCGCCGAAGCTGCCCGAGCCCGACGAATACACCGCGCTGATGTTGATGCCGCCGGTGAACCCGGTTTCGCCATCGACGACCAGCATCTTGCGATGGTCGCGCTGCGTGATCTTGTGATATCGCGTGCGCTGCTTGAGCGGGTTGACCGGATTGAAGGCGCAGACGGCGATGCCGCCCTGACGCAGGCGGTCGAAGTAGGCCTCGTCCGTGCCCAGCGAGCCGACGCCGTCGTAGAGGACCGCGACCTCGAGGCCCTCCGCGCGCCGCTTCAGCAGCCGGTCGGCGAGCTGACGCGACACGTCGGCGTCCTCGATGATGTAGCTCTCCAGGACGATCTGGCGGCGCGCCTTGTCGATGGCCGCGAACATCGCGGCGAAGGTGGCCGGACCGTCGACGAGCAGTTGCGCATCGTTGCCGGCGTACAGGTCGACGTCTCCGAAGGCCGACATCGCGGCGATCTGGCGCTTCAGCAGGTCGGCCTTGCCTTGCGCGGCGGCGGCCTGCACGGCCTGCTCGCGCTTGGCCTGGTTCAGGGGGCCGCGCGGGCCGACGACGTCGACCTGCGCGGCCACCCGCGTCAGCGTCGGCGCGCCCGACGGCGGATCCGGGAGCCGGCCGTTGACCGGCGCGCGCGGCGTGCCGCACGCCACGAGACCCACGCTGGCGCCGAGCGCGAAGAGCAGGGCGGCGACGCGCCGGCGCATGGCCTCAGTCCCTCAGCAGGTCGGCGAGGTCGTCGGCGTGCTCTTCCTCTTCGGCGAGGACTTCCTCGAGGATGCGGCGCGTCGTCGGATCCTTGTCGCCGATGAGCTGGATCATCTGACGGTAGGCCTCGACGGCGATGCGCTCGGCGATCAGGTTCGATCGCAGCATCGCCTTCAGGTCCTTGGACTCGTCGTACTCGGCATGGCTGCGCTGGGTCAGGGAGTCCGGCCGGAAGTCCGGATCGCCGCCCAGTTGCACGATGCGCTCGGCGATGCGGTCGGCGTGGACCGCTTCCTGCGTGGCGTGCTCGAGGAATTCCTCGGCGATGCGCGGCGAGTTCATGCCGTGCGCGGTGAAATAGTGGCGTTTGTAGCGCAGCACGCAGACCAGCTCGGTCGCGAGCGCGTCGTTGAGCAGACGGATCACGTCCTCGCGCCACGGGCCGTAGCTGGGCGTGACGGGACCTTCGTCGAGGTGCTGGCGAGCGCGTTGCAGCGCCTGTTCATCCAGCTTCAGATGCTGGTGTTCGGGGGCGTTCATGGCTGGCTCCTCTGGTTCGGGAAACTTCAGGAAACTTCGGGTCACTTCAGGGATGCTCGGACGTCACTTCCGGATCGCATTGACGCCGGTGATGCCCAGTACCAGCAGCACCAGGAAGATGACGACGAAGATTCCGAAGAGGATCTTGGCGATGCCGGCCGCGCCCGCGGCGACACCGGTGAAACCGAGGACGCCGGCGATCAGGGAGATCACGGCAAAGATCAGGGCCCACTTCAACATGACGATGTCCTTTCGTGCTGTCGGCCGCGGCGCGGCGCTTGGGCTCACTGTAGAAGCGCCCAGGGGCCCGGAGGGATCAGCAGGGCCCACGTCCGGATGTAGGACAGGACGCCGCAGCCGCCCCGTGCGGCGCAGCTTGGAAGGGCGCGCCGGCCGGCGCCCGATGCCGACCGAGGGCGCGGCATCGGCGATGCCGGACTCGTCCTACAACCGGCTCCGGTGCGGTACGACAGACGCCGGCAGGCGCCGGGCCTACTCTTGCCTCATCCTCTCTCCCGTCTTCCGACCTCGGCGCCGAGCGCTGGAAAGGAACTCCGATGATCAAGCTCAACAAGACCCTCACATCGCCTTCCGCTGCCGCGTGGATCACCGCCGGAGCCGTGCTGTCGGCCGTGATGATCGTGACCACGCCGGCCTTCGCGGCCGGGGCCTCGTCCAAGTCCGACATCCAGGCGACTTATGAACAGGACCGGGCCAACTGCATGGCCAGCAAGACCGGACCCGCCCGCACCGCCTGTCTGAAGGAAGCCGGCGCCGCGCGCCAGGAAGCCCAGCGGGGCAACCTGCGCACCGCCAGCACGCAGGAGCTCGCCAACAACGCGATGCTGCGCTGCCAGCGCGTCGCCGAGGAGGACCGCGAGGACTGCCGCATGATGGTCATGGGCCAGGGCACGCGCGACGGCAGCGTCGAGAGCGGCGGCATCCTGACCCGCATCGACCGCATGGTGCAGGAGAACCCGACTGCGGCGGGCATCCCGTCCGCCCCTGCCAATCCGCCGAGCGCGACCATGCGTCCGGGCCCCGATGTCCCGCCGCCGCGCCAGCCCAAGGCGAGCGCGCCGGCCCGCTGATCGATCGAAGAGGAGCGACACCATGTTGATCAAACGCCTCGTTCCGCTCGCGCTGTCGAGTCTGGCCGGCTATGCCTTGTGGCAATGGCAGGCCCGCCGCCACGCGCTGCGGCACAAGACCTGCCACTCGAAACCCGAGGAGGTCACGACCTGGGAAGGCGAGGGCGGTGCGCTGCATCGCACGGGCCCGCACATGGGACCCGAACCCGCCAAGACCGTGCCCTGACCCCGTCGAGACCGGCAACGAAAAAAGGCGCTCCTTCCGGAGCGCCTTTGTCATTGGGGGCGCCGGAGCGCTCCCGTCCAGGCTCAGCCGCCCGAGCCCTGCTGCGGCTCGCGCAGGAAGATCTCGACGCGGCGGTTCTTGGCGCGGCTTTCCGCCGTGTCGTTGGACACCAGCGGTTCACGCGAGCCGCGGCCGGCGACTTCGATCCGGTCGGACCGGACGCCGCGGTCGGCCAGGTAGCCGCGCACGCTCTCCGCCCGGCGCAGCGACAAGGGATCGTTGATCGCGTCCGAGCCGGTGTTGTCGGTGTGGCCGACCACGCGGACCATCGTCGGCGACGGGTTGTTGTTCAGGCCGTTGGCGAACGCGTCCAGCACGGGCCGCAGCCGCGGCTCGACCGCCGCGCTGTTGGTCGCGAAGGAGATGTCGCTCGGCACGTCCAGCTTGAGCTGGTTGTCGGCGGTGCGGGTCACCTCCACGCCGGTGCCCTGCGTGGCCTGTTCCATCGCGCGGCGCTTGTCTTCCATGTGCCGTGACCAGACGTTGCCGGCCACCGCGCCCAGCGCGCCGCCGATCAGCGCGCCCGTGCCCGCCTTGCCGCCGGTGGCGGAGCTGATGACCGCCCCAGAAACGGCGCCGATCGCGGCGCCGCCCGCGGTCCCGCGCTGACGGTCGTCCATGTTCGCGCAGCCGGCCAGGACAGCCGCCGCGAGGGCGGCCGCGGCCAGTCGGGTGTGTCGCATCTGCATCTTGCTTCTCCTTGTGATCCAGGTAAGAAAACCCATCGGCCCGGGCGGCGGTGGCACCGCCCGCCAGGCAGTATCCCGCGCCGCGGCGGCCGCGGCCCGAGGCCGGTGGATGAGTCGCCCGCGCGTCGCACCGGGATGCCAGTCCGAACACGCGTCTGACGGTGACGGTCGAGGGCAAGTGCGGCACCCGCCGCCTTTCCGCTGTGTCGCAGTCAGCACTCCAACACATAACTGTTATTCCCATGGGCCGGATGACAAGTGCTTGTTATTCGGCGCCGAGCGCTTGGTTCATAGCATGAAGCCTTCTTCGCCAACCGCTCCGCGGAGTGCCCATGTCCCGCCTTTCCGAACCCGGTCGCAGCCCCGTCCCCAGTGCGCCAACGCCCGCCTCGCAGCGCTGGCAGGACGAACACCTCGGCACCCATGTCCGCTATGCCACCCAGCCCGTCATCGATCGCACCGGCCGCGTGGTGGCCACCGAACTGCTGTTCCGATGGAACGCGCGCGACGAGGGCGTCGGTCCGGAACTGGGCGCCTACGCGACGGCCGCGGTGCTGTCCAACGCCTTGATCGACGGCGAGTTCCTGCTGGACGCGCCGGCTGCTGAGTACCCCATCGGCGATCTGCTGATCAACATGGACCGCCGCACGCTGATGAGCCCGATCGCGGAGGCGCTGACCCCGGACGTCGGCGTGATCGAAGTGCTCGAGACCGTGGAGATCGACGCGCCGCTGGTGGCGCGCCTGCGCGATCTTCACGGCCGCGGTTACCGGTTCGCCCTCGACGACGTGGTCTGCGCGGATGATCCGCGATGGACGCTGTCGCCCTGGGTCCAGTTCGCCAAGCTGGATGTCATCGCGCTTGATCCGGAGCAATTGCCGGCGTTGGTGCGTCAGGCCCATCGGCTCGGCCTGGCCGTCGTCGCCGAAAAGATCGAGGACGACGACGCCCTCCAACGGGCGCGTCGCGCCGGTGCCGACTACTTCCAGGGCTATGGCATCGCCCGCTCGACCACCCTGGCCGTGCCCTCGTTGCCGGGCTGCGACGCGAGCGTGGTCGGACAGCTGTTCATGCTGGCGCGATCCGGTGCCTCGGCCTCGTCGCTGGCGCTGCTCGCCGGGCGTCATCCCGCGCTGGTGGCGCGGCTGCTGCGCGTGCAGGCCATCCATGCGCCGCAAGCTGCCGTGAAGGCGGACTCGCTCGCCGAGGTCCTGGCATCGCTGCCGCGCGCGGTCCTGATCGCCTGGCTGGCGGTGTTCAACCTCGCCGCGGTGCACGGGCGGGACCGCGAACTGGCGCGACTGTTGCGCGGTGAACTGGCGGACGGCCGGCAGCGCCTGCGTCGCGAGGGCCTTGTGCGCACCTCCGTGGCCCTGGAACTGGCCTCCTTCCTGCTGTGCAAGCAGCTGCTGCGCATGCGCCTGCCGCTGAGACCCTCGATCCAGCGGACAAGCCGCCCTGAGGCGGCTTGTTCCTGACCGGCGGACGCTGGCGCGTCCCCGGGCGCGCTCACTCGTCGATCAGGCCATGCAGCCGGGCCACGCTGGTGGCCATCGCCCGGGAATTGACATTCAGCTTGCGATAGATCGAACGCAGGTGCTGGTTCACCGTGAAGCGGGAGATCGACAGCCGGCTGCCGATGTCGACGATCGGCAGGCCTTCGATCAGCAGGTTCAGCACGCTCCATTCGCGTTGACCCAGGCCCAGTTCCTTGAGCTTCTGCCCCTTGTCCACCTTGGGCTTCACACCGGTCTCCAGGCTCTCCAGCTTGTCGAGCACCAGCCGCGACACCGCCGGGCTCAGCGGGGCATGGCCGTTGTGCGTGGCGATGATCTTGTCGATCAGGCTGGGCTGGATCTCCTCCTTGAGCAGGTAGCCGGACGCGCCCGAGCGCAGGCTGCGCATCACGTGCTTGGCGTCGCCGAAGGTGCTGATCACGATGCTGTGCGCATCGGGGCACTTCTCGTCGATCAGCTTGATCAGGTCGATGCCGTCCACATCGGGCAGGCCGAGGTCGACCAGGTAGATGTCGGCGCGATTGGCCAGGATCGCGGAGACCGATTCGCCGCGATTGCGGCCGATGCCCACGATCTGGCAGGCGCTGCTGGCGGACACGACGTCGATCAGGCGTTGCAGGACGGTGGCATCGTCTTCGATGATGGTGACGGTGATCATGGTGGTGTTCCCCTCTGGTTCGGAGTTGTTGTTGCCGATGGTCGATGAAGGTGGATGACGTGAAGTGAGTGGTGCGCGCCCAGGCCTCGTGCGGTGGCGGCCGCTTCAGCGCTCGCCGAGCGACTCCGACATCGTCTTCCTGACCGGCTTGAGCAGGTAGTCCAGCACCGTGTGGCGGCCGGTGATGATTTCCGCGGTTGCCGTCATGCCGGGCTGGATCACGAGGCGATCCGCCTTCGCGCCCTTGAACCGTTTGCCGCTGATGCGGATGTGCGTGCGGTAGTACGGCTGCTCGCCTTGCGGCGTGCGCTCGATCAGCGCATCGGGACTCACGTAGCTCACGCTGCCGTCGAGCGCGCCGTAGATGCTGTAGTCGAAGGCGTCCACCTTGACCACCGCCGGCATGCCCGGACGGATGAAGCCGATGTCGGCGGCGCGCAGGCGGGCCTCGATGATGAGGTCGTCGCCGGTGGGCAGCAACTGCATGATCTCGTCGCCGGGACGCAGCACCGCGCCTTCCGTCGTCAGCGTGATCAGGTTGACCACGCCGTCCACCGGCGCCCGCAGCTGCGTGTGGTCGAGGTTGCCTCGCCGGTCGTTCAGCATCTGCTGCACGCTGGCGAGTTCCTCTTCCGTCTTGGCCAATTCAGCCTGCGAATCCTGCAGGAAGCGGTTGCGACGCAAGGTGACCTGTCCGGCCGCCTCGTTGGCCGTGCGCTGGAGCCGGAGGAACTCGGCCGCGCTGATGTCGCCGGCCTGATACAGCGGCTCGTTGAGCGCCACCTCGCGCCGCGCGAGGTCCGCGGACTTGGACAGGACCGCCAGTTCTTCCTCCAGGGCCGTCCGGCGGCGCTCGTAGAGTTTGTGCTGCAGGTCGTTGAACGGTCCCGTGCCCGCGGGGCGGTAGGGCGTGCCCAGCGTTTCGGCCCGCAGTCGGGCCAGCGAGGCATTCAGTGCATCGGCCTTCTCGCTGGAGTCGGCCAGCGCGGCGCTTGCCTTGGTGTTGTCGAGCTGGGCGAGCAGGTCCCCTTTACGCACAGCGTCTCCCTCGTGCACGTACAGCTTTTCCACGACTCCCCCATCGGGCGCCTGGATCACTTGTGTGCGGGAGGATGCCATGACTTTTCCGGCGGCGCGAGTGACCTGATCGAGCGGCGCCTGGGAGGCCCACCACAAGCCGGCGCCCAGCGCGGCGATGGTGGCCAGGACGGTCCAGCGCACGCGCGTCTGGCCCTCGTGGGAATCTTGCTTCATTGTCATGGGAACTTCCTGATGTCGATGGGCAGGGGGGCGCGGCCAGCGTTCAAGCGACCTGGGCAGGAGAGGGGGCGGCGGGTGGCATGGCGGGTGGCATGGCGGGTAGAGCGGCAGGCGGGGC
>CAMPJJ010000049.1 GCA_946886855.1 uncultured Roseateles sp. | reverse complement strand
CCCCTGCAACGATCCGTGCGCTGGCCGGCCGGGCCCCATGCCCTCGCGACCAGCGCACTGATCGTTGCAGGGGGGCGGTCCTGCTATGGCAGCATCACCCCCATGATCGCCGACCCCCTCGCCGAAGCCAGATTGGAAGACCTGCCTGCCCACAGCCAGCAGTTGCTGGAGGTGGCGGAGCGGACCTGGGACCGTGAGCACGGCCTGATGATGTTCGCTTATGGGTCCCTGATGTGGAACCCTGGTTTTGACCCTGCACAGACCTCGGTGGCCAGGGTCCAGGGCTACCACCGGGCGCTGCGCCTGCGTTCGCTCGTGAACCGCGGCAGCAGCGAGCAGCCGGGGCTCGTGATGACGCTGCTGTCGGGCGGCAGTTGCCGGGGTCTGATGTACCGGGTCGAGCCCAAGGACAGCGAGGCGACCTTGCGCCGCCTGTGGCTGCGCGAGATGGTGGTCGGCACCTACGTGCCGCGCTGGTTGGACTGCCACTGCGCCGACGGGCTGGGCACGCGCAAGGCGCTGGCCTTCACGCTGTCGCGGCGCAGTCCGGGCTGGGTGGGCGACATCGCCGACGACCGGCTGCTGCACATCCTGCGGCACGCGCGCGGCCGGTACGGCACGACGCTCGACTACCTGCAACGCGCCGTGACCTGCCTGCGCGAGCACGGCATCCACGACCGCGCGCTGGAGCGCCAGCTGGCGCTGGCGCGGTCGCATGGGCTTTGAGCGGACCAGAACGGGCCGGAACGGGCTCTGAACGGGCTTTCAACGGCGCCTGGCCCGCCGCGTGCTCGACGCAGTCGCCGGGGACGAGGGAGGGCTTCAGCCCAGCGACCGCATGCCTGCCCCGCTGGGGCGGGGCTTCAGCGGATCGACGGCCAGGCGTTGCAGGTCCTCGACGGTGTCCACGTCGATGAGCACGCCCGGATCGTCGACGTCGACCGCCTGCGCCGGGTAACGCGCCAGCAGACGGCGCGCGCCCTCGTCGCCCTGCAGGCCGGCGAGCTCGGAGAACAGCTCCGCGTTGAACCCGACCGGATGCCCGCGACGCCCGCGGTGCTGCGCATACGCGATCGGGTCGTGCTCGATGGCCTGCGCGACCGCGGCCAACGTGGTGGACCGCACCATCGGCATGTCGGCCGGCAGGATCAGCCAGCCGGGCGCATCCCCGGTCGCGGCCACCCCGGCCGCGATCGAATGCCCCATGCCCAGCGGCGCGGGGCGCCCGAGGCGGTCCTGGTCGGGCAGCACCAGCATGTCGCGCGAGGCCACATGGCGTCGGACCAGAGGCGCCAACGCGGTCGAGGTCACCACCAGCATCGGCAGGCCGGACGCCATGGTCTGACGCAAGGTCAGCGCCAGCACGGTGTCTCCGTTCACGACCTGTTCCAGCTTGTGGCCCTCGCCGCGAAAGCGCTGGCCGCGCCCTGCCGCGAGCACGACGACGGCGGGTCGTCGCTGATTCATGCGAACTTCCTTCTGGTTTGGTCCCGATCCCCCTGGGCCAGGCTCTGCGGCGCGGCTCGACGGGACCAAGCATGCCTGTGGCTCGAAAGCGCTCCCACCCGGAGTTTCCAGGGTGGGAGCTTTACTTAAGGATTCGCCCGATACTCCGAAAGATGGACAAACTCTCCGACCTTCGAAAGAGCTACGAGCGCGCCGAGCTCGATGAACAGCAGTCCGCGGCCGAGCCGCTCCGGCAATTCCGGGAATGGTTCCAGCAGGCGCTGGACGCCAAGGTGCCCGAACCCAATGCGATGACGCTGGCGACCGTCGGTCCGGATGGACGGCCGTCCACCCGCATCGTGCTGATCAAGGACATCGAGGAACGCGGCCTCGTCTGGTACACCAACTATGACAGCCGCAAGGGCCGCGAGCTGGCGCTGCATCCGTTCGCCGCCCTGCAGTTCCACTGGGTCGAGCTGGAACGCGTGGTCCGCATCGAAGGCGCCGTCGAGCAGGTCGACGCGGCGCAGTCCGACGCCTACTTCGCGTCGCGGCCGCTGGACTCGCGCCTGGGTGCGTGGGCCTCGCCGCAGAGCCAGGTGATCTCCTCGCGCGCGGTGCTGGTGGCCAACGCCGCCAAGGCCGCCGCGCAGCACGGGCTCAGCCCGAGCCGGCCGCCGCACTGGGGCGGGTACCGGCTCGTGCCCGAGCGCTGGGAGTTCTGGCAGGGGCGCAAGTCGCGGCTGCATGATCGGCTGGTGTATCGCCGCGAAGGCAGCGAGTGGATCCGCGAACGGCTCGCGCCCTGACGCTCAGAACTTCACCTGCAGGCCCGCGAAGAGGCTGCGCCCCGGCAGCGGCGTGAGCTCGCGGATGGTCTGCACGCTGCCGGCGTTGTAGGCCAGCTTGTTGGCCAGGTTGTCCAGCTTGACGTACCACATCGCGTCCAGGTTGCCGATGTCGAAGTGGCGCGCGATGTTCAGCCGCAGGATGCCGTAGCCGGCCGTCGGCGTATCCAACGCCGGCACGCGGTCCTGGCGCAGCGCGCCGCGCAGTTCCGCCTGGACCAGCCACGGACCCCGCTCCGCCTGGATGGACACACTGCCCCGCACCGGCGCCAGCCGCGGCAGCGGCTCGTTGGTGTCGCGGTTGGTGCCGCGCACCAGGTCGATCGTGGTGCCCAGCGTCAGGTCCCAGCCCGCGAGCCTGGACAGCGGCTGCTTGCCTTCCAGCTCCACGCCGTGCATCCGGGCGCGCACGCCGCGGTAGAGGTACTCGGGCACCGAGGCGATCTCGCCATCCTCGCCGACCTCCTCGATGCTGCGGCCGCTCGCGTCCAGCGCGATGTAGTTGGCGAAGCGCGTCTGGTAGACCTGCACGCTCCACTTCGCGTCCCCCTGCTTCCAGTGCAGGCCGAGGTCGACCGCCTTCGCGCGCTCCAGGCCCAGGTTGATGTCGCCCACCTCGTAGGCACCCGACGCCACGTGCACGCCGTTGGCGAAGAGCTCGTAGAAGGTCGGCGCGCGCTGGCTGCTGCTCAGGTTGCTCGACAGGCTGAAGCCGTTGCCCAGCTCGTAGGCACCGCTCAGCGAGAAGCTCTTCGGGCTGAAGCGCCGCGTCACCGGATCGCCGAAGCGCTCCTCGTCGCCGCCGGTCGAGCCGATGTTGACGCGCTCCGCGCGCGCGCCAGCCTGCAGACTCCAAGGACCCGAGCGGAACTGCTCGATCAGGAACAGCGCGTTGTTGCGGGTCTTGGTGCCCGGGACCAGCGCCTCCTCGCCGAGGGCAGAGAAATCGCTGAGTTCCCATTGCCAGCCGAGCACCCCCTGCATCGTGCCCCAGTCGCCCTGGAGAGCCGAATGCGTCGCCTCGATGCGGCCGTCCTTGCCGTCGGACGAGAACACGGTGCCGACCTCGCCGCTGCCCTCCACTTCCTGGTGCTTGTAGCGGCTGCTCGCGAACTGCCAGGTCACGCGCGCCAGGCCCGGCAGCGGATCGCGCCATTCGCCGGCGGTCGCGAGGCGCTGGCGCTGCATCTCGATGCGCACGTCGGGCTCGACGGTGACGCCGTAGTCGTTGTGATAGTCCTCGACCGACACGCCGGCGTAGCCCTGCGAGAACAGCAGCGAACCGCCCACCGCGCCGCTGCGGCCGTGGCTGTCGGAGTTGCGGACGTGCGTCGACGAGCCGTCCTCGCTCTGGAAGCGCGGCACGCGCTGGTCGTCGGCGCGACGGTCGGCCGCGTCCACGTGCCAGGCGAAGCCGGTCGTGCCGCCGTCGAGCACGACCGCGCCGCCGCGTTCGTTCGAGGCGCCGCCCAGGCGCAGCTCCGCCGCGCCGTTCAGCCCGGGCTGGGCCAGGCGCGGGATGCGGTTGTCGATCGCGTTGACGACGCCGCCGATCGCGTTGCCGCCGTACTGCAGCGCGGCCGCGCCGCGCAGCACCTCGACACGCGTCAGCACCAGCGGATCGACCGGCAGCGCGTGGTCGAAGCTCAGGCTGGACGCGTCGACGGAAGCGCCGGAGTTGCTGAGCATGCGCACGCGGTCACCGTCGAGGCCGCGCATCGTCGGCCGGTTGCTGTTGGGGCCGAAGTAGGTCGAGCCCACGCCAGCCATGCCGTCGAGCGTCTCGCCCAGGCTGGCGCCGCGCTTGAGCGTCAGCGCGTCGCCGCTCAACACCTGCACCGGCGCGGCAAGCTCCTTCTGGCTCAGCGGATTGCCGGTCACGACGACCACGTCGAGCTTGTGCTTGTGAGGGCGGTCTGCCCCGCCGGACGCGGTGCCGGCGTCGGCCGCGGACGAAATGGTGCCCGAGGCCGGAGGCGCCGATGAAGGTGCCGATGCGGGTGCCGACGCATTTGCAGGCACGGTCGCGGCCGGTGCCTGCTGCGCCCAGGCGCCGCCTGCGGCGACGCTCAGGGCGATGGCCAGCAGTGTGGGTTGGAAAGGGGCGCGCGAAGACGCCGACGAACGGATCGAAGTGGACAGGAAAGCCATGGGAACACTCTCGAGCACCGGCGGCGGAACGCCGCGGCGCCATCAAATTCTGGGAGTGCCCTCGCAGACCGGCACGCGGCGATGCCGACAGCATGCGCGGACGGCCCGGTCGCGCCGACGGGCGCGCCTGAGCGAGGGCGGAATCGATGGAGGTGTCAGGCTCTCGGCGGCCCGCGGGCGCCTTTGCGCCATTGCTGCGCGAGCATGGCGTCATGCGGCTGGTCGACGCCGGTGGGGATGTCCGGCGGCAGCGCGGCCCACGCGGAGGCCTGGACGATGGGGCCCAGCACGTGGCTGAGCTGGTCGAGGAGTTGGCAGTCCGGCGTGCCGGCGGCGTGGCCGAAGCGCGGCCTATCGCCGTCGTCCGTGGTCATCGCGGCGGCCATGGCGGTGCCGTTGCCGGCTCCGGCATCGGACGCGACAGCGGCGGTGGCCTCCTTGGCGTCGACGGTCGCCTCAGCCGCCGCGGCGAGCGCCGCGACCGTGAACGCCAGACGCGACGCCACGGCCGGCGATCCGTGCAGCGTCCGGTGCACCAGACCGAGCGCCTGGAAACCCATCACCGCGGCCACGCACAGCCAGATCCACCAGCGCTGCTGGCGGGTCAAGGCGATGGCGGACGAGCGCGACATGGCGACCGGCCGGTGTCAGCGTGGCGCGCGGACGGCGTCCGTCACGCGATAGAACATGCCGTAGGGATCGTCGTTGAGGACGGCCATCTGGCCCTCCACGGTCACGACGTCCAACGTGTAGCGCACGGGGGTCTTGCTGCGGACCTCGACCAGGCCTTCGGGGCCGGCCGGCACGCAGAACGAGCAGCTCGTGGGCACCGACGACAGCAGGAAGTGGCTCTGCCTGTCGCCCGGCTCCAGCGGCATCATGAATCCCTGGACCTTCACCGTGCGCTGGTTCAACGCCAGCACGCCGGACGGGAAGCTCGGGATGACCTTGCTCTTGTCCGCCTTCACGGTGACCGAGGACAGCAGCTTCCAGCTGACGACGCCGTCGACCTCCTGCAGCGGCTTGAAGGGGCTGCGGGGGTCGTGGTAGCCGGGGCCGGAGCCCATCGGGACCACGGCGCCGGACGTGGCGGAACCAGTCGCTGACGGCGGGGTCGTTGTCTGAGCGACGGCGGCGCCCGCCACGACGATCGCCACGAGCGCGATCGCGGCCCGGCGGGCGGGCGTTGCAGCAAGGGTGGAGCGAGGAGTCATCGATGGGGGCGTGAATGCGGCCTCAGGGCCGCGTGAAGCTCAACATTGTGCACCGGCTCGATGACCGTCCGGCGCAAGCGCCGGGCGAGCCGCGTTCAGCCTCGGGTCCGCCGTTCCATCCGGCGCCGAGGCCAACGCCGGTTCACCGCGGCGTCTGGAGCAGCTCGGTGACGTCGAGCCGGTAGGCGCGCCACGCCGGCCAGGCCGCGGCGAGCAAGGCCAGGCCGAGCGCCAGCGCGGGCACGAGCGCCTCCCATCCCGACACCCAGGCGCCGGAGATCCGCAGCGACTGCTGCTGCGCCAGCACCGCGCCCAGCCCCGCGGTCAGCGCGTGGGCGAGGCCGAGCGCCAGCAGCGTCGCCAGGCCCGCCAGCATCAGCGCCTCCATCGCGATCAGCGCGGCGACGCGCAGCGGCGTGGCGCCGAGCATCCGCAGCATCGCGAGATCGCCCTGGCGCTCGCGCACCGCGTGCAGCAGCGCCACCAGCACGGACAGGGCCGCCGCCAGCAGCAGCACGCCGCCGAAGCCGCGCAGCACGTCGACGCCCACGCCGACCATGCTCAGCAGCCGCGCCGTTTCCAGCGCCGGCACGGAGGCCTGCAGGCCCGGCTGGGCATTCACCCAGCGCGGCAGCATCACCGCGGCCAGCGGGCTGCGGTAGCGGACCAGCACCATGCTGACCTCCAGCGAGGCCTCGTCCAGGTGAGCCTCATGGGTGTCGCCGGCCTCGTGGGCATTGCGTGCGCCCTGCCCTTCGTGAGCTTCGTGCGCGTCGTGCCCTTCGTGCCCCTCGTGCCCCTCGTGCCCATGTTGGTCGTGTTGGTCGCCGCCCCCGCCCGCCGACTTCCCATGCCCGTGCGCGGCATGCGCTTCCCAGACCGACGCAAGGTCCGTCAGCACGAGCCGATCGACGACGCCCCCTGTCGGCGCCAGCACGCCGGCGACCTCGTAGGCCTCGTCGTGCTCGTCGCCGCCGGACGCGAGTCCGTGGGTGCCGTGGAAGCGGTCGCCCGGCTTCAGGCCGGATCGTCTGGCCACTTCCGCGCCGAGCACCGCCTGCATCGGCGCCTTCCACGACTCGCCCCGCGCCAGCGACAGTCGGTACAGCGCCAGATAGTCGGCCGTCGTGCCGACGATGCGGAAGCCCTGGAAGCTGTCGCCGAGCGAGATCGGCACCGCCTGCGCGACCAGCGGCTGCGCGCGCAGCTGCGACACGGTGCGCAGCGGGATGTTGCCGGTCGACTGGTCCAGGTGGAACACGCCCGCCAGCAGGATCTGCATCGGACTGCCCTTCGCGCCCACGACCAGGTCGATGCCGCCCAGGTCGCGCTTCAGCCCTTGCTCCATCTGCTCGCCGACCAGGACGACGAAGCCGACCGCCGCCAGGCCGAGGCTCAGCAGCATCAGGTTCAAGGCCGTCAGCATCGGACGCGCCCAGAGGTAGCGCCACGCGAGGCGCGGCAGATTCAATGGCGCGCGGCTCATGGGATCCGGGTCGCCGACGTCTCGGCCCGATCGGGGTTGGACGCCGGAGCGTGATCGAGGTTAGACGCCGCGGCGTCGGCGCTCCGCCCTGCGAGCCGGAGCCGGTGCAGCGCCGGCCAGCCGGCCCACGCCGATTCGATCCGCGCGTCATGCGAGGCGATGACCAGGCACACGCCGTGCTCGACAACCGCGCGGCGCAGCAGCGCCAGCGTCGCCTCGCAGGCCTCGTCGTCGAGGTTGGCGGTGGGTTCGTCGGCGAGCACGAAGCGCGGCGCGCGCAACAGCGCCCGCGCGAGTGCCACCCGCTGCGCCTGCCCCTGGCTGAGCGCATGCGGACGGCGCTCCTGGAGCGCGCCGATGCCGAGTTCATCGAGCAAGGCGCGGATGCGCGCGAGATCCGGCGCCAGACCGGCCGCCACGTAGGGCAGCGACAGGTTGTCGCGCACGCTGAGCGAGGGGCTGAGGTGCAGCCGCTGCGGCACGAAGCCGAGCCGCGCGCCGCGCCAGGCGTCCCGCGCGGCCGGCGTGAGCGCGCCGACATCGACGTCGCCCATCGCCAGCCGTCCGCCCGACGGCGTCAGCAGGCCCGCCATCAGCGCGAGCAGCGTGCTCTTGCCGCTGCCAGACGCGCCGCGCAGCAGCAGATGAGCGTCGGCGGGCAACGCGAAGTCCGGGAACCGGAGGTCGATCCCGGTCCCGATCCCGGTCCCGGTCCCGGTCCCGGTCCCGGTTCCGGTGCGGGTGCCGGTCGCGCACGGACCATCGCCATCGCCATCGCCCTCGCCCGCCTGCTGGCGCCGGCCGCCGTAGCGATAGCGCAGCCCGTCGAGAACGAGCCTCAACCCGCCGCCTCGTCCTTCAGCAGTTCCTTGAACTTCTTGGCGAACTTGTCGACCTTGGGCGCCACGACAAAGGCGCAATAGCCCTGCTCCGGATGGTTGGCGAAGTAGTCCTGGTGATACGCCTCGGCGGGCCAGTAGTTCTGCTCGGGCTGGACCTCGGTGACGACCTTGCCGCCGTGGGCGCGCTGCGCCTCGTCCACGACCTGCCGGATCACGCCGAGCTGCTCGGGCCGCGTGTAGTAGATGCCGGACCGGTACTGGGTGCCGACGTCCGCCCCCTGGCGGTTCAACGTCGTCGGGTCGTGGATGGTGAAGAAGACCTGCAGCAGGTCCTCCAGGCTGACGACCTTCGTGTCGAAGCGCACCCGCACGACCTCGGCATGGCCGGTGTTGCCGGCGCAGACCTGCTCGTAGTTCGGACTGACGACCGGCCCGTTGGTGTAGCCGGACTCCACGCCGAGCACGCCCTTGACGCGCAGGAAGACCGCCTCGGTGCACCAGAAGCAGCCGCCGCCGAGGGTGATGAGGTCCTCGCCGGGTTGGAGGTGGACAGGGTTCGGGGTGGTGGTCATGGCGGGTTCCTCATGAATCGGTCGACCGGGTCACATGTGGGCGGATCATCGGCGATCAAGACCGGGACGGCGCGTGTCCCGGAGGACTCACTGTGCGCTCAGCGCCAGATCGACGCGCGGCGACCAGGGCTTGTCCTTGTCGGCGCCGCGCTCGTCGTCCTTCGCATGGAGCTTCGGCGAGGCCAGGAACATGCGCGCGTTGGACACACCGCGTTCGAGCAGCGCGTCGCGCACCGCGACCGCGCGCTGCAGCGCCAGCTCGCGCAACTGCTCGTCGGTCACGGGATAGCTGTCCATCAGCAGCTCGCGCATCTGCGCCGCCGGGATGTCCTTGGACAGCCCGATCACGTTGCGCGGCTTGTTGGGCAGCTTGGCGTTGTCGTAGACGAGCTTGAGCAGCCGCGCGCGTTGCGCGTCGTCGAGCACGACCGGCGCCGGCCCGGCGTCCGCCGAGGTGCCCGGGGTGCCCGATGTGCCGGAAGTGCCGGAAGTGCCCGACTTACCCAAAGCGCCCGCAGATCCCGAGACGCTCGACGCGCCCGACGCGCCCGACGCCGACGCGGCCGGCGCGCCGGCCGCCTGCGTGACCGCCTGCGTGACCGACGCGCGCCGCAGCTCGCGGCGGCGCTCGGCGATCAGCGCGTCTTCCAGCCTCGCGGCCTGCGCCGCGCGGCGCTCCCCCTCGGGATCGACCCAGCCGGTGATGCTCAGTTGCAGCGCCGGCTTGTCGGCCAGCACCTTCGTCAACGGCTCGAGCTTCTTCGCTGCCTCCGGCTGCAGCTCCGCGGTGCCGGGCTGGAACTCCAGCTGGCTCATCTCCGCGCCGCGACCGCCGGACAGCAATGAGAACGGTGCGGTCAAGGCCTTGGTCAGCAGGTTGACGATGAGCTTCACCACCAGCCCGCCGACGCTGAACTCCGGATCGTTGAGGGAGCCTCTGACCGGCAGCTCGACGTCGATGACGCCGTCGCTGTCCTTGAGCAATGCCACCGCCAGCTTGACCGGCAGCCGCGTCGCCGTCGGGCTGTCGATGCGGTCGCCGAAGGTCAGCTGGTTGAGCACGACCTTGTTGTCGGCCTCGAGGCGGCCGCCGGGCTCGATCTGGTAGTGGACCCGCGTGGACAGCTTGCCGCGCTCGATCGCGTAGCCCGCGTACTTGCCGGCGTAGGGCGACAGCGGCGCGAGCTCGATATCGGTCGCGCTGGCGGTGATGTCGAGCGCGAGCGGCGCGCCGCTCGGGTTCAACTGGCCGCTGATGTCGAGCAGCCCGGTCCCCTCGACCTTGCCCTTGAGCTGCAGCGGCGCCATCGCGGTCGAGCCCGCCGAGAACGCGCCCAGCGTCCCCGTCAGCTCGCTGAGGTTGGCGCTGTAGTTGGGCTTGATGAAGCGGTCGTTGAAATCGACCTTGCCGCCGTTGACGCGGGTCTCGGCGATGCTGATGCGCAGCGGCGGATCGGCGGCCGCAGTCCTGGTTGCTGATGCTGATGCTGATGCTGATGCCGCCGATGCTGCAGGCGCAGCCGAGTCCGGCGGCGCGGTCGCGCGAGCCACCGTCGCCGCCACCGGCGCGGAGGCCGCCGGCGTGCCCGCCGCGGCGGCCACCGCCTGGCCCTGCTCGGTCTGGTTCAGGTCGCGCAGGTTGAGTCGCCCCTGCTCGTTGATGATCAGGCGCGCGTAGAACTCGTCCAGCACGGCCTGCTGGATCTTCACGTCCGGCGCGCCGCCGGGCGCCAGCGCGACCCGCAGCCCGCCCAGCTTCAGGCCCTGCCAGCTCAGCAGGTCCTCGGCCGACCGGCGCCTGCCCTCCTGCAGACGCGCCTGGCGCAGCCGCAGATCGGCGATCAGCACCTCGCCGCCGGCCCGCACCGAGGGCCCCTGGGGGGTTTGCGTGAACTCGAAGCCGCCGCGCATCGAGCCTTCGGCGCGCTGCAGATGGATGCCGATGGACGGATCGAGGTAGGGATCGGCCCAGTGCAGCGGCAGGTGCTCCGCGCTCAGGCGTCCCGAGGCTTTCAGCGGCGCCAGCGCCAGTTGGCCGTCCCAGCGGAACTTCGGCACCTCGCGCGTATTTCGGCGGGTGGCGTCGGGGCGGCGCAGCGTGGCGCCCAGCTGCACCGGCAGCGGCTTGCGCAACTGGCGGCCGTCCCAGTCGATGCCGGACAGCTTCAGCATCAGTTCCTGCACGCCGATCGGCCGGGCGGGCTCGTCATCGAGCACGTGCGTGGCCAGGTCGAGCAAGGTCGCCTCGCCGCCCTCCACGGAGACCTCGGCGATCTGAGCGGTCCAGGGGGCATCGTTGACCCGCGCTGGCGCCATCACGGGCATTGCCGCTGGCGTCGTCGCTGGCGTTGCCGCTCCCGCCGTGGCTCCCGTCGTCGCGGACCCTTGGAGCACCTCCGGCACGTCCAGCGTCAAGCGATCGCCGCGCGCCTCGGGCTGGCGTTGGCGCGGCGTCGCCGCCGCGATCGCGGCGCCTTGCCCGCCCGCGGAGCGCGACGCGGTCGAAGATCCCGTCCAGGCGTCCCAGCTCCACTTGCCGGCCTTGTCGCGGCCCAGCTGCGCTTTCGGCGCCACGAGCGCCAGGCGACCGGCGGTCAGCTTGCGGCTGTCCAGCGCGAGTTCCGCCTGGTCGAGGCTCAGCTGCTTGAGCGCCAGCACCGGCGTCCTGCCGTCGGCCAGTTGCAGGTCGTCGAGGCTGAGCGCCTTCAGCGACAGCCTCAGGTTCTCGCCCGACGGCCCGGCGCGCACGGCGCCCTGCGTCGCGAAGCGGCCCTGCACCGACAACGGCGTCGCCGCCGTCAGATAGGGCGCGACACCGTCCAGTGCCAGGTCCTTCAACGCCCAGTCGAGGGCCACGCCCGCCGCGCCGACCTCACCCTTGCCGCTGAAACCCGCTGCCGTCTTCGCGCCTTCAGGCGAGAGCGTCGCCGCAATCTCCACGGGCGCCGCCTTCGCGGCCAGCGGCCAGTTCAGCCCGCTGCCCTGGATCCTCAGGCCGTCGATGTGCCATCGGGCCACGGGACGCAGCGTCTCGTCGGTCCAGCCGATGCGTCCGCCTTCCAACGCGAGTTGCTGCACGCCGAAGCGCCACGGCGTTTCGCCCTTTGCCGGTGTCTTCGCGGCGTCGGACGACGCGGTCCTCGGGGCTGCGGCGACGGTGTTCGAGGCCGATGCCGGCGCCGCATTCCCGGTCGCCATGTCCGGCAGCCACAGCCGACCTTGCGCGTCACGGCCCATCAGCAGCTCCGGCTGCTTCAGGCTCACCGCGCCCAGCAGGACTTGCCGCTTCAGCGGCTGCACGTCCGCCAGCTCTACGCTCAGCGCGTGCCAGCGCAGCCAGTCCGCCCAGCCGCCGTCCGCCTTGCCTTCCGCTTTGACGTCTGCCTGGGCGGCCGCACGCCGCTGCAGCGACAGCTCACGCACGGACGTCCTGCCGCTGAGCTTGACTTCCGGCGGCTGCTTCGGCGCTTGCTTGAAATCCAGCGTCAGTTGCGAATCGACGAAGCCCTTGGCCAGCCGCATCGGCAGTTCCTTGGGCCAGTAGGCGCGGTAAGCGGACAGGTCCAGCGCGTCGAGCTTCACCGTCATGCTCGCGCTGCGCGTGTCGGCGAAGGGCTGCAACTGGCCTTCGCTCTCGAAACCGACCCCGTTCAGGCGCCCGGACAGCCGCGGCAGCACGTTCACCTCCACGTCCGTGTCCAACGTCGACAGGAACGGGATGCCCAGGTGGAGCGTCTTGAGCTCGTGGACCATCCCGGCCGTGCGATCGTCCAGGCGGAACTCGCCGTCGGTCAGCTCGATGTTGTAGAGCGCGGCCGCGGCGGGACCGTCGTCGGCCGTGGGCGGCGCCTTGTGCTCGGCGGCCAGTTTCGCGAGGATGTCGTCCAGGTCGGTCCTGCCGTCGGGCAGCAGCGCGACGCGCACCCGCGGCGCCTCGACCGTCAGCGACGACAGCACCGGCGCCAGGTGCCACAACGAGCGCGGCGACAGCACCGTGCGCACGCGCCGCACCTCGAACAGCGGCGGCGCGCCGGCCGTCGGTCCGGCAATCTTCAAGTCGTCCAGCGTGAGCGCGAGCCGCCACGGCGTGAAGCTCGCCGCGCTCAAGGTGACCGGGCGTCCCAGCTGTTCAGACGCGATCCTGACGCCCGCCCGCTCGATCCACATCGGCAGCGCGAACCATGCGACCAGCAGCAGTGCGACGACCGACAGCACCAAGCCGACGAGCACGCGCAGCGCGCGCCGGGGCCAGACCGGGAGAGCAGAGAAGAACACGGGGGCAGCCGGCGAAACCCGGACGAGTCGTCAAGGAAGCTGATTATGCTGGCGGGCCTCAACACCTGACACCGGTCCCCCGCGCTCGATGAACGACCTGATACATGCGGTCGCAGCGTTCCTGCTGCCGCCCACCGGCGCCTTTCCGCTGCTGCTGCTCGCGTGGGGGCTGCGACATCGCCGCCGCTGGCTGTCCGGCGCGCTGTTCGCGAGCGGCCTGATCGCCGTCTGGGTCGGCAGCACCGAGCTCGGCGCGCTGTGGCTGCAGGACCGCCTGCTGGGGACGCAGCAGGCCGTGCGCGTCGAACGCCTGAAGGACGTTCCGGCGAAGGAAACGATGATCGTGGTGCTCGGCGGCGGTGCCCGCAAGCTGATGCCGGAGTACGGCGGCCCGCAGCTGAAGGCCCTGTCGATCGAGCGGCTGCGCTACGGGATCTGGCTGTCGAGACAGTCGGGCATCCCGCTGATGTTCACCGGCGGCACGCCCCGCGACGCGTCGGACGACCGCCTGACCGAAGCCGCCCTGGCCGAGCGCACCGCGGCGCAGGAATTCGGGTTCACGCTCGCGGCCAGGGAGGATCGCGCCACCGACACGCGCGAGAACGCGGCGTTCACCGCCGCGCTGCTGCGCGGGAAATCGATCCGCCGCGTCGTGCTGGTCACGCACGACGTGCACATGCGCCGGTCGCTGCGGGCCTTCCGCGAGGCCCTGCCGCCCGAGGTGGAGGTGATTCCCGCGCCCCTGGGCCTCGCGCTGCCCGGATTCGAATGGCGCGATCTCCTGCCCTCGCAGGAAGGGATCGCGCGGGCGCGATACCTGGGCTATGAATGGCTGGGCTACGTCGGCGGCCATTGACGGGTCGCCAACGCACCCATCGGACGTCCAGGGGCGAATGTCGACGCCCCAAATAGAAACCCCCTCCGCGCCGGGCGTGCCGGACGAGGAAGGGGTGGGCGGACCAGCCGCCTTTGGGGCTCCGTGGCGAACTGCCGCAGGGCTCCTGGCGCGCAGAGACTGCGCCAGTTGAAGTGCCGGAAAGGCCAGACAAGGTTAGGCCCGCGCAGCGGCCCTTTCAAGCGATTCCCGCGCGGACCCGTGGTTTCCTAGCCCCCGAACAAACGCTGATAGAGATCCGCCGCACGGGCTTTCTGCTCGGCCGGCATCTCGATCACGCGGCCCCATTCGCGCGACGTCTCGCCCGGCCACTTGTTGGTCGCGTCCAGGCCCATCTTCCCGCCCAGTCCGCTGACCGGCGAGGCGAAGTCCAGGTAGTCGATCGGCGTGCCCTCGACCAGCGTCGTGTCCCGCACCGGATCCATGCGCGTCGTGATCGCCCAGATCACGTCCTGCCAGCTGCGGATGTCGACGTCCTCGTCCACGATCACGATGAACTTCGTGTACATGAACTGGCGCAGGTAGCTCCACAGGCCGAACATCAGCCGCTTGGCGTGCCCCGGATAAGCTTTCTTGATCGAGATGACCGCCATCCGGTAGCTGCAGCCTTCCGGCGGCAGATAGAAGTCGACGATCTCCGGGAACTGCTTCTGCAGGATGGGGACGAACACCTCGTTCAGCGCCACGCCCAGGACCGCCGGTTCGTCGGGCGGCTTGCCGGTGTAGGTCGAGTGGTAGATCGCGCCGTCGCGCTGGGTGATGCGGTTGACCTCGAAGACGGGGAACCAGTCCTGCTCGTTGTAATAGCCGGTGTGGTCGCCGTAGGGGCCTTCCAGCGCGTGGAGGTAGCCGCCCTGCTCCTTGAGCGGGATGCCGTCCTCGCTGTGGCCGGTGAAGCCCGGCGCCGCCGGCGGGATGTGGCCCTCGAGCACGATCTCCGCCGTCGCCGGCACCTGCAGCATGCGGCCGGCCTCGCCGACGTTGGTGTCGGCGACCTCGGTCCGCGAGCCGCGCAGCAGGCCGGCGAACTGGAATTCGGACAGCGTGTCGGGCACCGGCGTCACCGCGCCGAGCGTGGTCGCCGGGTCGGCGCCGAGCGCCACCGCGATCGGGAACGGCTGTCCCGGATTCGCGATGCCGAAGTCGCGGAAATCCAGGGCGCCTCCGCGATGCGCCAGCCAGCGCATGATCAGCTGCCGCCTGCCGATCAGCTGCTGTCTATAGATACCGAGGTTCTGACGCAGCCGCGGATTCGCGATCTTCTGCGGCCCCCGCGTCACCACCAGACCCCAGGTCAGCAGCGGGCCGACGTCGCCCGGCCAGCAGGTCTGGATCGGCAGGCGTTTCAGGTCGACGTCCTCGCCCTCGAGCACCTGCTCCTGGCAGGCCGGCCGCTTCACCAGCGACGGTTTCATGTCCCACAGCGCCTTGGCCATCTGCGCCAGCTTGCCCACATCGCGCAGGCCGCGCGGCGGCTCCGGCTCCTTCAGCGTCGCCAGCAGCTGGCCGACCTCCCTCAACTGGGTGGTCGACTCGGCCCCCATGCCCAAGGCCACGCGCCGCGGCGTCCCGAACAGGTTGGCCAGCACCGGCATGCGGAAGCCGGTCGGCTGCTCGAACAGCAGCGCCGGGCCTTCCGCCTTGAGCACGAGGTCGCTCACGGCCGTCATCTCGAGCACCGGGGACACCGGCTCGGCCACGCGGCGGAGCTCGCCCATGGCCTCCAAAGCGCCCATAAAGTCACGCAGATCTCGGTACTTCATAACTCAAAGTAGTTAAGAACAAGGCCCATACGGTTGACGGGTTATTTTTGATCCATAGAATCGCGCCCTGCCCTGGCCCCCAGGGTTATCCCGGTCTTCGCTGTGGGACGCGAAGCCGGTGTGCTGCCAATGGACGCTGGATCGCCCGTCTGTCGCATCAAGAGCCCGGAGCCCTCTGAGAGCCCTCCGAGCCGTCGACGACGCCCGAACCGGCCCATTATCACCACCCCCAGGTGGGTGTCCGGCGAGTGAACGCTTCGAGCGGCTCGCCAGACAAACACCGGGTGTGGTCGGAGAAAGGAGTCGCATGACAGCGCGTTCAGACCTGCTATCCCTGCCCCGCCAGGCGCAAGCCGCCCTGGTGCTTTTCGTCAAGGACATCGGCCAGGGCCTCCTGGTCGTCAGCCACAACACGCTCGCCCTGGTGGGCTTCGCCGTCGTCGCCATCGGGCTGGTCTTCGCCAGCCAGGCCGACCTGCGCCAGCAACTGGAAGGTCAGGTGCTGGGCTGGCTCAACGCCCGCCACGAGGCGCGGGTCGAGGCCTCCGGCGACGTGCTCGCCCTGATGGCCGAGCCCGACGCGATCAGCCGCGCCACCGCGGTCGATCCCAAGGAACTCACCCGCCAGCAGGCGCTGGTGGCCAACTACCTGGCGCGCCGTTACCGCGTGGCGCCGGAACCGGTCAGCCGCCTGGTGAAGGAAGCCTGGGACGTTGGCCAGCGCGCCCGCGTCGAGCCGACGCTGATCCTGTCCATCATGGCGATCGAGTCCGGATTCAACCCGTTCGCCCAGAGCGCCGTCGGCGCCCAGGGCCTGATGCAGGTGATGACGCGCGTCCACGACGACAAGTACGAGGCCTTCGGCGGCAACTTCGCCGCCTTCGACCCGGTCACCAACCTGCGCGTCGGCGTGCAGGTGCTGAAGGAGTGCATCCAGCGCGCCGGCAGCCTCGAGGAAGGCCTGCGCCGCTACGTCGGCGCCGCCAACCTGCCCGACGACACCGGCTACGCCTCGCGCGTGCTGGCCGAGCAGGACCTGCTCAAGGCCGTCGCCCAGGGCCGCAACGTCAGCCCGTCGGCCCCGCGTCCGGTGCGCGAGCCGGCGTCCGCGCCGGCCCCGACCGGCGAACAGGTCGCGATGACGGCCGTGATGCGCTGATCGGTCCGCCGCGCCTTCCGCGCCGCTTGGCAACGGGTTCCCAGTCGGAACCCGTTCCTCATTGGGCGAAGCCCCAGTCCCGGCGCCCCGGTGAACAATGTCACGAGAAGACCGGCGCCCCTCGACGGTGCGGCTACACTGCGGGCTTCGCGCAACTGGCGATCAGGGCGCCCTGACCGGTGATCATTCCTTCACCGGCGCAGGCGTCGCCCGAGGTGGGCCACCACCGGGAAGCGCGAACGGCCGGGGACGTCCCCGGTTGTCCGTGCCGTTCGCCTGGGCCGCCCTCGTTCCGTCCTCCGTCGCCGGATCGCCGTCCTCCCTGGGCGGCGATCGCGCCGATGCGCTGCCGGGCGGGCGGCGCCAACCCTTGAGCCGACATCATCATGTTTGACCGCACCCAACAGACCCTCGCCAATGTCGATGCCGAAGTCTTCGCCGCCATCCAGCAGGAGACCCGGCGCCAGGAAGACCACATCGAGCTGATCGCCTCGGAGAACTACACCTCTCCGGCGGTGATGGAAGCCCAGGGCAGCCAGCTGACCAACAAGTACGCCGAGGGCTACCCCGGCAAGCGCTACTACGGCGGCTGCGAGTACGTGGACATCGTCGAGCAGCTGGCGATCGACCGCCTCAAGCAGCTCTTCGGCGCCGAGTTCGCCAACGTGCAGCCCAACAGCGGCTCGCAGGCCAACCAGGGCGTGTTCTTCGCGCTGCTGCAGCCCGGCGACACCATCATGGGCATGAGCCTGGCCGAAGGCGGCCACCTGACCCACGGCATGGCGCTCAACATGAGCGGCAAGTGGTTCAACGTCATCTCCTACGGCCTGGACGCCAAGGAAGCCATCGACTACGACGCGATGGAAGCGCTGGCGCGCGAGAAGAAGCCCAAGCTGATCATCGCGGGCGCCTCGGCGTACTCGCTGCACATCGATTTCGAGCGCTTCGGCAGGATCGCCAAGGAGATCGGCGCCTACTTCATGGTCGACATGGCGCACTACGCCGGCCTGATCGCCGCGGGCGTCTACCCGAACCCGCTGCCGCACGCCGACGTCGTCACCTCGACCACGCACAAGAGCCTGCGCGGCCCGCGCGGCGGCATCATCCTGACCAACGACGAGGCGATCGCCAAGAAGATCAACTCGGCGATCTTCCCCGGCATCCAGGGCGGCCCGCTGATGCACGTGATCGCCGGCAAGGCCGTGGCCTTCAAGGAAGCGCTGACGCCCGAGTTCAAGGCCTACCAGCAGCAGGTCGTCGCCAACGCCAAGGTGCTGGCCGACACGCTGATCGAGCGCGGCCTGCGCATCGTCTCCGGCGGCACGCAAAGCCACGTGATGCTGGTGGACCTGCGCCCGAAGCACCTGACCGGCAAGGAAGCCGAGGCCATCCTGGGCGCCGCCCACATGACCTGCAACAAGAACGGCATCCCGAACGACCCGCAGAAGCCGATGGTCACCAGCGGCGTCCGCCTGGGCACGCCGGCGATGACCACGCGCGGCTTCAAGGAGGAGCAGGTGCGCAAGACCGCCCACCTGATCGCCGACGTGCTGGACAACCCGCACGACGAGGCCAACCTGGCCCGCGTGCGTGAGCAGGTGGCCGAACTGACGCGTCAGTTCCCGGTCTACCGCTGAGCGGAGCCGGCGCAGCATGCGTTGCCCGTTCTGCGGTCACGGCGACACGCAAGTGTCGGAGACCCGGGAGTCCGACGAAGGCGACGTGGTGCGTCGCCGCCGTCGCTGCCAGTCCTGTGACAAGCGCTTCACGACCTACGAGCGCGCGGACATCGCGCTGCCGATGGTCGTGAAGAAGGACGGCACGCGCGCCGAGTTCGACATGGGCAAGCTGCGCGCGTCGATGACGCTGGCGCTGCGCAAGCGGCCGGTGAGCATCGAGCAGATCGACGCGGCGCTGGAGCGCATCCAGGAGAAGCTGCTCAGCACGGGCGTGCGCGAGATCCCGTCGACCAAGCTGGGCGAGCACGTGATGCGCGAGCTCAAGCGCATCGACAAGGTCGCGTACGTGCGCTTCGCGTCGGTGTACCGCTCGTTCGAGGACGTCGACGAGTTCCGGCAGCTGATCCGCGACATCTGAGGCCGAGTTCGTCGGCGCACGCGCGGGGATCACGCGTCCTTCACGGACTTTTCAGGCGCATCCCCCAGACATCCCCCAAAGGCCGGCCCCCCTGAGCGGGCCGGCGTTTCCCTCCTGAAGGCGAAGCGCGACGCAGGCCATCTCCCTAGAGTTCTCAGCAACTCTTCGGGAGATCTTCCTTGCAGCCCTCCGCTTCTCCAGCGTCTTCCAGCGCTTCCAGCGCTTCAAGCGCTCCAAGCTCCTCCAGCGCTCCCAGCGCGCGTCCGCCCTCCCCTGGCGGCCGTGCCCATGCCCGTGCCCGCGGCCTCAGCCTCATCGAGGCGATGGTCAGCATCGCGCTGGTCGCGCTCGTGGCCGTGCTCGCCGCCCCCGACCTGCGGGACTGGCTCTGGCGCCAGCGATTGGCGAATGCCGCGCAGGCGGTGCTCGGCGACCTGCAACTTGCCCGCAGCGAGGCCATCCAGGGTGCGCGCAATGTGATCCTGCGATTCGGCGGCGACGAGTCCGCCGTCGCGGGCAGCGGACGCTGCTACGTGCTGCACACCGGCGCCGTCGGCGGCTGCGACTGCCACGTGGATGCGCCGCCCACCTGCCGCGCCGACGCCCAGGCGATCAAACAGGTGCGCTGGGTGCGCGAGCGGGGCCAGGCGGAGGTCACGTCCAACGTGCCGTCGATGCTGTTCAGCGGCCGCCAGGGGACCGTGTCGGTCAGCGGCACGATCGATGTGCGCGTGAGCGGCATCGGCTCGGTCCACCACATCGTCAGCATCACCGGCCGCGTGCGCAGTTGCACACCGGACGGCGCGCTGAGCCGCCTGCCGAGGTGCGCATGACGACGCGTCCGATCCCAAGGCCGATGCCGATGTCGATTTCGATGCCGATGCCGATTTCGATGCCCATGCCGTCTGCGCGCCGGCGCGCGGCACCCCTCCGCACGACGCAGAGGCCCGGGACGCCCCGCGGCTTCTCGCTGATCGAGGCCCTGACCGTGCTGGCGATCGTGGCCGTGCTGGCCGCCGTGACCTTGCCCGGCTTCCGGGACCAGGTCCTCAAGGGCCGCCGTGCGGAGGCGCGCGAAGCGCTGCAGGCCCTCCAGCTGGCGCAAGAGCGTTTCCGCTCGCGCGGTCCCCGCTACGCCGACCGCCTGGAGGACCTGGGGCAACCGGCAACGACGCCAGGCGGGCTCTATCGCCTGCGCATCACCCAGGCCGACGCCACGCGCTACCAGCTCGAGGCGACGGCGCAAGGCGCGCAAGCCGCCGACCGCCGGTGCCGGGTGTTGACGCTCCGGCAGGAACTCGGCGCGACGTCCACGACCGGATTCGACGACCAGGGCACCGAGCAGGCCGACACCTGCTGGCCGCGATGAACGGGGAGACGCCATGAAACACCGTTCACGGGGCTTCACCCTGGTCGAGTTCATGATCGGCCTCACGATCGGGCTCCTGCTGCTGGCGGGCGCCTTCTCGATGGCCGGTGTCCAGCTGGGCGAACACCGCCGGCTGATGCTGGAACTGCAGGTCCAGCAGGAACTGCGCGCCACGGCCGAACTCATGCTGCGCGACCTCCGGCGCGCGGCGTTCTGGGACAGGGCGCAGGACGGGGTCTGGCAGGACGAGCCTGACGCGCCGGTCCGCAACCCCTACGCCGACCTCCTCGTGGAGGACTCGGGACGCCGGGTGACCTACAGCTTCGCCCGGGACGGGAGCGCTTCCGGCGGGGCGAGCGCGCGCGAGAACTCGGGCTTCCGCCTGAGCGACGGCCGCATCGACCAGTTGATCGCCGGCCGCTACCAGCCCCTGACCGATCCCGATCTGCTGCGCGTGCGTGAGCTCCAGGTGCAACTGGCATCGCAGGGGCATCCCTTGGGCGATGCCTGCGCCACGGCCTGCGCCTCCGGCGGTGCGGCGGGCTGCACACCGACCCTGTCCACGCGACTGGTGACCCTGACCGTCGATGCGGAGGCCGTGCACGATCCGCGCGTCCGGCACCTCCTCGAACTGATCAGCCAGTTGCACAACCACGCGCTGTCGGGAGACTGCCCATGATGCGGCGCGAGCAACGAGGACTGGGCACGCTGGCGATGTGCGTCGTGCTGCTGGGCGTGCTGGCGCTCGGCGCCTCCTGGGCGGTGCGGCAACTGGTGACGGCGCAGCGGGTATCCGCGAATGATCTCCGGGCGGCCACGGCGGCGGAGGCCGCCGAGTCCGGCACGGCCTGGGCGGTGGCCATGCTCAACGGCGGCGCGATCGACGACGCCTGCCGACCCGCGACCTTGCGAGCGGTGGGCGGCGTCACGACAGTCTCGGACTTCCGCAGCCGCTACCTGTCGATCGGCGCGGACGGCCACTATCACGCGCAGGCAACGCCGCCCGCCTCGGCCGGGCCGACCGCTCCGACCGCTCCGACCGCTCCGACCGCTCCGACAGCGACGGCTGCCGCGGGCGCGCCCGCCTGCGCGAACTCGGCACCGTTGCGATGGGCCTGCCACTGCTCGGCGACCGGCGAGCTCGTCACGGCGCCTCGCGCCGATGGCGAAGCGCAGCCGCAGTTCAGCGTCCGCTTCGTCGACGCGGGCGGATCGGGACAGCTCAAGCTCATCGTGCGCGGCTGCAGTGATGTCCGGACGGACTGCGACGACCTCTCCGGCGGACCGATCGGTGTGGCCGAGACGGCCCAGCAACTCGCGCTCCTCAGCGCCCTGCGCCTGCCGCCGCCCTCGGCCCTGGTCGAGGGGCCGGGCAGCTTCCTCCGGGTCTTCGGTTATCCGCCCACCCGCTACCGCGACCAACCGGCCATCGTGCGACTGCGCTGCGCCGGCGACTGCAGCGCGCCGCTGGCCCAGGCCCTGGCGCGCGGACGGCGCCTGATCTGGATCGACGGCGACGCGCAGTTGTCCCAATGGCCGGCGTCCGCGCTCGACGGTTCGCCGCTGGTGCTGATCGTGGACGGACGGCTGGAACTCCTCGCGTCCGGTCATCCGCAAGGCGTGCTCTACGCGCGCGACGGCGTCGACTGGCATCCGCCCGCGGGCCAGTCCACGTCGTTGCGCGGGGCGGTGGTCAGCGACGCCCGGGTGGACAAGGCCGGCTCGGTCGAACTCATCCACGACGCCGCCGTCCTCTATCGCATCCATCGCCAGATGGGCAGCTTCCTGCCGGTGCCCGGCGGATGGACACCGGCACGATGACAACATCTCGCGGCTTCACCCTCATCGAGGCGCTGGTCGTGCTCGTGCTGCTGTCGATCGGCGCGGTCGCGCTCATGACACTGCAGGTCCGGCTGCGTGTGGCGGCCGACGAAGCCCGCCACCACGATCAGGCCCTGCGCCTCGCCCACAATGAACTCGAGCGCTGGCGCTGGCAGCCGGACGCCCCCGCCCCCGCGCTGTCCTGGGAAGGCCCCGACATCGCGTTCTCGATCGCGGGCGGCGCGGCGCCCGCGGCCGACGCATGGGGTCAGGGCGACGCGGGCGCGCAGGACGCGGGGTCCACGCCGCTACCGCTGCGGCCTGTGCGCCTGCGCGTGCAGTGGACCGATCGCACCGGACGCGCCCGGTCGGTCACGCTGGAGAGTCTGCTCCCCCTCACCGATCCGGCCCTCTCCGGGGTGCTGCAATTGCCTCCAGGATCGCGCCGCTAGACTTCCCGCCATGCAAGAAGTCCGCCCCCCTGATCTGCCGCCTGATCTGCCGACGGTCCCGTCATCGGGCGGCGCCGCCCTCGCCCCCACGCCGCGCGACGACCGCTGGATGGCCGAGGCCCTGCGCCTCGCCCGGGACGCGGTCGGCCTGACCGATCCGAACCCCCGTGTCGGCTGCGTCATCGTCGACAGGGAAGAACGGCTGCTCGGCCAGGGGCACACGCAGGCCGCCGGCCAGGCGCACGCCGAGATCATGGCCCTGCGCGACGCGCGGGCGCGGGGTCAGGACGTGCGTGGCGCCACCGCCTACGTGACCCTGGAGCCCTGCGCCCACCACGGCCGGACGCCACCCTGCTGCGACGCGCTGATCGCGGCCGGCCTCGGACGGGTCGTGGTGGCCCTCGGCGATCCCAACCCGCAGGTCGCCGGCCAGGGGCTCGCTCGGATGCGGGCCGCCGGACTATCGACCGAGGTCTTGCCGCCCGACCATCCTTGCGCCGTCGAGGCGCGGGAGCTCAACATCGGTTTCCTGACCCGGATGCAGCACGGACGCCCCTTCGTGCGCATGAAGATCGCCGCGTCCCTGGACGGGCGGACCGCGCTGTCGAACGGCGTGAGCCAGTGGATCACCGGCCCCGAGGCCCGCCGCGACGGCCACGGCTGGCGCCGCCGCGCGGGCGCGGTGCTGACCGGCATCGGCACGGCGCGCGAGGACGATCCGCGCCTGGACGTCCGCGACGTCGACACCGTGCTGCAGCCGCAGCGCGTGCTGATCGACTCCCGCCTGGAGCTGTCGCCGTCGGCACGGCTGCTGGCGCCGCCCGGATCCCTGCTGATCTATCACGCCCTGGCCGAGCCGGGCGAACGCGGCGCCGCGCTGGCGGCCCGCGGCGCGGAACTGGTGTCCGTGCCCGACCCGGTCAGAGGCAAGGTCGACCTGGGAGCCGCCATCCGCGACCTGGGTCGACGCCAGGTCAACGAGCTGCACATCGAGGCCGGCTACAAGCTCAACGGATCGCTGCTGCGGGCGGGGCTGATCGACGAACTGCTGATCTACCTGGCGCCCATGCTGCTGGGCGAAGGCCGAGGGATGGTCGACCTGGGCGGGCTGACGGCGCTCGACGGCGCGCCGCGCTTCCAGCGGGTCGACTGCCAGTCGGTCGGGGGCGATCTCCGGCTTCGCCTGCGGCCCGTCGCCGTGTAGCGTTCAAGAACCCCGCGACCCGGACGACCGGGCCGCCCCGCCTACAATCGCGCCCATGCCTATTTCACCGATTCCCGAGCTGGTCGCCGAGCTGGCGGCTGGCCGCATGGTCATCCTCGTCGACGAAGAGGACCGCGAGAACGAGGGGGACCTCGTCCTCGCCGCCGACCACGTCACGCCGGAGGCGATCAACTTCATGGCCAAGCATGGCCGCGGCCTGATCTGCCTGACCCTGACCCGAGAGCGCTGCGAACAGCTGCAGCTGCCGCCGATGGCCACCCGCAACGGCACCAAGCACGGCACGGCGTTCACCGTGTCGATCGAGGCGGCCACCGGCGTCACCACCGGCATCTCCGCCGCGGACCGCGCGCGCACCGTCCAGGCGGCGGTGGCCAAGGGCGCGATCGCGACCGACCTGGTCCAGCCGGGCCACATCTTCCCGCTGCAGGCGCAGGACGGCGGCGTGCTCATGCGCGCGGGCCACACCGAGGCCGGCTGCGACCTGTCGCGCATGGCCGGCCTGACGCCCGCCGGCGTGATCTGCGAGATCATGAACGACGACGGCACGATGGCGCGTCTGCCGGACCTGGAGGTCTTCGCCAAGGAACACGGCCTGAAGATCGGCACCATCGCCGACCTGATCGAGTACCGCAGCCGCAACGAATCGATCGTGCAGCGCATCGCGCAGCGTCCGCTGGACACGCGCGAAGGCCGCTTCGACTGCCACGTCTTCCGCGACCGCTCGAACAACGTCCACATGGCGCTGGTGCTCGGCGCCTGGCAGCCCGACCAGGAAGTGCTGGTGCGCGTGCACGAGCCGTTCTCGGCGATGGACCTGCTGGATGCCGGCCGCTGCGGCCACAGCTGGCCGCTGCCGCAGGCGCTGTCGGCGATCCAGGGGGAAGGCGCCGGCGTCGCGGTGCTGCTCAACTGCGGCGAAGACGCGGAGGCGATGCTGGCGCGGCTGCAGCCGAGCGCCTCGGAAGAGGCCCGCCAGACCATGGACCTGCGCACCTACGGCGTCGGCGCGCAGATCCTGCGCGAACTCGGCGTGCAGCGGATGAAGCTGCTGGGCAGCCCGCGCCGCATGCCGAGCATGACCGGTTACGGGCTGGAGGTGACCGGCTTCCAGGCGGCCCAGGTCGGTGCCAACGACAAGAATTGCTGAGGACCGCATGCAAGGATCTGACAAGGGTCAATCGACCCGACTGGACGGACGCGGCCTGCGCGTCGGCATCGTCCAGGCGCGATTCAACGACGCCTTGACGACGGCGCTGGCCACGGCCTGCCTGGGCGAGCTGGCGCGGCTGGGCGTCCAGGAGGCCGACATCCGCCACGTGACCGTGCCGGGCGCGCTGGAAGTGCCGGTGGCGCTGCAGGCCATGGCCGAGAGCGGCCGGTTCGACGCGCTCGTCGCGCTGGGCTGCATCATCCGCGGTGAGACCTACCACTTCGAGCTGGTCGCCAACGAGAGCGGCGCCGGCGTGACGCGCCTGACGCTCGACCATCGCCTGCCGATCGCCAACGCGATCCTGACGGTCGAGAACGAGGAACAGGCCTGGGCGCGGGCCGAAGACAAGGGCCGCGATGCCGGGACCGTTGCCGTCGAGATGGCACAGCTGCTGAAAGAACTCAAGTGAACACCAAGGACAACACCCCTCCCGCCGCTGGCAAGCCTGCCGCCAAGACGGGCGGCAAGCCGGCCGCGAAGAAGGCGCCGGCCAAGTCGGCCCGCCGCCGTTCGCGCGAGCACGCGCTGCAAGGCATCTACCAGTGGCTGGTGACCGGCGACGATCTGGGCGTGATCGACGCGCACACCCGTGAGCAGGAAGGCTTCGAGAAGGCCGACCGCGGTCATTACGACAAGCTGTTCAACGGCGCGATCGAAGAGGCGGCGGATCTGGACGCGGTGCTGGCCCGTCATGCGGACCGCAAGACGACCGAGCTGTCGCCGATCGAACACGCGATCCTGATGATCGGCGCGTACGAGCTGAAGAACTGCATCGACATCCCGTACAAGGTGGCGATCAACGAGGCCGTCGAACTGGCCAAGTCCTTCGGCGGCACGGACGGGCACAAGTACGTCAACGGCGTGCTGGACCGCGCCGCGATCGATCTGCGTCCCGTCGAGGTCAAGTCCGTCCGCGGCGACTGATCTCCACACGGATCGAGGCCGGCGCCCGCCCGCAAGGGAGGCGTCGGCCTTTTTCATTGGCGCGGATTCGCTGCCGGCCGCGGGCACTGAGCACCCCGCTATGTCGCGCGCCCTCGCCACACGCTCACCAGCCCCGCGACCAGCGCGAAACCCGCGGCCATGGCCAGGCCCGCATGCGACGCCCGTGACGCCGGCAGCCAGGTGAACAGCAGCCCCATCAGCAGGCTGCCCAGCGTCTGGCCGGTGAGGCGGGCCACGCCTTGCGCGCCGCCGGCGGCGCCGCTGCGCTCCTTCGGCGCGGACAGCAGCATGTTGCGGTTGTTGGGCGTCTGGAAGAAGCCGAATCCCAGTCCCGCCAACGCGGTGAAGACGATCAGCGGCGGCCGGGGATCGGCCTGCAGCGGCCAGGCTGCGCACAGCGCGAGCCCCGTGGCGAGACAAGCCGCCCCTGCCGCGCAAAGCCAGGCCGTCGGCAAGCGGTCGGCCAGCCGGCCGGACAAGGGCGCGGCCAGCATCACCGCCAGCGGCCACGGCGTCATCAGCAGGCCGGTCGCGAGCACGCTCAGTCCCAGCACGTGGTGCATGTAGAACGGCAAGGCGACGTAACTCGCCATCTGCCCGGTGAAGCAGCACACCGACGCGATGATGGACATCCGGAACGACGGCGAGCGCAGCAGGTCCAGCGGAATCAGCGGCGCCGCGCGCGGCAGCTCGCGACGGACCAGCAGCGCGCCGCACGCCACCGCGGCCACCAGCAGCGCGCCCCCTTCCAGCGGACGTGTGAGGACTTGATCGCCGCCGAGCACGAAGGCCGCGAACATGCCGGCGTTCAGGGCGACGCTCACGACATCCAGGGGACGCCGCGTGCCGGGCGTGTTCGGCAATCCGCGCGCGGCGATCAGCACCAGCAGGCCGACCGGCAGGTTCACCGCGAACAGCCACGGCCATCCGGCCACCGACAGGATCGCCGCGCCGATGGCGGGCCCGGCCGCGGACGCGCCCGCGACCGCCAGCGCGTTGTACGCGATGGCCTGACCGAGCAGCCGCTTCGGATAGGTGAAGCGCAGCAGCGCCAGGCCCAACGGCATCACCGCGGCGCTGCCCAGGCCCTGCAGGCATCGCCCGGCCACCAGCCATCCCAGCGAAGGCGCCAGCGCGCACAGCCCGGACGCCGCGGTGAACAGCGAGACGCCCGCGATGAAGACTCGCCGGTAACCGAGCCGCTCGCCCAGCGCCGACGCCGGTAGCAGGAACATCACCACGGCCAGTTGATAGGCCGTCGCGACCCAGATGGCATCGGCGGGCGAGCTCCGCAAGGTCTGCGCGATGTTGGGCAGCGCGACGTTGGCGATCGCGCCATCCAGCACGACCAGCGCGATCGCGCCGAGGAGCGCCGCGACCGCCGCGTGACGGCGCGGCAGCGGCACGCCATCGGTGTCGTTGTCGGCGTCGGCGTCGGCGTCGGACTTGGAAGAGGACGAAACGGCAGAAGCAGACGAAGCGGACAACTTGGCGGACATCGGGGCGACGGCTCGAAAGGAGAGGCGTCCAGCATAGGAGCCGCCCGGCGACGCGACCAGCGCGTGGGACGCAGGAAGTCCCTGCACGCGACGCCATCCGCACTGCGCGCGCGCGTGCTAGCGTGCCGCGATGGCCGACGACATCGATCTCAACCTGCTCACCGCACTGGACGCCCTGCTCGCCGAAGGGAGCGTGGCGAAAGCCGCCGAGCGCCTGCGGCTCAGCGAATCCGCGATGAGCCGCACGCTGTCGCGGCTGCGCGCGGCCACCGGCGATCCGCTGCTCGTGCGCGCCGGCCGCACGATGGTGCCGACGCCGCACGCACTCGCGCTGCGCGACCAGGTCCGGGAGCTCGCCCAGGGCGCGCGCGCCGTGCTGCAACCTGCCGGCGCCGGCTGGGACCTGCGCCGGCTTCAACGGACCTTCACGCTGCGGGCGAATGACGGCTTCATCGAGGCCTTCGCACCGGCGCTGGTCGCCCGCGCGGCGGATGAAGCGCCGGGCGTGTGCCTGCGTTTCGCACCCAAGCCCGACAAGGACGTCCGCCCGCTGCGCGAGGGCCTGATCGATCTGGACATCGGCGTCCTCGGCGCGTCCGGCCCCGAAGTCCGCATCCAGGCGCTCTATCGCGACCATTTCGTCGCCGCGGTGCGCGCGGGTCACGCGCTGCTCGACGGGCAGGCCCCCGATGCAGCGCGTGGTGGGGCCGGTGATCTGGCCCGTTATGCGGCCTGCGCCCATGTGGTCACGTCGCGGCGGGGCCGTCGCGCAGGCCCGGTGGACGAGGCGCTCGCCGCACGCGGGCTGTCGCGTCGGGTCGCGGTCGTGGTGCCGAGTTTCCGCGCGGCGCTCTCGATCGCGGCCGCGACGGACCTGGTGGCGCTGGTGCCGTCGACCTTCTTCCGTCCGGAGCTGGCTCACGGCGCGCTGCGCGCGATCCCGCTGCCCGTGCCGACAGCCCCCATCACCGTCTCCCAGATGTGGCACCCGCGCCAGGACAAGGACCCGGGGCACCAGTGGCTGCGCGGCCTGGTGGTCGAGCTGTGCCGGTCGCTGGCGCCGACCTGACGGCGTGCGACCGCCGCAGACGTCCGACGGGAACCGACGCGCCTATCCGCCGTGCCGGAACTCCGGATACAGGCTCATCCCGCCATCGATGAACAAGGTCGTGCCGACCACGTAGTCCGAGGCATCGCTCGCGAGCCACAGCGCGGCGGCCGCCACGTCCTCGGGCGCGCCGATGCGGCCATAAGGGATGAGCGACAGCATCTTCTGCCTCGCCGCCTCGTCCTCCACCGACGCCCGGTTGATCGCCGTGGCGATGGCGCCCGGCGCGATGGCGTTCACGCGGATGCCCTCCTGCGCCACCTCCTGGGCGAGGCTGCGCATGAAGAGGTCGATGCCGCCCTTGGAGGCCGCGTAGTTCGCATGACCCGCCCACGGGATGAGCTGGTGGACGGAACTGATGTGGATGATCTTGCCCAGCGCGCGCGAACGGCCCTCATCCCGCCCCTGCCGCCGGAACAGGCCGACCGCCGCGCGCGCGCAGAGGAACTGCCCGGTCAGGTTGGTGCCTATCACTTCGTTCCACTGGTCGAGCGTCATCTCGCCGATCGGCGCGTCGCGCTGGATCCCGGAGTTGGCCACGAGGATGTCGACCCGGCCGAACGCCGCCACCGCCTGCTCGAACAGGCGCGCGACATCGGACTCCACGCCGACATCGGCCTTCACCGCGATCGCTCGGCCGCCATGCCGGGTGATGTGCTCCACCACTTGGCGCGCCGCCTCCTCCTGGGAATGGAAGTTGATCACCACCGCGGCGCCGGCGTCGGCCATCGCCAGCGCGATGCCTCTGCCGATGCCGGAGCTGGCGCCGGTCACGAGGGCCACTTGTCGATGCAGGGTGGGGGTCATGGTCATGGGGAGTTCTCCGGGTCGATGGCGCGGTCCAGCGCGAGCGCGGCGCTGATCAGCGCCAGGTGGGTGAGCGCCTGCGGGAAGTTGCCGAGGTGCTCGCCGCTGTGTCCGATCTCCTCGGCATACAGCCCGAGGTGATTGGCGTAGGTCAGCAGCTTGTCGAAATGCAGACGCGCCTCATCGACCCGCCCGGCCCGGGCCAGGCATTCGACGTACCAGAACGAGCACGGCATAAAGGCGCCCTCCTGGCCATGCAGACCGTCGAGGTTGCCGCCGTCGGCGCCGTCCACCGTGGTGTATCGCGCGACGAGGCTGTCCACGCTCAGTTCCCGGCCCACGGCGTCGAGCGTGGACAGCCACCGCGGATCGCCGGACCCGATGAACTGGACCATCGGCATCAACAGCACCACCGCGTCGAGCGTGTCGCCGCCGCGGTACTGGACGAAGGCCTGTTTCCCGGGATGCCAGAATTCATCGATGATCTGCGACGCGATGGCGTCGCGCGTCTCGACCCAGCGCATGACCGGGGCCGGGCGCGCGAAGCGTCGGGACATGCGCAGCGCGCGGTCCAGCGCCACCCAGCTCAGCAGCCGGCCCGAGAGGAAATCGCGACGCTCGCCGCGCATCTCCCAGATGCCGTCGTCCGGCTGGTCCCAGTGCTCGCACAGCCAGTCGATGCGGGTCGTCAAGCGGCGCCAGACGTCGATCGAGGGCGCGGCGCCATGCCGGTCGGCCAGGTACATCGCGTCGACCAGTTCCCCCACCACGTCCAGCTGCAGCTGCGCGGCGGCGGCATTGCCCACGCGCACCGGGCGGGAGCCGCGATAGCCGTCGAGGTGATCGAGTTCGATCTCGCCCTCGACGCGGCGGCCGTCGACGGCATAGAGCACCTGCGGCACGTCGCCCGGTTCGTCGTCGTCCGCGCGGCCCTTGGCCCAGGCGATGAAGCGGTCGGCTTCCTCGGTGTAGCCCAGCCGCAGCAGCGCATGCACGGTGAACGCCGCGTCGCGGATCCAGCAGTAGCGGTAATCCCAGTTGCGCACGCCGCCGACGTGCTCGGGCAGGCCGAAGGTGGCGGCGCCGATGATCGCGCCGTGTTCGGCGGAGCTCAGCAGCTTCAGCACCAGCGCGGAGCGCAGCACGATCTCCCGCCACCGGCCGCGATAGGACGAGCGTCCGCTCCAGGTCTGCCAGTAGGCCACCGTCTCCGTGAACGACGCCGCCAGGAAGGCGTGGAGATCCTCGTGGTCGGTCGGCCGCTCGACCGCGCATTCGAAGACGAAGGCGACCTCGTCCCCCGCCTTCAGATCCATCGTGGCGACGACCGCGCCCACGGCGTCGCGATCCACCGCCAGCGCCACCGTGCTGCGCAACTGCATCGGGCCGGGCGACTCCCCCATCGTGAACGTCGCCAGCAGGCCGTCGTCACCGATGCGGGCCTCGCTCTCGGCACGCCCGTAGTCGAACTGCGGCTCGCAGCGCATCTCGACGCGCTGCGCGCCCCGGATGCAGCGGACCCGGCGCACCAGGGCGCTCTGCGGACCGCTGCGGCGCAGCGGCATGTAGTCGATGACCTCCACCAGTCCCTTGGCCGACATGTGGCGGGTCAGCAGCACGTTCGTGTCGGGCAGGTACATCTGCCGCGTCTGCACGTCGGCACCCTCGGCGGGTCGGAGGCTGAATCGCCCGCCTCGCCGGTCGTCCAGCAAGGACAGGAACACGCTCGGCGAGTCGAAGCGGGGGAAGCAGAAGAAGTCGATCGTGCCGTCGGTGCCTACGAGCGCGGTCGTGCGCAGGTTGCCGATCACGCCGTGCGATCCGATGTCGGGGTAACTCAATGCAACTCCTGGCGCCAAATGCGGGAAGCCCCTGCAAGCGGCGTTCCCACATCGCCGTACATTGCGCTGCGTGAAGCACCGGGATGTGGCGCTTCGCACCGCGGGACATCGCTTCGCGCCGGTGATCGCCCCCGCGCACCCGCGTGGCGCGCCGACCACGGTCACGGCCGCCATTCGCCCGATCATGGCGCCCCAACTTTTCTGCCAGGAACGCACGTGAGAACTCCCAGTGGGCTGATGCTCTCCCTCCTCGTCGCGACGATCTTCGCGTCGATCGCCGCGACGACCTCCCACGCCGAGGTGCTCATCGGCCAGACCTCCGGCTTCACCGGTCCGGTCGCGGCCAGCGTCAAGGAAACGACCGACGGCGCCAAGCTCTACCTCGACGCCGTGAACAAGGCCGGCGGCGTGCACGGCGAGCGCATCAAGCTGATCTCGCTCGACGACAAGTTCGATCCCAAGCTCGCGGCGGAGAACGCGCGCACGCTCATCGTCGACAACAACGTGCTGGCGCTGTTCCTGACCCGCGGCACGCCGCACAACCAGGCCATCATGCCGCTGCTCACCGAGCACCGGGTGCCGCTGGTCGCCCCGTCCACCGGCGCGATGGCGCTGCACAAGCCCGTCCATCCGTGGCTCTTCAACGTGCGGGCCACCTACCAGCGCGAGGCGGAACGCGCCGTGCGTCACCTGAGCCTCATCGGCATCGAGAAGATCGGCGTGGTCCAGGTCGACGACTCCTTCGGCGCGGACGCGGTGGTCGGCGTGATGGCCGGCTTCGCGGCGGTCGGCAAGACCGCGGCCTTCCTGGAGAAGTTCGACCGCGCCCATCCGGACTTCAAGCCGTCCGTGGCCAAGACGCAGTCGAGCGCGGCGCAGGCGGTGATCTTCCTGGGCTCGGGACAGGCCGTGGTCGACGGCGTGGCCGCGCTGCGCGACAGCGGCTCGCGCGTCCAGATCGTGACCCTGTCCAACAACGCATCGTCGGGCTTCGTCGCCTCGCTGGGCAAGAACGCGCGCGGCATCATCGTCGGGCAGGTGTTCCCCTACGAACGCTCGCGCAACGCGGCCATCGTGACCGAGGCGCAGGGCCTCGCCACCGCGCAGGGGCATGGCGACATCACGCCGGCCATGATCGAAGGCTTCGCCGGCGCCAAGGTGCTGGTGGAGGCCCTGCGCCGCGCCGGCCCGCACCCGACGCGGCAGAAGCTGCGCGACACGCTGGAAGGCCTGCAGAAGGTCAACATCGGCGGCCTGGAGATCAGCTACAGCCCGACCGACCATTCCGGCCTGGACTTCGCGGACCTGTCCATCGTCGGCGAAGGCAACCGCTTCGTCCGCTGAACCTGCGAACGTCGACCTGCAAACGTCGATGCGCCGGGCCTCACGCGGGGCCCGGTGGGGTCACAGGTACTTGACCCAGGCCCGATGCGTGCGCCGCTTGTAGGCCGCGAACGCCTTCACCGGGGGATAGAGCAGCGGCACCAGGCCCAGCCAGATGAGCCAGATCAGCGGGAACTGGCCGGCGTCCACGCCGAATCGCAGGCCCTGGTTGGGGCCGAAGATCGCGAGCAGCACGCGATAGCCGATCAGCAGCACGTAGAGGTGCAGGAGGTAGAAGAACATCGGCGCGCCGCCGAAGACCGCGCAGGCGCGGGTGAAGGCATTGCGCCAGCGTTCGAGCGCGGCCAGCAGCGCCAGGCCGATGCCCAGCGTGAGCAGCAGGAAGTCCAGCGACGGCGGGTACTTCGTGAAGTTCAGGAAGGACATCGCCGTGTCCAGGGCCGTGGCGCCGGTGACCCACGGCGCATTCTCGCCGTAGAGATTGAAGCCGCGCAGGACCAGGAGCGCGAACAGGCAGGCTGCCGCGAGGCCGCACAGCACGCGCCGCCGCCGCCACGCGTCCGCGGCGCGCGCGAAGAGCGGCCCCATCGCGAAGCCCAGCAGGATCACCCCGATCCACGGCAGCGCCGGATAACTCACGCGCACCCTCACCAGCCCTTCCGGGATGAGCCAGTCGCGGTGCAGCATCAGCGTCCACAGCGCCCACAGCGCCCGCCAGCCGCCATCGGGCGGCACCGACAGGCCGGTCAGCGCGTTGTGTCCCCCGACGATCACGAGCCCGATGCCGACGAGCGCCCAGCGCGGCAGCCCCGACAGCAGCGCGAGCGCCAGCATGCTCAAGCCGATCGCCCAGATCACCTGGAGGTAGATCACGCCGAAGCTCGCGCTCCATGCAAAGTTCACCAGCGTGAGTTCCAGCCCGATCAGCAGCAGGCCGCGCTTGAGCAGGAAGCCGCGGACGTCGCGTGGCGGCGCGCCGTCGGGGTGGGCGTAAAGCCAGGCCGAGAGCCCGGTCAGGAACACGAACACCGGCGCGCAGAGATGCGCCGCCAGCCGCGAGAAGAAGAGCGCCGGCGGCGTGCCGGGCACCGTCATCGGATCCGTGACCTGCAGGTGCAGGAAGAAGGTCTCGCGGACGTGATCGAGCAGCATCACGATCATCACGACTCCGCGCAGCGCGTCGATCGAAGCGATGCGCGACGATGCCGCTCGTGCGGCGGGGATCGTGACGGCGACAGGGGCGGACATGGGCGTCATGGGCGTCATGGGCGTCATGGGCGTCATGGGGTTCGCGGGTTCAGAAGGCATGACGGACGGACAGGGTGAACTTGCGGCTGGCACCCGGCGCGACCCAGACCTGGCTGTACGCGCTGGGGTAGTACGCGCGGGCCAGCAGGTTGTCGACGTCGAGGGCGACGGTCCACTGCTTGTCGGGCCGGTAGCTGCCGATCAGTTTCAGCGTCGCGTAGCCGGGCAGGCGGAAGTCGTCGGCGGCGGTGAGTGGCGCGACGGCGCCCTCGCGCCGGCTGGCCAGCGTCGCGCCGACGCCCGCCGTCGCCCGTCCGGCGCCCAGCGCGAAGCCCTGCACCAGCAGCAGCGTCGCGCTGTGCCGGGGCACGTTGGCGAGCTGTCGTCCGACGAGGAAGGCGTTGTTGTCGCGGGTCACCTGTGCGTGCGTGAACGCATAGGCCAAGGACAGGCGCAGGTCCCGGGCGACTTCACCGCCGACGTCGAGTTCGACGCCCTCGCTGCGCACCTCGCCGGCCGCGACGGAGAAGTTGTTGGGATCGGTCGGGTCCGGCGTCAGGACGTTGTTCTTGGCGATGCGGTAGACGGCCAGCGTGGCGGACAGCCGGCCGTCGGCGGCGTCGTACTTGGCGCCGGTCTCGACGGAAAGTCCCCGCTCCGCCGGGAACGGCGTGTAGGCGCGGCTCACGCCGCTGTTGGGCCGGAAGCTGCGCGAGGCCGTCGCGTACAGCGCGAGCGTGCCGCTCGGCTGATAGACCAGGCCCGCGCGCGGCGACGTCGCGCCGAGCGACTGGTCCGTCGTCACGCCGTTGCGGCGATTGAGCAGCGACTGGTCGTAGCGGTCGTGGCGCAGACCGACCAGCAGCTTCCAGCGTTGGCCGAGGTCCATCTGGTCCTGCGCATAGACGGCGCGGGCCGTCTGCGCCTCGCGGGTCCAGGTGTTGAGCGCCATCGCCGGCGGCGCCGCGCCGTAGACCGGCTCGAACAGGTCGATCGGCGTCGACGTGGCGACACGGTACTGCTCCCGGCGGTCGACGAAGCGGTAGGCGTCGACGCCGACCAGCAGGTGGTGCGCGAGACCGCCCACGCGCACGGTGCCGAGCAGTTCGAAGCGGCCCGACAGGTCGGTGCCGTCGAACGCCCGTGTGCGACGCTGGCGGACCAGCGTGCGCTTGTCCGCCTGCACGAAGCGCGCCTCGGTGGCCGTGCCCGCCATCGCGCTGTCGCGGTAACTCAGGCCGGTCTGCAGCGACCAGTCGTCATCCAGTTGATGCTGGACGAAGAGCTGATGGCCGACGCTGCGCGTGGCCGTCGGGCCGTCGCCGGGCTCGCCGTAGAACGCGTGGCGCGGCACGCGCCCGAGCTGGCCGTCGATGGCGACAACGCCTCGGTCGAAGGTCGCCTGCTGCTTCGAGAACTCGAGCTCGTAGGAGACGGTCGTGTCGGCGTCCGGCATCCAGAGCAAGGACGGCGAGACCATCGCGCGGCGCGACTCGACGTGATCGCGGTCGCTGCCGACGCGCTCCTGCGCGGCGGTCAGGCGGTACGCGAGCCGCTCGCCCAGCGGGCCCGTCGATTCGGCGGTCGCCCGGCGGCTGCCGTGGCTGCCGACGGAGACGCCGAGCGCGTGCTCAGGCACGAACAGCGGCTTCCTGGTCGTGATGTTGACCGTGCCGCCGGGCTCGCCGCGACCGTAGAGCGCGGAGGCCGGGCCTTTCAGGACCTCGACCGAGGCGGCGTTCGCCGTGTCGCGCAGGCCGTTGTAGCCGCGGCTCGAACTGAAGCCGTTGACCAGGTAGTCGGAGCCGAAGTTCGGATCGCCGGTGAAGCCGCGCATCGCATAGCTGTCCCACAGCCCGCCGAGGTTGCTCTGCCGGGAGATGCCGCTCGCGAGGTCGAGCGCCTGGTCCAGCCGGGTGACGCCGGCGTCGGCCAGCAGGGTCTCGGACAGCACGCGCACGCTCTGGGCGAGGTCGCGCACGGGGGTGTCGGTCTTCATCGCGCCGGTCACGACGAGGGTGCGATAGGGTTGACGGCTGCCGCTCACGGCAACGGCATCGAGGGTGGCGTCGGCGCTGCCCTCCGATGCTGCTGCGCAGAGCGAAGGAACGACGAGGCATGCGACGAACGAGCGTGCGACACCGGCACGCGAAACGGAGATGGTGGACATGACAGGCAAGGAGTGCCCCCGGGGAGCGCGCGACGACGTGTCGACGGCTCCCCGGCGAAGTGAACCGGAAGGGTTGACTGCGCGCCAGGCGCAGGGACGGTTCAGGCGGACGGCGGTCCGCGAGGCTTCGCGACGGTCCAGGCGAGCGCGGGCAGCGGCCCGCGCGGCGGCGCCACGGGGGGCGCGCTGGCTTCGGCGTGGGTCAGCAGCGCCTCCGGCGCCCGGCCAGGCGCCGCGGCTTGCGCGTGGAACAGGCACCAGGCGCAGGCATCGGACTTCAGGCCGCCATCGTCGTCCACGTTGTCGATGTCGTTGACGTTGTCGACGTCGTCCTGCTGGTCGCCTTGCCCCTGCGCGGCACCGCTCGCGACGACGTCGGCATCGGCATCGGCATCGGCATCGACGTCGGCAACAACGACGGCCACGAGGGCCGCCCCCCGCTCGGACTCGCCGAACGGATGCGCGATGTGCCACGCGTCATGCATCGGACGGCCCAGCAGACTGCACACCAGCACGAGCAGGAGCAGCCAGGGGGAACCGAATCGGCGGGACGACGGCATCGGGAGGGAGACGGCGCGGAAGATCGCGGTGGAACGGACGCGGCATTCTGCCGCAAGCCCCGCCCGTCATCCGCAAGTCCTCTGTCGATCTTCTGTCGATCTTCTGTCGATCTTCTGCGGATCACCCGCGATCACCGATCACCGATCACCGATCACCGATCAACGATCACCGATCAACGATCACCGGAACGGACAGCGGCAACGGTTCTCGTTCATCGGGGTTCATCGGCGTTCACTGGCGGCAACTCCAGGCTGGTGATCAGGCAGCAGGCCTCGCCCAGATGCTCGATGGGTTCGGCGCTCAGGATGACCGGAAGGACTTCGCCGTTTACGCCCTGCAAGCGCAGCCGCAGGTCGCGGACCCGCCCGTTCGTCGCCAGGATGCGGTAGAACAGGTCCCGGTCCTCCGGCAGGACGCCGTAGGCGTGTGAGGCCGTCGAGGTCCCGAGGATCTCCGCCTCGGACTTCCCATACCGCTGGCACAGCGCCTGGTTGGCCTCGACGATGCGCCGGTCCTTCACCGCCACGATGGCCATCGGGATGGGGGCGGCCTGGAACAGGCGCCGGAACCTTTCCCGGCCGGCCTCGATCTCACGGAAGTCCAGCTCCCGGGCGCGTCGCGCGTCGAAGATGTCCATCGCGAAGGAAAGATCCGCGCCCAGTTCTTCGAGCATGGCCATCAGTTCGGCGTCGAAGAAATCCGCCTCCCGGGCGCAGAGCATCAGGACGCACTCGACCTGCCCCGCGCGACGCACGGGGATCCACGCGATGGCCCGGATGCCCTGGGCGACAGCCTCCGCCCGCCATCGGCCGGCCTGCGCATCGAGGACGTAGTTGTTGCTGACGGCACTCACGCCGTCACGGAGCACCCGGCCGGTGTAGGTGCGCTGGATCTCCGCGTCCCGCAGGTCCAGCGGGTCCGGCACGTTCGCCAGCACCTCCGCCGCCGGCCCGGCAGACGCGGCGCGGCGGGCCAGGTCACCGTCCTTCTGATACACGGCGGCCAGGATGGCGTAGCCCGCGTCGACACAGATCTGGCAGGCCTCCCGCAGGAGCTCCCCCTCGTCGTCGATGCGCTGCACCATGCGGTTGGCGCGCAGGACGCTGGTGAGCACGCGCACCACGCGCTCGTCACGGGTGCGGGCGCGGGCATGCACGGCGCGCTCGACATGCAGCCGCCACAGCAAGGCGGCGACGCACACGGTCAGCAGCAGGAGGAGCAGGATCGAACCGTTCATTCGACGGGTCCGTCAGGGGCACGCCGCCATTGTCGTCGTCGGCGGCGCCCGCCCCCCGGATCCCGTGGAGCTGAAAGACTGGACGCTCAGCGCTCGCGTTCCCTCTCCTTCTCGATCTCGCGCTGTTTCTCGATCTCCCGCTTGTCCTTCTCCTTGTCCTTCGAGCGCGCCCGGTCGTGATCGCGCGCGCGCGGGTCCTCACGACGATCATCGGCATGCACCGCCTGGCGTGGGGGTGGCGGGCTCGCCGCGGGACGCGCAGCCTCAGCCCCCAGTGCGCGCTGTCGCGCGGCCTCCGTCTCCAATGCGCGCTGCCGCGCGGCTTCGCGTTCGCGCGCTGCGTGATGGGCACGAGCGTCTTCGCGCTCGCGCTGGACCTCCTGCTCCCGAACGCCGTCGCGCGGACGCGCCTGCTCAAGCGCCCGGTCGCGCTCAGAGGGCGCATTGACCGGCTCCGGCATCGCGCGCGACGGCTGCGGCGATGGCGGGGAATTGTTGAATGACGGCATCGGCGCCGCATGGTTCGCCGGCTGCTGCTGATTCAGTTGCTGCTGATGCAGCTGTTGTTGCTGCTGCGCTTGCGCTCCCGGCTGCGGCTGCGGCTGCGGCTGCGGCTGCGGCTGGGGTTGGGGTTGGGG
>CAMPJJ010000048.1 GCA_946886855.1 uncultured Roseateles sp. | reverse complement strand
GCCGGCGCCGGCGCTGCTGCCGCGATGGCAGGCGCAGCGACCGGAGCGGAGGCCTGGACCGGCGCTGGCGTCGGAGCGACAGCGGCTGCCGGCGCCTGCACCGGTGCCTGCTTCGGCTCGTCGCCCAGTTCCAGCTGACGCGGCGCGGCCCCGGCATCCAGCACGATGCCGTCCAGCGCGGCGACGGCCGGCGTGGCCGCCACATCGCGCTCGCCAATCACGCCCTCGGCAGACACGCCGTCGGCCGGTGCGCTTTCACCGTCGCGGCGGTCGCGGCGATGACGGTCGCGACCCCGGCCACGACGGCGGCCTTGGCCGTCCGCGCTGCCTTCCGGGTTGCCTTCCGCGCCTTCTTCGCCAGCCGGGGCGTCGCCCTCGACCACCGGAGCGGCCGCGGATTCGGCGCCTTCAGCGAACGAGGTGTCGCCGGACTGCGCCTGGCCTTCCACCAGTGCGCCCTCGACCTGCTCCGCGCCCTCGACGCCGTCGCCGCGATCACGGTTGCCGCGACGACGACGACGACGGCCTTGACGCTCGTCGCCGGCTTCGCCCAGCGGGTTCTCCAGCGGTTGCGTGTCGGCGAACGCGATCGGCGATTCGACGTTGTCGGCTTCGGTGCCGGCCAGCGCGCTCTGTGGCTCCTGCGAGCCGTCCGCCGGACGTTCTTCGCGGCGACGGCGGCCTTCACCGCGTTCGCCCCGGTCACCGCGTTCGGCGCGGTCGCCCCGTTCGGCACGCTCGCCGCGCTCCGGACGATCACCGCGTTCGGTGCGTTCCTGACGCGGTGCGCCCTCGACGGCCTGTTCCGGCTTGTCGGCGCGCTCGTTGCGACGCGGACGGTCACCGCGCTCGCCACGTTCGCCGCCACGCTCACCGCGTTCGGCGCGCTCACCACGATCGGCGCGCTCGCCGCGTTCCGGACGCTCGGCGCGACCTTCCTGCTGCGGCTTGCCTTCGCCGCGCGGCTTGCCGTCGCGAGCCTTCTGTTCACCGCGCTCGCCGCGTTCACCGGCAGCGCGTTCGCCACGTTCGCCACGTTCGCCACGGCGATTGCGATCGCCGCCACGTCCGCCGTTGCGGTCGCGATCACCGCCCCGTTCGCCGCGTTCACCGCCGCGTTCGCCGCGCTCGCCACGTTCCTTCTTGCCGGGTTCGGCCGACTTGGCCGCGGGGGCCGGTGCCGGTGCCGGGGCGGGCGCCGGTTCGCCACCGAACAGGCTCTTGATCCAGCCGAAGAAGCCACCACCGGCGGCCACGGGCGCGGCCGGCGCGGCAGGCGCCGCCACCGGGGCCGCGGCCACCGGCTCGACGGCCTTGGGCGCGGGCGCGACCGGCATCGGGGCCGGCTGCTCGGGCAGGATGCCCTTGATCAGCGGCTCCTGCTTGTTCTTCTTCTCGGCGCCGCGGCGGGTGATGCTTTCCTCTTCCTGCTGCTCCTCGATCATCGTGTAGCTCGCCTGCAGGTTCTCCAGGCGGGGATCGTCGTGGCGCAGGCGCTCGAGCTTGTAGTTCGGCGTGTCGAGGTGACGGTTGGGCACCAGCAGCACGGTCACGCGCTGCTTGAGCTCGATCTTGGTGATCTCGGTGCGCTTCTCGTTGAGCAGGAAGCTGGTCACTTCCACCGGCACCTGCACGTGCACGGCGGCGGTGTTGTCCTTCATGGACTCTTCCTGGACCATGCGCAGGATCTGCAGCGCGGAGGATTCCGTGTCGCGGATGTGGCCGGTGCCGTTGCAGCGCGGGCAGGTGATGTGGCTGCCTTCGCTCAGCGCCGGGCGCAGGCGCTGGCGGCTCAGTTCCAGCAGGCCGAACTTGCTGATCGAGCTGAACTGCACGCGGGCGCGGTCCTGGCGCAGCGCGTCGCGCAGGCGCTGTTCGACCTCGCGGCGGTTCTTGGACTCCTCCATGTCGATGAAGTCCACCACGATCAGGCCGCCCAGGTCCCGCAGGCGCATCTGGCGCGCGATCTCGTCGGCGGCTTCCAGGTTGGTGCGGGTGGCGGTTTCCTCGATGTCGCCGCCGCGGGTGGCGCGCGCCGAGTTCACGTCCACCGAGACCAGCGCCTCGGTGTGGTCGATCACGATGGCGCCGCCCGAGGGCAGGTTCACCGTGCGGCTGAAGGCCGTCTCGATCTGGTGCTCGATCTGGAAGCGGCTGAACAGCGGCGCATCGTCGCGGTAGCGCTTGACCTTGTGTGCCGTCTCCGGCATCACGTGCGACATGAACTGGTGGGCCTGTTCGAAGATGTCGTCCGTGTCGATCAGGATCTCGCCGATGTCGGCGGTGAAGTAGTCGCGGATCGCGCGGATCACCAGCGACGACTCCTGATAGATCAGGAAGGCGCCCTTGCCGCCCGACGCTTCGTCGATGGCGGTCCAGAGCTTGAGCATGTAGTTCAGGTCCCACTGCAGCTCGGCGGCGGAACGGCCGATGCCGGCGGTGCGGGCGATCAGCGACATGCCCTTGGGGTACTCGAGCTGGTCGAGCGCGTCCTTCAGCTCTTCCCGGTCCTCGCCCTCGATGCGGCGCGAGACGCCGCCGCCGCGCGGGTTGTTGGGCATCAGCACCAGGTAGCGGCCGGCCAGCGACACGAAGGTGGTCAGCGCCGCGCCCTTGTTGCCGCGCTCTTCCTTCTCGACCTGGACCAGCAGCTCCTGGCCTTCCTTGATCACGTCCTGGATCTTGGCGGAGCGCACGTCGGCGCCCTCGCGGAAGTAGGTGCGCGAGATTTCCTTGAACGGCAGGAAGCCGTGGCGGTCCTCGCCGTAATCGACGAAGCAGGCCTCCAGCGACGGCTCGACGCGCGTCACGACCGCCTTGTAGATGTTGCCCTTGCGCTGTTCGCGGCCTTCGATCTCGGTCTCGAAGTCCAACAGCTTCTGGCCATCGACGATGGCCAGGCGACGCTCTTCCTGCTGCGTCGCGTTGATCAGCATGCGTTTCATCAGTTCTCCTCCGCGCCAGGGCCTTGCCGCTGACGCGCGTGCTTCAGAACCGCCGCCGGTGGGTCACCGGCGGGCGATTCGACCGATGCACGAGAAACACGAAAGAACCAATGAAAGGATCGCCCTGGACTGCAAATTGAACGGCTCGTTCGACCGTTCAGCGATGCAGCGTTGGCGCGTGCGCCGCAGGCCCCGGGTCGGCTGTTCCGGTCCTCAAGCGCGCCGACTGAGGCGCGACCCGACCACGGCCGGAGCCTGGCGTGTGGACGAAGCCAACACGCGCTCGCAGGCGGCGGGGGGTGGAATGGACCGAAGAAAACATCCGGAATCGGAGCCTGGGTGCTGACGCCAGCGCCGGGGCTTGGGGCCCGTCTTCTGTCGTCGTGAAACCTTGTTGTACTGCCCGCGCCGCCTGCCGACATCCTGGAATGCGACCGGCCGCGTGGGCATGGTTCTGACGATGTTGCTCTGCCGTCCGGCCTCGGCGCCTGCCCGCTCGCTTTGGGAAGCGGGCCCGACAACGATGACCTGACGTTGCATCACCAAAAGTGATGAGCAGCCTACTCACAATCGCTGCTCACTGCCACGTTCTCGTCGACCTCGAACGCGCACGTCCGAGTAAAATGAGAAAAATCAAATACTTACAACGGAAACGTGGCAAGCAGCATTATAGGGGCTAAAGCCCGCAAGGCCGCCCCAGGGACTGCCCGCAGTGCCGCGAGGGCCTCAGCGCCCCACCAAGCGCCCCAGCCCCGCCGCGTGACGCCCGCGACGCCCGTAACGCCCGTGACGCCCGTGACGCCCGTGACGGCGCCGGTCACGCCGCCCGCGTCGCCGCTCGCGCCGGTCACGCCAGCCCAGGTCCGTCAACTGACCGTCGACGAAGGCTCCGCCGGACAACGGCTGGACAACTTCCTCATCCGCGAACTCAAGGGCGCGCCCAAGACGCTGGTCTACCGGATCATCCGGTCCGGCGAGGTGCGCATCAACAAGGGCCGCTGCAGCGCGGACTCTCGGCTGGCAGTCGGCGACGTCGTGCGCGTGCCGCCGGTGCGGCTGGCGGAGAAACCCGCCGGGCAGGCCGCCGCCGTTCCCGCCCGCGAATTCCCGATCGTGTTCGAGGATGAGCACCTGATCGTCGTCGACAAGCCCGCCGGCGTGGCGGTGCACGGCGGCTCGGGCGTGAGCTTCGGCGTGATCGAACAGCTGCGCCGCGCGCGTCCGCAGGCGAAGTTCCTGGAGCTGGTGCACCGGCTGGACAAGGAGACCTCCGGCCTGCTGATGATCGCCAAGAAGCGCAGCGCGCTGACGCACCTGCAGGACCAGTTGCGCGACCGCGAGACCGGCAAGACCTACGCGGCGCTGGTCGCCGGCACCTGGCCCAAGGGCCGGAAGGTGGTCGACGTCCCGCTGCTGAAGTTCGTCGGCAGCGACGGCGAGCGCTGGGTGAGGGCGGTGCCCGATCCCAAGGATCCGCAGCTCGACCAGGCCAAGCGGTCGATCAGCCTGGTGAAGGTCGTCGACGCCTGTTCGGGCTACAGCCTGCTGGACGTCACGATCAAGACCGGCCGCACGCACCAGATCCGGGTCCATCTGGCCCATGAAGGCCACCCGATCGTCGGCGATCCCAAGTACGGCGACTTCGAGGCCAATCGCGCGCTGGCCCGGGGCGCCTTGCGCTTCGACCGGATGTTCCTGCATGCCCGGCAGCTGCGCGTGGTGCACCCGGCCACCGGCGAGACCTTGACCCTGGAGGCTCCGTTGCCAGACGAGTGCGAGACACTCCTGGCCGCGCTGCGCCGCCGGGCGCCCTGACGACTTTCCGCGGATCCCCATGCCTCAACGTTTCGACCTGATCGTGTTCGACTGGGATGGCACCCTGTTCGACTCCACCGCCCTGATCGTGCGCTGCATGCAGGCCGCGGCCGCCGACCTGGGCCTGGAACCGCCGTCGCGCGAGAACGCCGCCTACGTCATCGGCATGGGCCTGATCGAGGCGCTGCAGTACGCGCTGCCGGGCCTGGACCCGGCGCGCTACCCGGAGCTCGGCCAGCGCTACCGCCATCACTACTTCGCCTCGGCGCACGAGGTGACGCTGTTCGACGGCGTGCCCGAGCTGCTGCGCGACCTGAAGGCGCGGCATCACTGGCTGGCCGTGGCGACCGGCAAGAGCCGCCGCGGTCTGGACGAGGCGCTGGCCGCCGTCGACATGAAGACGCTGTTCGACGGCACCCGCACCGCGGACGAGACCGCCGGCAAGCCCAATCCGCAGATGCTGCTCGAGCTGATGCGCGAGTTCGGCGCCGAGCCGGAGCGCACCCTGATGATCGGCGACACGACGCACGACCTGCAGCTGGCGCGCAACGCCGGCTGCCCGGCGGTGGCGGTCACCTACGGCGCGCACGAGCACGAATCGCTGCGCGGCTTCGAGCCGCTGCTGGTGGCACACGACGTCCCGACGCTGCACGGATGGCTGCTGGCCAACGCATGACCGCTTCCCGGATCCCCCCGATCGGTCCCGCTTCCTGGAATCCTTCCGAATGACGCCCGAGCAAGACCTGCCCCCGGTGCCGCTGTGCCCCTCCTCCGACCTGGAGGAGCGCGGCCGCGCGCACACCTTCGACGTGCTGCAGTTCCGCCAGCCCGCTTCGGCCTTCGCGCTGCGCTTCGACGGCGAGGTCGTCGGCTACCTCAACCGCTGCGCGCACGTGCCGACCGAGATGGACTGGCAGGAGGGCGAGTTCCTCGACAGCAGGAAGGAATACATCATCTGCAGCATCCACGGCGCGGTGTACCACCCGCGCGATGGACGCTGCGTGACCGGCATGTGCGGCCGTTTCGGCCTGACCAAGCTCGACGTGCGCGAGCAGGACGGTCAGGTCTTCTGGTATCCCTCGCGCGACACGAGACCCGTGTTCGAGGATTGAGTTTCGAGGATTGAATGAACCCCAACGACGACCCCGGCACCGGCAGCGACCTGCCGCGCCCGATCCCCGACGCGACGGCGCGCCCGGAAGACATGCTCAAGGCCACGGCGCCCGCCGCGTCCGCGCCGGCCGCCCCCGCGGCGCCGGGCCGCTACGAGCACGTGATCGAGCAGTTCGCGCATGACTACCTGCGCGACCGCCGCAGCGACCGGCGCTGGAAGACCTTCTTCCGGCTCATCTGGGTGTCGGTGCTGCTGCTGTTCATCTGGTCGATGTTCTCGGCGAAGCACCACGGCGGCGCGACGACCGGGCCGCACACCGCGCTCGTCGAAGTGCGCGGCGAGATCGCGCCCGACACCGAAGCCAGCGCCGAGCTCATCAACGCCGCGCTGAAGGCCGCGTTCGAGGACCCCGGCTCGCAGGCGGTGGTGCTGCGCATCAACTCGCCGGGCGGCAGCCCGGTGCAGTCGGGCATCGTCAACGACGAGCTCAAGCGCCTGAAGGCCCTGCACAAGAAGAAGGTCTACGCGGTCGTCGAGGAGATCTGCGCCTCCGGCGCGTACTACATCGCCGCGGGCGCGGACGAGATCTACGTCGACAAGGCGTCGGTGGTGGGCTCGATCGGCGTGCTGATGGACGGCTTCGGTTTCACCGAGGTGATGAAGAAGGTCGGCGTCGAGCGCCGCCTGATGACGGCGGGCGAGAACAAGGGGATGCTGGATCCGTTCTCGCCGGTGACGCCCAGGCAGCAGGCCTATGCGCAGGCGATGCTGGACCAGATCCACCAGCAGTTCATCGCGGTCGTGCGCGAGGGCCGCGGCACGCGCCTGAAGGAAACGCCGGAGATGTTCTCGGGCCTGTTCTGGAACGGCGAGCAGGCGATCGCGCTGGGCCTGGCCGACGGCACGGGCAACCTCGACTACGTCGCCCGCGAGGTGGTGAAGGCCGAGGACGTCGTCGACTACACGCCGCGCGACAACGTCGCCGAACGCATCGCCAAGCGCTTCGGCGCGGCGATGGGCGAGGGCGCGGTCAAGGCGATGCGGTCGACGATGTCCATCCGCTGATTTGCTGATCCGCTGATCCGCTGATCCGCTGATCCGCGATCAGATCTCCGGCGATCCGATCTCCCGCGGAGGAGGACTACGGCACGGCATCGATGCCTCGCGTCGCCAGGCGGCGCGCGGCCGATGCACGACCTGGCGCGTGAGGCGCCGGGCGCCCGACTGTCCCGATACCGAAGGAGAACTTTCCATGACGATGTCATCGCTGCCGACCTCGACGGTCGACGACGATCCTGCCCTGCAGGCGCAGCAGTTCATCGAGGCGGTCTTCAGCCAGTCGACCCTGCACGTCGAGATCGACGGGGAGTGGATCGACTTCGACACCGCGCGTCTTCTGGCGGTGTTGGACGCCGCGCAGGAAACCATGCTCCGGCAGACGATCTCGGACGTGTTGCTGCCGGGGAACGACGAGCCGGTCCAGGCGTCGCAGGCGCTGGCGGCGCTGATCCTGGGCGAGGCCGTCAAAGTCGACCCCGCCGTCGCGGCGGGCTGGTCGCCGCCCATCGTCCCGATGTCGCCCGAGCCGGGCCACGCGGTGCTCTGATCCCCCGCCGGTCCGGGGAGCGACAGGACGACCGGCTTGCGCCGATGCGGCTCCGCCTGTCCTTGAGGGGAATGCCCGACAATGCGCGGTCGACCCAGCCATTGCCGCAAGCGCGCCTCCCGCGCATCGCGGCAGCGCCGCCAGGCCTGTTCACACTCCCTGCTCCCAGGACTGTTTCCATGAACATTGCCTCCCGCGTCTCCGTGCTGGCGCTGCTTGCCCTGCTGTCCCTGCTGCTCGCGGCGTGCGCCTCGTCCACGACACGGGCGGCGCCGGCCTCCTCCCGGATCGAGCCCGAATTCATCCTGCTCGGCGAGCTGCACGACAACCCCGATCACCACCGCGCTCGCGCGGAGCGGCTGCGACAGCTGATCGCGCAGGAACCGAAGACGGTCGTCGTGTTCGAACAGTTCTCGCGCAGCGAGGACGCCGCCGTGGCGCAGGCGCGCAAGGCGGCGCCGGGCGACGTGGACGCCGTCATCGAGGCGGCGAAGTTCGACCGCAAAGGCTGGCGCTGGCCGCTGCATCGGCCGCTGTTCGAGGTCGCGTTGCAGGCTGGCGCGGAAGTCCGAGGCGGCAACATCGACCGCGACCAGATCCGCAGGATCGTCCGCGAGGGCGACGCCGCCTGGCCGGCCGATCTGCTCGCGCTGCGCGATCGCGTCGCGTGGCGGGACACGCAGCAGGACACGCTGCGCCAGGACATCCAGGACGGCCACTGCGGGGCCATGCCGGAGGCGATGCTGCCGGGCATGGTCCAGGCGCAGCGCGCGCGCGACGCCGCGATGGCGCAGGCCATGTTCGACGCGCGGAAGTCGGGCGCGAGACGCGTGGTGCTGATCGCCGGGAACGGCCATGTGCGACGCGATGTCGCCGTGCCGGTCTACCTGCAGGCGGCCGGCGTGCCGGCGTCGGACATCGACGCCGTCGCGTATCTGGAGCCCGGCGGCGCCACGCCCGCCGGCGGCTACGACCGCATCGAGCGCGCGCCTGCGCCGACGCGTGAGGATCCGTGCGCGCCGTTCAAGCGCTGATCTGGCGCCGATCAGACGCCGATCAGACGTTGATCCGGCCGTTGATCAGGCCGTTGATCAGGCCGTTGATCAGGCCGTTGAGGGAACGACGATCCGGCTGAAAACGCCGGGGTCGAACGAGGCGCCCTGATTCAGGTAGGCGCCTGCCTGTCGCGAGTCGGACGGTGACCGCGCCGCCGCCGCTGTCGGTCATGCGGGTGCGCGAGCGCCAACCCTCCGGGCGTTGACCAAAGGGGTTGCATGGGACGACCGCCCGCGGAAGCGCCGCGGGCGGCGTCGGCATGCTGGCCTGTGGCGTGCTCGCGCCTCGGTTCCAATGAAGAAGGAACAGACAATGAACGATGGCCGAGGAGCGCCTGCCGGCAAGGCGGACTCGAAGCGTGGATATCTCTGGGATGCCAGTCTCGGGGATTGGGCCTTCGATCCCGATCCTGAACTGCGCACCCTGGTGATCTATCAGGAGACGGCTGGCACCGTCCACACCGTCGGTCAACTGCGCTTACATCGCGAGGGCGAGGATCTCTTGATCCAGGTGCCGGAGCAGTCCTCTCTCTTGCGCCTGCGGGGTTGGCATGGCGACGGGCTCGAGACATCCTGGCGCCTCGACAAGATCCAGTACCGCAGCGGCCTGTTTGCGGAAATCCTGAACGACGCTGCAGACTGGGTCCGCCTGTCCGAACTGGTGAGCCGGGAGCCCCTGGACCAGCCCCTGCGGGACGCGGCCAGCGAGTCCGACCGACAATCGGTGCCGGCCGCAGGCGAGCGCAAGACTGGCGCATCGCGATCGCCGTCTGCCTCGAAGGGGAAACCAGGGGGCGACGTCACGCACGGTGACGACCAGGACAACACGATCCATACCGGCGTGGGCCCGGAACGGATCGTCGCGGGTGCCGGCGACGATCGGATCGTGGTCGCCCATCGCATGTCCGGCGACCTGCCGCAGGACAACAAGTACATCCGCGGCGGCCCCGGCAACGACACGGTGGACTACAAGACCGCCTTCGATTCGCCCGACGTCGGCATCACGGTCAGGCTGAAGGAGCGCTTGGTGACCTGGGGCACGTCCGGACACGACCGGGTCGTCAGTGTCGAGAACATCGGCGGCACCGTCGCCGCCGATCACTTTGAGGGCAATGCCGCCGACAACGTCATGACCGGGTATCACGGCAACGACGTCTACCTCGTGACGCGGGGCGGCGGCCGGGACGTGATCGTCGATCAGGACGCGACGACGGACCATGTCGACACGCTCCTCTTCGAGCAGGGCCTGCGGCGCGAAGACCTGCGCGTCAGTGTCGCAGGCGACGACGTGGTGATCGAGGTGCTCGCGGCGGGGGGCAGGATCGATACCGTGACCACCATCCAGAACGGCGTCCGGAAGGAGTCCGCGATCGAACGGTTCCAGTTGCACGACGGCACGACGTATGCGTGGTGGGAACTGGCGGGCCGGCCGCAGCAGGCCGACGAGCCGGCCCCGAGTCTCGTCCCGGGCGACGGTCGCAAGACGACCTACCTCGGCACGGACGGGAACGACCTGATCCCGATCGGCGCCCTGCACGACAAGGTCCTGGCGGGAGGCGGCGACGACCGGATCCGGGTGGATCACGCCTACGCGCTTGGGGCAGCGCAGAACAAGGAGATCCAGGGCGGTGCCGGCAACGACACGGTGGATTACCTCGGCGCGTTCGGAGACGGCGGCGGCATTTACGCGACGCTGGACACGCAGAAGGTGACGTGGGGCCGTGGCGGAGAGGATCGCCTGAGCGGCATCGAGCACGTCAGCGGGACGGATGCCACGGATCGCTTCCAGGGCGACTGGAAGGACAACGTCATGACCGGCCGCAGGGGCAGCGACGTGTACGTCGTCACGCGGGATGGCGGGCGTGATGAGATCCTCGACGAAGACGCCACGCCGGGCCATGCCGACATGCTGCTCTTCGGTGAGGGCATCGATCGAAGCCAGCTGTTCAAGCTGACGGAAGGTGCCGATCTGGTGATCGTGGTCCTGGACGAGCACGGCCAGGAGAACACCCGGGTCACCATCAGGAACGGGATGCAGGGCGATTTCGCGATCGAGCGCTTCGTGCTCGCCGACGGCACCCCGTTGCAGCTGGACCTGCTCGCCCCGCTGCCGTTCGCCTTGCTCTGAACGCCGCACGCGAGGAGACGTGCGCACCGGTCATGAAATCAGGGCGGAGGACAACCGGTTTCCCAGAGGATCCCGACATCGTTGCAGGGGCACCAAGGCCTGTGCGTCGCAGCGCGCTGATGGGCAGCGCGCAGGTGCACTGCTCGTTTCCCTGTTTCGAAGGAGATCTCCATGGCCACCACCCCCTCGCACTTCCAGGATGCTGCGGAGTCGCTCACCAACAGCTGGTGGGAGGCCGACCAGTGGGAGGTGCGTACCGAGGAGTCGTCCTATGTGCTGGATGTCCGAGCGCTCAAGGACGCCTTGTCCGACGCCGATGAAAACGCGCTTCACACCTTGTTCCTCGATGCGAGTGTCGCGGGCCGGGAGGGCCGCGGCGAAGAGGCCCAGGCGCTGCAGGGACAGCTTCACCAATCGCTGTTGTCCTTTGTCGCGGCGCATCCGGAGATGGTGGCGTCAGAGCGGTCGAACGTCCCGGAGCGCTCGACCTTCGACATTGCGGTGTCCCATCTGAACGAATGGTGGGGCGAAGAGGAATGGACGGCCGGAGCGCCGGACGGGTCGTTGGTGATGGACGTCCAGGCCGTCAAGGCAGCCCTGTCAGATGCCGAAGAGGTGACGCTCCAGACCCTGTTCCTCAACACGGAGGTCGCCTGGCTGGAGGATCGGCTGGACCAGGCCATCGCCTTGGACGATCAGTTGCGGCAACAGCTGGAGACGATTGCCCAGAACCATCCTCAGGTGGTGTCTCCCGATGTCGCCGCAGCGATCCAGACGACCATGGGCGTCTGATCCGTCAAGCCAGCACGACTTCGACGCCGCGGCGTCGCAGTTCGCCGACGATGCCGTCGTCGGCCTCCTTGTCGGTGATCAGCATGTCGATCTGCTCGACCGGCGCGATCACCGACAGGTTGCGCTTCATCAGCTTGGACGCGTCCGCGACCGCGACGATCTGGCGCGCGATCTTCATCATCTGCGCGTTCAACTGCGCCTCCAGCAGATGCGGCGTCATCAGGCCGATCTCCGGGTCCAGGCTGTCCACGCCCAGGAACAGCCGGTCCGCGTAGAGGCTCTGCAGCGCCGTCACCGCCTGCGGGCCCGACAGCGAGTAGGAGTTCTGCCGCAGCAGCCCGCCCGGCATGATCACGTTGACGCCGGGCACCGTCGCCAGCAGCACGGCGATGTTGAGCGCGTTGGTGATCACGTTCAGCGACTGCAGCCGCAGGCCGCGGATCTGCTTGGCGATCTCCTCGGTCGTCGAGCCGGAGTCCAGCAGGATGGTCTCGCCGTCGCGGATCAGCTTGGCGGCCTCGACGGCGATGCGCACCTTCTGCTCGTGGTGCAGCTTCTGCTTGACGCTGATCGGCACCTCCTCGGTGTCGCGATGCGCCAGCGCGCCGCCGTGCGTGCGCAGCAGCGCACCGGTCGAGGCCAGCGCGTTCAGGTCGCTGCGGATCGTGACGACCGAGATGCCGAAACGCTCGGCCAGCTCCTCCACCGTGACCTTGCCCTGCGCCTGCACCTGCTCGCGGATCAGCCGCCGGCGCTCGTCGATCAGCAACGCGGCGTCAGGCTTCTCGGCCTTGTCGGCGGTAGCGGTGGTCATGGTGGTCATGGGAAGCGGAAGCGATGAACTTTCGAATGATATCGATCCGGCACTGTTCGCAAGTGCTGGCGCGACCCTTACATCGTCGGCCGTCCTGCTCCCTCTCCCGCTTGCGGGAGCGGGTGGGGGTGAGGGCCAGCGGCCGTCGCATGCCGGAGCTGCATCCCGGCCAGCCGCGCCGCATACATCGCGGCGCCGAGTTCCGGACCGAAGCGCGGCGCGATCAGCATCGCCCCGGGCACCTCCCGGGCAAGCGCGCGCCGCAGTGCATCGGTGACGGTGGCGCCGGCTTCGAAGACGCCGCCGGTGTAGGAGACCGGGACCTGCGCGTCCGCCGGCAGCGCCAACTGCCGCGCGATGGCGCCGGCGAGCGCGGCGAGCTCGTCGCCAGCGCGGACCAGCAGGGCGGTCGCCTGCGCGTCGCCGTCGGCCGCCGCCGCGGACACGAGCCGCGCGAACTGCGCGAGCCGGCTGCGCGCCGCGTCGCCGTTGATCGCCGCGCAGAGGTCCAGGTCATGCGCGAGCCGGAAATGCTCCCGCACGAGCCCGAGCAGCGGTCCCGGCGCGGCGCGTCCGTCGGCCATGCGCGAAAACAGCGCGAGGCCTTCGCGCGCGAGCCAGTAGGCCGAGCCCTCGTCGCCGAAGACTTCGCCCCAGCCGCCCGAGCGCGCGCCGCGGCCCTGCCATTCGCCGTAGGCGATCGAGCCGGTGCCCGCGACCAGGCTGATGCCCTCGTCGCCGCCGAGCGAACCCGCCCAGCTGCAGACCATGTCGTTGCCGATGACCGCGCGCGGCAGCGCGCCGGCGAGCAGGCTGTCGAAGTCCGCGATCAAGGCGCTGTCCTCGCCGTGCGCCGGCAGGCCGGCGAAGGCGGACGTGACGCGCTCCGGCGCCACGCCGGCGCGCTTCAGCGTCTCGACGACGCCGTCGCGCAGCAACGCGCGCAAGGCGCCGAAGCCGATCTCCAGGTAGTAGCTGGTCGTCGTGGTGTGGCGCGCCAGCAGCCGGCCGTCGCCGTCCAGCAGCAGGAAGGAGGTCTTGGTGCCGCCGCCGTCGATGCCGAGGAAGATCGGGCGGTCGGCCGTGTCGTGGGTGCCGGGAGTCATGAGCGGATCAGTGGGCAGGTCGGAGGGCGGGGCTGGTCGGGGGGGCGATGCGCGGGCCGATGCACGGCCCGCTGGGCGAGTGCGCAGGGGGTCAAGGCGCCGACGTGGCGAGCGGATGGATGATGACGCCGCTGACGACGCGCGTCACGGTGCCCGAGGCGCTCGGATTGTCCGGCGTGATGCCGAGCTTGAGCGAGGCCAGCAGGGCCAGACACTGCGCGAACACCAGCGCCACCGGCGCCAGCGCCAGGTCGGGCGCGTTGACCGGCAGGTCGAGCAGCACGTCGTCCGCGGCCAGCGCGTCCTCGGCGTTCAGCGCCGAGGTGCTGAGCGCGACGATGCGGCCCCGGCCTTGGCGGCGCAGCTCGCGCAGCAGGTCCAGGTCGTAGCGCCGGGTGTAGCTGTCGTTGGACAGCACGATCAGCACCAGCGTGCGGTCGTTCAGCACCGTCTTCGGGCCGTGGCGGAAGCCCAGCGGCGAATCGGCCAGCGCGACCAGGCGGCCGTCGCTCAGCTCCAGCACCTTCAGCGCGGCTTCCTTCGCCAGGCCCTGCAGGCCGTTGCTGCCGAGCACGACGACGCGCTCGAACGGCTGCGCGTTCAGCGCGTCCAGGCGCGCGGCCTCGGTGGCCAGCAGCTGGCGCGCCGCGTCGCCGAGCGTCTGCGCCGACGGCAGCGCCAGGCCGAAGGCCCAGGCCGCGGCCAGCAGCATGCCGGTGAAGCTCGAGGTCATCGCGAAGGCGCGGTCATGCGTCTCGTCGGGCAGCAGCAGCACATGGGCGCGATCGCGCCCGCCGAGCCGGCGTGCCAGCGTGCCGTCGGCCGCGCAGGTGACCGCGAGGTGATGGCACTCTCCCACGGTCGCGTCGGCCAGCTCCACCGCTGCCAGGCTCTCCGGGCTGTTGCCCGAACGGGCGAAGGACACCAGCAGCGTCGGCACGCCGGGCTGCAGGCATTGCGCCGGATTGGAGACGATGTCGGTGGTCGCGATCGCCTCGACGCGCAGGCCGGGCTTCGCGCCCAGCTGTTGCAGCAGCGCCGGCGCCAGGCATTGCCCGATGAAGGCCGAGCTGCCCGCGCCCGTCAGCACGATGCGCAGGTCCGGCAGCGCCAGCAGCGGCTGCAGGAAGGCGTCGATCGCCGCGCGTTGCGATTGCACCAGCGCATGCACCGTGCGCCAGACCTCGGGTTGCTGGGCGATCTCGCGCGCGGTATGCGGCGCGCCGCGGCGGGCGAGTTCGGCGGGTTCGAAGTTGAGCAGGCTCATCGTGACGGATCTTGTTGCATGAGAAAGGGCCGGATGTCGAAGCGGTTCAGGTCGTCGCGCGTTCTGGCATCCGGACGTTCGGGCGTTCTGTCGTTCAGGCGGCGCAGGCCGCGAGGTAGGGACGCAGCGACTGCGCGGCGCCATCGCGCAGCAGCTCGGCGGGGCGGTTGCGCAGGCGGCCCTCGCGGATCGCGTCGTACTGGCGCGGCAGGAATTGGCTGAGCAGCGTCAGCGGCGGCGGCGAATGTTCCAGCCGGTCCAGCAGCGCCGCGCAGGCGGTCTGCACCTTCGGATGCGCCCAGTAGTAGCGGATGCGGTCGCTCAGGCTGTAGGCCAGGTCGACCTGCAGGCGCGACGGGTCCTGGTAGTAGGGCGCCCAGTGCCCGGGCTCCGCGCGCATCACGCCGAACACCGTGTCGACCAGGTTGTCGTGGCCGGCCTGCGGGCCCAGCCATTCGCGCTCGACGGCGGCCAGCGCCCACAGCGTCTCGCGCAGCGCGAAGGTCGCGCCCGGGCCGACCTTCAGGATCGCGAAGTGGTCGCGCGCGAGTTGCGCCAGGCGCTCGGGCGTCTGGTAGTCGGTCGAGTGCGCTTCGAAGACCAGACCCGGCTGCGAGGCGATGAACGCGCTCAGCGCGCGCGCCTTCTCCGGCCGGTAGTCGATGACCTTGTGGTGGTCGAACTCGACGCCCGGCTGCACGACCATCGCGATCACGCGCTCCCAGGCCGCGTCGAGGCCGGACTTCGCGAACGCCTCGCGGTGCAGCGCCAGCGTCGCGCCGGCCGCCTCGGGCGAGGTCACCGCGAGCTCTTCCAGGTCCTCATGCGCGCCGCCCGGCACCGGCACCTCGGTGCCGATGACGTAGACCGGCGGCTCGCCGCGGTCGGGCGTGTCGCGCCAGGCGGCCTCGGCGGCCAGGCACAGGCGCACCGCGCGGGCGGCGATCTCGGCTTCGGACAGCGGCACCGGATCGTCCGCGCAGGACATCGAGCAGTCCAGGTGGATCTTGCGGAAGCCGGCGGTGACGTACTGCGCCACCATCACCTCCGCCTTGGCCATCGCCTGCGCCGCAGGCTGCTTGCGCCACGCGTTCGGACCGAGGTGGTCGCCGCCCAGGATCAGCAGGTCGGTGTCGACGCCCTCGGCCTTGGCGATCGCCTCGACGAAGCGGCGGAAGTCGACCGGCGTCATGCCGGTGTAGCCGCCGTCCTGGTTGACCTGGTTGGAGGTGGCCTCGATCAGCGCAGGGCGGCCGAGCGCGCCGCACTCGCGCAGCGTCGCGGCGATGACGACGGGATGCGCCGAGCACATCGAGGGGATGCCGATGGCTGGCGCGTCGGCGCCGGACGCCGACTGCTGGTGGCGTCGCACGAGATCGAGCATGAGCTTCAAGGGGAATCCTTCCTGTCGAGTAGGCGGTACGGGATCGCGGGTGGGGTCGGGGGTGGACGTCGCCGGCCGGATCGCGCCGCTGGTGGGGTGTTCAAGGCGTGTTCAAGGCGTGTTCAAGGCGTGTGCGAGGGGGCCGTCTTGGCGTCGCCTTCGGGTTGCAGGGCCAGCAGCAGCGCGGCCAGCAAGGCCAGCGCGACGCCGGCCAGCTTGAAGCCGCCGGGGGTGGCGCCGCTCATCGCCATCGAGGCCAGCGCCGTCAGCAGCGGGGCGCCCGCGTTGACCAGCGGCGAGACGACCAGCGCCTTGCCGTAGCGGAAGGCGTAGACCAGCGTGAGCGCGCCGATCGCGTTGAGCACCTGGATCACGGCGGCCAGGCCGGGGCCGTCCCAGCCCCAGGGGATGGGCTTGGAAAAATCCGTCATCCACAGCGCGGCCGGGATGCACAACAGCGCGCTGACGGTCATGTAGAAGAAGATGCTCTCCGCGCTGGCGGCGTTGTTGGCGGTCTTCAGGAAAAAGGCCTGCAGGCCCCAGGCGGCCATCACGACGACGGCCAGCGCGAACCACAGTCCCAGCGCCTGGCTCTGCTGGCCGGGCTGGTAGTCGAACAGCGGCAGTGCGAACAGCGCCAGCACGATGCCGGCGACGCCGAGCTTGCCGGTACGCTCGCGCAGCAGTCCGAAGGACAGCGCGATCGTCACCCCCGGCGACAGCGACACGATCGGGAAGATCAGGTAGGCGGGACCGGACTCGACCGCGCGGAACAGCAGCATCTGCCCGCCCGCGCCCAGCAGTCCGACCGTCAGGCCCTGGATCACGGCACGGCGGTCGCGCTGCAGCTTCCAGCCGGCGCGCGCCAGCACGAACACGGCCGGCGGGATCATGGTCAGCGCCCACACGACGTAGACCAGCGTGTCCGGGAAGCCGCGTTCGGAAGACAAGCCCGTCAACGCGCCCCACGCGCCCCAGAACAGGGTCGTGACAAGTGCGTAGGTCAGCCAATGTCGTTGCATGGAGATCGCTTTCTTTCTTGGAGGGGTCTCGACCGCCCGATGGGGCCGTGGATCGTCGTAAGCTTTCGAACGAAAGAATAGGGTAAGGAAAGCGGAAACACAACGGAAGAAACCGTGACAAGCCACGAAGCGGCGAATTTCGCGGGAAAACCCGAACGAATCAGGCGTGGTCGAGCTGATCTTGTGAGAACGTGTAGCTCGAATTCTTTCGACCGTCATCAATTCGAAAGAATAAACGTCGGTAAAAACGATATGCGAAATTAATCGAAAGACTACGTAGACTTGCGCCAAGCCGGTCGAGGTCCAGGACTGGCAGCGGACAAGCCAACACAAGGAACCCTGAGATGCGAGCTCCCCTGTCCTCCCTCCTGATTGCCGGTTTTGCGCCGCGGCCCATCGCCGCCGCCGCCGCGATCGCCGCGTTGACCGCGCTGGGCGCGGCGCAGGCGCAGGTCCAGCCGCCGGCGGCGGCGGCCTCGACGCCCGCCGACGCCAAGACCGACGCCAAGACCGACGCCAAGACCGACGCCAAGGCCAGGGACGCCGACCAGACGCTGGACCGCGTCGAGATCACCGGCACCCGCGCCAGCCTGCAGCGATCGCTGAACCTCAAGCGCGCCGCGTCCGGCGTGCAGGACAGCATCAGCGCCACCGAGCTGGGCCGCTTCCCCGACGACAACGTGGCCGACTCGCTGAGTCACATCACCGGCGTGTCGATCTCGCGCACCGCCGGCGGCGAAGGCCAGAAGGTCAGCGTGCGCGGCCTGGGTCCCGAATACACGCTGACGACCTTCAACAACCGCATCCTCGCCACCGACGGCGAGGGCCGCGACTTCGCCTTCGACGTGCTGCCCTCGGACATCATCAGCGGCGCCGACGTCGTGAAGTCCGCGCAGGCCTCGGTGATGGAAGGCGCGATCGGCGGCCTGGTGAACCTGCGTTCGGCCAGCCCCTTCGACCAGCCCGGCCAGCACGGCATCCTGCGCGTCGAGGGCGACCGCAACACCATGTCCAAGCTCAACGGCGGCAAGGTCTCGGCCACCTACAGCAACACCTTCGGCAAGGAACTGGGCGTGCTGTTCGGCGTGGTCTATGCCGACCGCAAGGTCCGCACCGACACCGCCGGCAACGACGGCGGCTGGACGCGCAACCCTATCTCCGACCCGGCCGCCAACTGGACCGGCAACGCCTGGGGCGGCAACATCGATCCGAACGGCAACGGCGTGCTGGACAAGGACGAGGAAGGCCTGATCGGCCCGGGCCAGTTCCGCGTCGGCACCATCCAGGAACAGAAGAAGCGCACCGCGCTCTCCGGCAAGGTCGAATGGCGTCCGAGCGACGCGCTCAAGGTCACCGTCGACGGCATCAAGACGCGGCTGAACTCGCCGCAGGTCGGTTACCAGCAGTCGTTCTACACGCTGTTCGCGCCGGGCCGCTGGTCCAACATCAAGACCGAGAACGGCGTCGTCACCGGCTTCACGATGGACAGCGCCAATCCGGACAACCAGCTCAATCCCGAGCTGCTGAACCTGACCACGCACCGCGTCGTCGACAGCGCCGTCTACGGCCTCAACGCCGAGTGGAAGGCCACCGAGACGCTGAAGTTCAACGGCGACGTCTACCAGTCGACGTCCAAGCGGCATTCCGGCGGGCAGGACACCTACACGGTGCTGCGCATGAACCAGCCCAACGTGACGACGGTGAACCTGACCGGCTCGCAGGTGCCCGACATCAAGACCACCTTCGCCGACGGCCGCGACCTGATCGGCGGCCTCGCCAGCGGCGCCTTCGGCCCGAACGACTTCAACACCCATTACCTGGGCCTGAGCGGCGACAACATCGACGACAAGATCCGCGGCCTGACGCTGAACGGCGCCTGGACGGTGGACCGCTTCAACGTCGACCAGATCCAGTTCGGCGTGCAGGCCACGCGGCGCGACAAGAACCGCGACCTGGTCGACAACGCGATCAACGGCGGGGAGAACTACTACTCCGGCACCAACGCGATCAACGTGGGGCAGCTCGGCGGCAACGTGCTCAACGAGCACCTGAGCCCGCCCAACTTCATGAACGGCGTCAGCGGCAGCTTCCCGCGTTCGTTCCTGGGCTTCGACGTGCCCAACTACCTGGCGGCGCTGCAGGCCTACAACGGCAAGCCGCGTCCGGACGGCGGCACCTACGATTTCAGCAACGCCGGACCGGTCTGGAACCCGCTGCAGAGCTACCGCGTGCGCGAGAAGACGACCTCGTTCTTCGTCGAGGCGGATCTCTCCGGCGAGCAGTGGAACGCGGACATCGGCGTGCGCCTGGTGAAGACCAAGACCACGGCCAAGGCCTGGGATGCCAAGATCGCCAGCCTGACGGAGAACGGCCCGTTCAACTACACCGCCGTCTACGCCGATCCGACCGAGATCAGCCAGGACGCCGAGTACACCTACGGCCTGCCGTCGGCCAACTTCGTCTGGCACTTCACCGACGCGCTGCAGCTGCGCCTGGGCGCGGCCAAGACGATGGCGCGGCCGTCGGTCGAGCAGCTCGCGCCGACCAGCACCACGGCCAGCGTCGCCTGGGGCGACTTCACCCAGGTCTTCGGCGGCAACGCCGATCTGAAGCCCTACAGCGCCAAGCAGTACGACGCCTCGTTGGAGTGGTACTACGCCCGCAACTCGGCGCTGACCTTCGCGGTGTTCCAGAAGGACATCAAGAACCAGATCACCACCAGCTGGGAAACCGGCGTCGACATCGGCGTGCCGGGCCACCTGTTCAACGTGATGAAGCCGATCAACGGCGACAAGGCCCGGGTCCGCGGCATGGAGATCGGCTTCCAGCATCTGTGGGACAACGGCTTCGGCGTGCGGGCGCAGTACACGCGCAACCGCTCCGACAGCTGGGTCGGCGGCGAGAAGCGCCCGCTGGAAGGCATTGCGCCGGCGACCTCGTCGCTGGGCCTGCTCTACGAGAAGGGGCCGTGGAGCATCAGCGCCACGGCGGACCACACCGACGAGTTCGTGTCGGCGATCAACGTGATCGGCCCGGGCTTCAACGAGCGCGCCAAGGCCATCACCTGGCTGACTGCGCAGGCGGCCTATGAAGTCAACAAGTGGCTGCGGATCTCCATCGAGGGCCGCAACCTGACCGACGCCAAGCAGGAGTACACGCTGGGCGACGGCAACATCACCCTGCCGCAAGGCTACAACCGCTGGGGCAGGGCGTTCACGATCGGGGCGAGCATCAAGTTCTGATGCCGCGCTGATCGGCGCTTACCAAACGGGGTATTCCAGATCGGGATGTTCCGGAGAGGACGTCGGGGTTCCACACAACACCCGGGCCGCACGACGGCCCGCATCACAGGAGAACTCATGAAACGCTCGCTGATCCGTTCGATGGCCACCGGCCTCGCGACCGCCGCCGCACTGGCCCTGGGACTCACCGCCGCCACCGGCGCGCACGCGCAGTCGTGGTGGAAGCCCGGCGTGAACACGACCTGGCAGTGGCAGCTGACGGGCACGCTCAACACCGGCTACAACGTGGCCGTGTACGACATCGACCTCTTCGACACGACCGCGCAGACGATCGCCGGCTTGAAGGCGCAGGGCCGCAAGGTCGTCTGCTACTTCTCCGCCGGCAGCTCGGAGAACTGGCGCGCCGACTTCGGCAGCTTCAACGCCGCCGACATGGGCAACGCGCTGGACGGCTGGGCCGGCGAGAAGTGGCTGGACACGCGCTCGGCCAACGTGCGCGCGGTGATGCTCAGCCGGTTGGACCTGGCCGTCTCCAAGGGCTGTGACGGCGTCGAGCCGGACAACGTCGACGGCTACACCAACTCGACCGGCTTCCCGCTGACGGCCGCGACCCAGCTCGACTACAACAAGTACCTCGCCAACGCCGCCCACGGCCGCGGCCTGGCGATCGCGCTGAAGAACGACGTCGACCAGCTGGCGCAGCTGGAGCCGTATTTCGACATGGCCGTCAACGAGCAGTGCAACCAGTACGACGAGTGCGGCGGCTACTCGGTCTTCACGAGCAAGAACAAGCCCGTGTTCAACGCCGAGTACGCGTCCAAGTACAAGAAGAACACCAACGGCGCGCGCGACAAGCTCTGCACCAAGATGAAGGCCGCGAAGATCCGCACGCTGGTGCTGCCGCTGGACCTGAACGACGCCTACCGCTACAGCTGCGACTGACCTTCCCACTGTTCCCACTGTTCCCACCGTTGTTGATCCCATGACCCCCATGACGAGAACTCCCGTCCGCGCCGCGCTGCCGGCCCTGCTGAGCGCCGCATTGACGGCCGTCGCGATGGCCGCCTCTTCTGGCGTCCTGGCGGCACCGAAGTCCAAGGACAACGATGGAGACCGCTACACGATGGCGGACTTCACCAAGGTCCCGAAGATCGATTCGCACGTGCATCTGCACAACGCCGGTCCGGCGTTCATCGACGCCGCGCGCCAGCTCGGTTTCAAGGTGCTGACGATCAACGTCGACTACCCGGACTTCCCGCCGCTGGACGAGCAGCAGCAGGCGGCGATCGAGCTGCGCAAGGCGCGTCCGGCGGACGTGGCCTGGGCGGTGAGTTTCTCGTCGGAGACTTCGGATCAACCAGGCTGGCTAGCCGCGACCAAGCAGCGCGTCGATGCCGGCCTGCGCGCCGGCGCGGTCGGCGTGAAGGTGTGGAAGAACATCGGCATGAGCCTGCGCGACAAGCAGGGCAAGCTCGTCATGATCGACGACGCGCGCTTCAAGCCGCTGTTCACCTATTTCGAGGAGCAGGGCATCACGATGCTCGGCCACCAGGGCGAGCCGCACAACTGCTGGCTGCCGCTGGACAAGATGACGGTCATCAACGACCGCGAGTATTTCGCGCATCACCCGCAGTACCACATGGCGCTGCATCCGGAGATGCCCAGCTGGGAGGACCAGATGGCCGCGCGCGACCGCATGGTCGCGGCGCATCCGAAGCTGAAGTTCGTCGGCATGCACATGGCCTCGCTGGAGCGCAACGTCGACGAACTGGCCGCGTTCCTGGACCGCTTCCCGCTGGCCAAGGTCGATCTGGCCGCGCGCATCGGGCAGCTGCAGTACCAGAGCCAGCGGGACCGGGCCAAGGTGCGCGCCTTCATGATCAAGTACCAGGACCGCCTGATGTACGGGACCGACGTCTCGCAACCGCCGCAACAATCGGGGGCCGAACTGCTGAAGGAAGTCGAGCCGGTGTGGCGCATGCACTGGCGCTACTTCAACACGGAGGAGTCGTTCCAGGTGTCCGATCTCAAGAAGCCGGTGAAGGGCCTCGGCCTGCCCAAGGTCGTCGTCGACAAGCTGTACCACCTCAACGCCGAGCGCAGCTATCCCACCGCCTGGAAGGCGGCTCAATGACCGGGCGCCGCGCCTTCCTCCAATGGCTGGGGGCGGCCCCGGTCGCGACGATCACGCCGAAGCTGGCGCTGGCCGCCACGGTCGCGTCGCCCGGTGCGGCGGCGGCGGCGCGGTCGGCCGACCTCGGACGCGGCCACGTGCGGCTGCAGGACGAGCGGCTCTCGCTGCAATTCGATGAACGCATGCGCAGCCGGATCGTGCGGCTGGGCGGTGCGCGTCCGCTGGCACTTACCGGCTTCGACGCGGGTGAGCAACTCGTCATTGCGGAACTGAAGCCGGTTGCGGCCGGCGCGGCGTTGCTCGGCGCGGAAGCGGCTGGCGCGCCGCCGCCGACGACGCCCCGGACGCTGGAACGCTTCGCGCTGACGAGCGCGGTCCCGAGCAGCGGCAGCACGCCGTTCGGCGCGGGGCAACGCCTGACCCTCACCGGCAAGGCCGAGGGCGCGGCCGTCGAGAAGACGGTGAAGGTGACGCTGCTGGACGAGCACCCCGGCGTCGCGTTGATCGAGGTCGCCTTCATCAACCGCTCGGACAAACCGTTGATGGTCCAGGGATGGACGGTCGCGTCGCACCGCCTGCTGGCGGCGCCGCGACATGCGGGCGGGTGGTGGAGTTATTCGGGCTCGACGCACACGGACCGGCGCGACTGGATGCAGCCGGTCAAGCGCGGTTTCGAGCAGCGCAATTTCCTCGGCATGGACTCGTCCGACTACGGCGGCGGCACGCCGCTCGTGGACGTGTGGCGGCGCGACCTGGGCGTCGCGCTCGGCCATCTGGACAAGCTGCCGCGCCTGGTCTCGCTGCCGGTGAAGGCGGTGGGCGAGCAGGTCGACATCGCGCTGCGCGGCGACGAGCCGCGCACGCTCGCGCCGGGCGAGACGCTGGCGCTGCCGCTGGCCTTCGTCGCGGTGCACGAGGGCGACTGCTTCGTGCCGCTGGACCGTTACCGGCGGCTGATGAACGCGCAAGGCCTGGCCGCGCCGGAGCCGCCGCGCAGCGCGCACGACTCGGTGTGGTGCGCGTGGGGCTACGAGCGCGACTTCTCGTTGGCGCGCGTGCGCGCCACGCTGCCGAAGGCGCAGGAACTGGGCCTCAAGTGGGCGGTGCTCGACGACGGCTGGCAGCGCCAGACCGGCGACTGGTTCGACATCGATCTCAAGAAGTTCCCGCGGGGCGAGGAGGACATGAAGGCGCTGGTCGCCGACATCCATGCGCGCGGCATGAAGGCGCGGCTGTGGATCGCGCCGCTGGCGGTGGCGCCGGGCAGCGATGAGCTGCATGAACACGCGGATCTGCTGCTGCTGGACCAGAACGGCGCGCCGCAGATGATCACGTGGTGGAACTGCCTCTACCTGTGCCCCGGCGCGAAGGGCACCCAGGAGCGCACCGCGGCGATGTTCCGCAAGATCATCCAGGACTGGGGATTCGACGGCGTCAAGGTGGACGGCCAACACCTGAATGGCGTGGCCTCGTGCTTCAACCCGAAGCATCAGCACAAGAAGCCCGAGGACTCGTACGAGCACATGGCGGATTTCTACCGCGTGATGTTCGAGGCCTGCCATGCGGTGAATCCGGAAGCCGTGGTCGAGGTCTGCCCGTGCGGCACGAGCTACGCCTTCCACAACATGCCGTGGATCGACCAGGCGCCGGCCTCGGACCCGCTGTCGAGCTGGCAGGTGCGGCACAAGGGCAAGGCGCTGAAGGCGCAGATGGGGCGCTGGTCGGCCTATGCCGGCGACCACGTCGAGCTGTCGACCGGCGGCATGGACTTCGCGTCCGCGGTGGGCGTCGGCGGCGTGGTGTCGACGAAGTTCACGTGGCCGGAGGATCCGAAGCCGAAGGACTCCTTCCTGCTGACGCCGGAGCGCGAGACGCACTGGCGCAAGTGGATCACCGCGCACAACGCGAAGGGCCTGTCCGACGGCGCCTACCGCGGCGAGCTTTACGACATCGCATTCGACAAGCCCGAGACGCATGTCGTCGAGAAGAACGGGGTGATGCACTACGCGTTCTATGCGCCGAGCTTCGACGGCACGGTGACGCTGCGCGGGCTCGGCCCCGGCGTGTGGAAGATCCGCGACTACGTGAACGGGGTGGACCTGGGCGCGGTCGACGCGGCGAAGCCGACGCTGAAGGTGAGCTTCAAGGAGAACCTGCTGATCGAGGCGGTGCTGAGCTCGGCGATCGAGCGCCCGCTCGCGCGCGCCGCGCGGCTGCCGTCACGGCTGATCGGCCGCGATGGCTTCGCGCTGGCTTCGGCGTGGGAGGAGGCGCCGGCGCTGTTCTTCGCGCACGACTGGCGCGGTCGCCCGCTGACCGGCACGCAGTCGACGCGTGTGCAGCTGCTGCATGCGGACGGGGCGCTGCACCTGCGCTTCAGCAGCCGCTACAACGCGCTGACGACGTATGAGCGCGAGGTCTCCGCGACGGGCATCTGGCCGCTGTGGGAGCGCGACGTCGTCGAGGTCTTCCTGCAGGCGCCGCAGGATGCGGGCACGGACCGCTACCGCGAGGTCGAGGTCTCGCCGAACGGACTGGTGATGGATCTCGAGGTGCGAGGTCAAGGCCGCAAGCGCTTCATCGGTGAGAGTCAGGCGCGTACGTCGGTGGACGAGGTCCACCGGATGTGGACGGCGGAACTCGTGGTGCCGATGCCGCGCGCGGCGCAGTCGCTCGACGGCTGGCGGATCAACCTGTTCCGCATCGAGGGGAACAAGGAGTCGCGGCAGTTCAGCGCCTGGAATCCGACCGGCAGCGAGAAGCCGAACTTCCACGTGCCCGCTGCATTCGGGCAACTGAGGTTGGAGCGGACATCACTCGTCGAGGCGCCGCCTCACTGACTGACCCCTCTCCAGCAGTGCGGGAGAGGGGCTCATAAGGGCTACGAAGGGGCCCAGGCGGAACGAGGGATCCGGTGAGCGGTCACGCGCCAGCGGGCGCCTTTTTCGCGTCCCCAGCCTTCTTCATCGGCACGGGATCCGGCAGGTCCTTGGCCTGCAGCATGCGGGCCTGGACGACGAGCTGGTTGTGTGCGTCGAGGAACGCCGCGGCGATGACCTTGCCTTCGTTGCTGTTGGCCCAGCCCGCGCCCGCGGCGCCGCCGAGCTTGCCCAGCACGAGCCCGCCCATGCCGAGGTCGGTGACGCGCACCGAGCCCGTCGCAGCGGCGACCTGCTCCGTCGTCTCGTTGTCGGTCAGCAGCAGCGCCACCTGCGCTTCCTTGAGCTTGATGTGCTCGGCCGCGCCGACGAACTTGTTGAGCACCGGGATCATCCCGAGGATGCCGCCGACCTGGCGGCCCGCGTCCTGCTCGCTGAAGGTCAGGCTCGGGATCAGCGTGTACTGCGCTTCATAGCCCTTGCCCTTGTGCACCGTGCTGCCCTGCTGGCGCAGGATGCCGGCGTCCTTGAGCTCCTGCTCCTTGATCGTGGCCTTCAGGCCCGAGTTCCGATCGACCACGCGGAAGCAGCCGCTCTGTTGCGCGAGCAGCCGCACCAGCGGCAGCGGCGAATTCGGCAGGCCGTTGGGCGCGCTGATCGTGTAGCCGTTGGGGTTCTCCATCAGCGACAGCGTCGCGACCGGCGCATCGCACTTCATCAGTTCGCGGTTGGCCTTGTTGGCGCCGGCCGGGCCGGCGGAGCCGGTGATCTCCGAGCTGCCGTCGCCCAGCGTCGCGCCCTGCTTGCCGCAGCCGGCGAGCATCGCCACGGCGAGGCAAGCGGCGATCACACTGCCCGTGCGGGGCAGGGAAGGGCCGGTGGAGGCGAAGGAACGCGCGAATGCCATGGGGATCTCCTGAACGCAACGGCTACTGGAACGGCCCGGACCTTATCCCAAATGCGGGCGAACCCGGCCCCCACTGATGGGTGGCTGCGTCGCGGAATGTCGCGTCGTGACGGCAGCTTTACGGGCGGTTACCAGGGGGAGGCGAGAATCCGCCCCTTCGGTCCCCCGCGACCGCACAAGATTCCCGAGGCTCTCCTCATGAACGACAAGTCCCCGAGCCGCGCCCTCGCGTGGCTGGTGTGCGCCCTGATCGCCGCGTCGCTGTACGGCAACTACTACGTCTACGATTCCATCGGCCCCGTCGCCGACGCGCTCCAGAGCCAGCGCGGCTTCAGCGACCAGCAGATCGGCCTGCTCAACGCGATCTACAGCCTGCCCAACGTCGTGCTGATCCTCGTCGGCGGCGTGCTCGTCGACCGCTTCGGCGCCGCGCGCATGACGCTGTGCACGGCCGGGATCTGTTTCCTCGGGGCGCTGCTCACCGCGCTCAGCCCGAGCTTCGCCGGCATGGCCGCGGGACGGCTGCTGTTCGGCATCGGCGCCGAGACATTCGGCATCGCGACACTCGCGGCGCTGGCTCAGTACTTCGTTGGCGGCAACGTGGCGTTCTCGATGGGACTGGCGCTGTCGATCGGCCGCCTGGGGTCGTTCTCCTCGGACATGTCGCCCACCTGGTTCCCGCATGCCTACGCGCAAGGCTGGCAACCGCCGCTGATGATTGCCGCCGCGATGGCCGCCGCCTCGTTCGCCGGGGCGCTGGCCTACTGGGCGATGGACCGCCGCATCGCCGCCTCCGCCAAGGGCGAGATCGAACAGCAGGCGCACCCGTTCGTGTGGCGCGACCTGCTGCACTTCGGCAAGGCCTACTGGTACCTGCTGACGCTGTGCGTGCTCTGGTACTCGGTGATCCTCGCGTTCCGCAGCACCTTCTCGATCAAGTACTTCCAGCAAGCGCACGGCCTGGACCTGGCCGCGGCGGGCGCGATGAACAGCTACGTGTTCCTGGCGGCCGTCTTCGCGACGCCGGCCTTCGGCTGGCTGTGCGACCGCGTCGGACGCTATGCGCCATTCCTCGCGTTTGGCGCGGTGCTGCTGCCCATCGCGATGGCGACGATGGCGCTGACGTCGACCAGCCTGTGGGTCTCGACCGCGCTGATCGGCGTGAGCTTCTCGCTGGTGCCGGCGGTGATGTGGCCGCTGGCCAGCAAGCTGGTGTCGCCCGCGCGCTTCGGCACGGCGATCGGCCTGATGTGGGTCGCGCAGAACGCCGGCATCGCGGGCGCCAACCTCGTCGCCGGCTGGCTCAACGACCGCGCCGGCGCGAGCGCGCAGAACCCCGCGGGCTATGAGTCGATGATGCTGTTCTTCGGCTTGGCCAGCGTCGGCGGCGCGGTGTTCGCGGTGATCCTGTGGCTCACGGCGGGAAGGCGCGATCAGGAGAAGGTGGCGCCGGCAGTTTGACCCGTCGAGGCTCGACGCGATGAACGAAGCCCCCATCGATCAGGTCAGCAAGATCATTGTTTCCATTCGCTGAACTCCGCAAATCAGCAACGACTGAGGATCCAACGAGCATGAGACGAACCCCCTCCATCCTTCTGAATCTCCAAGGACTTCTGGTGGTTTTCGCCGTCACGGCAGTGATGGCATGGCCATTGAACGCCGAGGCCGCGAGCGCGCGATGTGAGGTGGCAGAGCTGGACGATCTCGCCTGCTTGCTGGAAGAGTACGACCAGGCTGATCAGCTTCTCAAACAGAAGCTGAAGAATCTGCTGGTCCGGGCGCAGAAGTTTGATCCCGGCGAGTATTCGACGGAGGAAAAGCAACGCATCCGGAAAGATGTGGTGAACGCCATCAGCGGCGCCGATCGAGCGTGGCGGACGGCGTTGAAAAACGAATGCGAAACGCTGTTGACGGTTTCTTTTGGCCATGGCGCGGGAGCAGCTGTCGCTATCGCGCGCTGCAAGATTCAACGCACCTACGACCGCATCGCGTTCTTGAGCAAAGACGAGACCTACAAGTGGATTGAGTGAGTCTGTCTTGAAGCCGAGCCGGGCGGCTTAGCCAGCCGTACCGAAACGCCGTGCCGCCGCCTTCAGATGCGAGCGCACGACCAGCACATGCCCCGGCAGGATGAGCGCGAGGTAGAACCGGCCCAGCCGGTTGTGGCAGTTCACGACTGTCGTCGCGACGGCTTCGCGTCGCGTCGATCCTTCGACGCGACGGATCAGGATCGACAGCTTGAAATCGAGGTGCTGGTCCTGCTCGCCGAAGATCGCTTCGTCGCGCGTGGCGGAGAGCACGCGGAAGATGTCGACGTGCTCGACACCGATCTCATCGAGGTGCTGGCGCATCGCCGCCGAGGTCTTCAGACCGAGCGGCTTCACCGCCGCATCGCGGATCGCGAGCAGCGCGCGGAACCACCACGGCGGATCGGCCAGCGTGGCGCGGGCCAGCGCCATCGCGTCGTCCTGCGCCTCGTCGGCCAGCGTGATGGCGAAGGCGTCGGCCAGATTCGCGCCGGCGTAGGACGGCGCGAGTTGGCTTTCTATCGGCGGGGCAATGCGGCGGACGAGGGACATCCGCCGCATTGCATCACGAGATCACGGCAATCACGACTTCGTGATCTTCACCGACCGCAGGTTCCACCCCGGCCCGTTGGCCTTCACCGCGATCTGCTGCTGGCCGGCCGGCAGCGTGACGCGGTGCGAGACCGTCGTCCAGTTCTGCCATCCGCCCGTCGAGGGCACGCCCACCGCGCCGTACACCGGCGTGCCGCCCGCCATCTCCAGCTGCAGGCTGCCGCCGCCGTTCAGGCTGGCGACGCGGTACTCGACCGTGTAGGTCCCGCCCTGCGGCAGGTTGAGGTTCCACACCGCCCAGTCGCCGGTGTCGATCCAGCCGAGGTTCTGGCCGCCTTCGCTCGACGCCTCGAGCTGCATGCCCGACTGCAGCGCAAAGTTGGCCGCCTGCAGCGTCGTCGTGAATGCCGGCGTCGCGCCGTCCTTCTTGTAGACGCGCACGTAGTCCACGTACATCTTCGCGGGCAGCCGGCTCTCGTCGATGTTCCACTGCGGCCAGTTGCCGCCCACCGCCAGGTTCAGCAGCAGGAAGAAGTCGCGATGGAATTCCTCGGTGCTGTTGACGCTGTTGGTGATGTCCACGACGTGGAACTCGCGTCCGTCGACGAACCAGCGGATGAAGCGCTCGTCCCACTCGACCGCGTACACGTGATAGTCCGCGACGTTGGTGGCCGTGTGGCCGCCGTAGGACGCGTGACCGCCGTCCGGACCCTGCCAGTGGATGGTGCCGTAGATGTCGGACTCGGCATTCACGTGTTCCATGATGTCGATCTCGCCGGAAGCGGGCCAGCCGACCGAGTTGATGTTGCTGCCCAGCATCCAGAACGCGGGCCACATGCCCGAGCTCGACGGCGCCTTGATGCGCGCCTCGATGCGGCCGTACTTGAAGGTGGCCAGGCCTTGCGTGGTCATGCGCGCGGAGGTGTAGCGCATGCCGCCGAAGTCCTCGCGCTTGGCGGTGATGACGAGCTGGCCGTTCTCGATGGTGGCGTTCTCGCGCCGGTAGTACTGCAGCTCGTTGTTGCCCCAGCCGCCCGAGCCGGTGCCGGTCTCGAACCGCCATTGCGGGCCGATGCCGTTGGTGAATTCGTCCTGCCAGACGAGTTGCCAGTTTTGTGCCTGCGCCGCGACGCCCGTCAGGGCGAGCGCGACCGCGGCGAGCGATCGAATCCAGCGTGTCATGGGATCTCCTCGGAACCAGTGGTGGGATGGAGGAGACGCGCGCGAAGGACAGGCGCGGCGTCTCCAGGGGGCCGGCCGCAAGGACCGGTGTCGACGCCCGAGATCAAGTCAGCCCGTGGGGCCGCTGGCGCGTCGCCGATCTCTCGTCGATGCGCCGCCGCCTCTCCCGCATGACTATCTGAAAGCGCTTTCAGTATGTCTTGCGGGGAAACCCTGGGAACTTCGCTTCGTTGGTGACAAGCGGTTGTCCGGCGCGACGGCGACGCCGCGGAGGTATCGAGATGTCGCGACCCCGGCGCTTCAGCGCGAGGCGCGCGGTGTTGCCGGCACTTCGGCCAGGATGCGCTCCAGCGCGCCGAGGTCGACCGGCTTGACGAGGTGGTCGTCGATGCCGGCCTCGCGCGATCGCTGGTAGTCCTCGTCCTGCCCCCAGCCGCTGATGGCGACGAGCCGGATCCGCTGGCCGTCCGTGCGCGCGCGGACGTGGCGGGCGAACTCGTGGCCGTCCATCCCGGGCATGCCGATGTCGAGCAGGACGATGTCCGGCTCGAAGTCGTCCATCGCGGCCAGGGCGCTGGCGCCGTCGTGCACCGCCTGGGCGTCCATGCCCATCATGTCGAGCAGCAGACGCAGGCTGTCGGCCACGTCGACGTTGTCGTCGACGACGAGCACCCGCCGCCGCGCCAGCGCCCGAGCGGCCGCCGGCGTCCGGGTGGCGATGCCGGCTCCCGCCGCGGCCAGCGGCAGCCGGACCGTGAAGACGCTGCCGCGTCCGGGGCCGTCGCTCGCGGCCTCGACGCTGCCGCCGTGCAGCGTGACCAGGCTGCGGACCAGCGTCAGCCCGATGCCCAGGCCGCCCTGCGCACGCTGGTAGCTGCGCTCCGCTTGCGTGAACAGGTCGAAGATCCGCGTCAGCATGTCGCGGGGGATGCCGGTGCCGTTGTCCTCGACGGTGACGATCGCGTGGTCGCCGTCGCCGTTCCCTCCGCGGAAGGCGGTGACGCGGATGCGGCCGCCGTCCTCGGTGTATTTCGCCGCGTTGTTGAGCAGGTTGGCGATCACCTGGGACAGGCGCACCGGGTCGGCGTCGACGATCAGCGGATCGCCGGGCAGCTCGATCGCGAGCCCGTGATGGGCGGCGTCGATCAGCGGCTTGCTGGTCTCGATGGCGCTCTGCAGGACGGTGGCCAGGTCCACGCGCTCGCGGCGCAGCTCGACCTTGCCGCCGGTGATGCGCGAAACCTCCAGCAGGTCGTCGACCAGCCGCACCATGTGGTCGACCTGTCGCTGCAGCATGGGCAACACCCGGTCGGCGGTGGCGCGGTCGCCGCCCAGCCGCAGGATGTCCAGCCCGGTGCGGATGGGCGCGAGCGGGTTGCGCAACTCGTGGGCCAGCATCGCGAGGAACTCATCCTTGCGGCGGTCCGCCTCGCGCAAGGCGAACTCGTGGCGGCGGCGATCGGAGATGTCCTGGAAGAGCACGGCGACCTGCCGGTCCTCGGGATCGCCGATGCGGAAGGCGTAGACGTCGAAGTAGCGGTTCAACGCATCGGCCGGGAACTCGAAGCGCTCGGAAACGCCGGTCATCGCGATGCGGCCGTAGATCTCGAACCACTCCGGCTCATGCGCCGGCGCGATCGAGATCATCGTGCGGCCGACCGCGTCGCGGATGCCCGTCTGGCGCTCGAAGGCCTGGTTCACCTCGACGAAGAGGTAGTCGCGGCCGTGGCCGTGGGCATCGAAGAGCACGCGGATGATGCAGTAGCCCTGGTCGATGGAATCGAACAGCGTGCGATAGCGGAGTTCGCTGATCTGCAAGGCCTGCTCCGAAAGCCGGCGCTGGGTGATGTCGGTGGCGGAGCCCAGCCACTCGGCGACGGCGCCCTGGCGGTCCAGGACCGGCATCGCGCGGGAGTGCGTCCAGCCGATGCCGCCGTCGACGCGGATCACGCGGTGTTCCAGGTCGAAGACGCTGCCGGTGGCGATGGCGCGGTCGATCGCGGCCCGCACCGTGGCGCGGTCCTCGACGGGGATGTAGTCGTCGAGCCAGGCGCGGCTGGGCTGCTCGGTGTCGCGGATGAACGCGCGGCCGCGCAGATGCTGCATCTCCGACCAGTCGGCGTTCATCCGGTAGACCACGTCGGAGGTCGCGCTGGCGAAGGCGCGGAAGCGCTCCTCGCTGACGTGGAGCGCATCCTGGGCCTCGGCGAGGCGGGCCTGGAGCTGGCGGACGTCGACGTCGGCGTCGGAGGCGGGTGACGGCATGGGCATGGGAGCAAGTGTCGCGGATGGCGGGGCAATCGGCGCGCCGGGTCGCGCACTGTTGAGGCTCGTTGAATTCACATGCTCGCGGCGTCCTCTCGACCCGGGAGCCGGACGTCCCAAGAATGCGTTCGACCAACAACTCGAGCGTCCCCGCGATGGTCACCGAACCCCTTCAGCATGCCCGTCGATCGACGCCGCTGCGCGGCGCGGCCGCCCGCCTGGAGCCGGCGGCATACGCCCTGCTGCGCTTCGCCTTCGGCGCCGTCCTGTTCACGCACGGGTGGCCCAAGGCGCTGGGCACGTCGCATGGATCGATGGCGGATCCGATGGCCGGCTCGATCCGGCTCATCGAGCAGGGGATGGGGCTGCCGTTCGCGCCGCAACTGGCCTTCCTCGTCATGCTGCTGGAGACCGTCGGCGCGGCGGCGTTGGCGGTCGGGTTGTGCACGCGCTGGGTGGCGCTCGCGTTCACGGTGGAGATGATCGGCATCTGCGTCGCGCTCGGCCCGACCTGGCCGTGGATCGACCGGGGCATCGAGTACCCGGTGCTGATGGCGGTGCTGGCGGCCTACGTCGTCGTGCGAGGCGGCGGGGCGTATGCGGTGGAGGGGCACATGCCAGCGGCGGTGCGGGCATGGCAAGATGCGTGAATGCCCACCAGGACTTTTCCATGACGCAACGTCTGGCCTCCTGCAGTTGCGGTCAGCTCACGGCCCAGGTCGTGGGCGAGCCGGTCCGCATCTCCATCTGCCACTGCCTGAACTGCCAGCGCAGGACCGGTGGCCCCTTCGCCGAGCAGGCCCGGTTCCGTCGTCAAGACGTGACCCCGTCGGGCGTGTCGTCGACGTACACGATCACCGGCGACGAAGGCACGAACGCCAGGTTCCACTTCTGCCCCACCTGCGGCGCGACGGTGTATTACGAGATGGACGCGATGCCGGACTTCCTCGCCATCCCGGTCGGCGCATTCGCGGATCCGGGCTTCCCTGCGCCGACGGTCTCGGTCTACGAGAGTCGGAAGCACGGCTGGGTCGAGCCGCCGCCGGACGCGGAGCATTGCTGACCCGCGCGGATCTGACTTGCGGCCCCGGGCCGCGCCGCGCTCAACGCACCAGCTTGCCGCCGGCGCCCAGCACGGCGAAGTCCACGTAGCGCGAGGTCGGGCCCTTGCCGAAGGTCAGGCGATGGCCGCCGACGTCGGTCTCGAAGCCGCGTTCCAGGGCTTCGCTCAAGGCCGCGGGACCGGCCGCCGGCGTGCGTTCCAGCGCCTTCACGAGGGCGCGGGCGGCGATGAAGCCTTCGAGCGAGCGCGAGGACAGGTCAGCGTCCTTGGCGTTGCCGCGCAGACGCTGGTAGTCGCGGACGACTTCGCGGTCGGCGCGATCGTCCGTCGGCAGCACCAGCGAGAACGCGAAGCCGCGGGCGCGGTCCGGGCCGAGCTTGGCCAGCAGGGCCTGCACGTCGATGATGGACATGCCGTACAGGGCGGCGCGGCCGCCCGCGGTCTGGTACTTGTCGGTGAATTCGATGGCGGCCGCCGTGGTCGCGGCCAGGAAGATCACGTCGGGCGACTGCTTGATCATGTCGGCCACCGCCTTGCCGACCTCGGTCGTGTTGCGGGCGTAACCCGACTGCGCGACCAGCGTGAGGCCATAGGTCTTGGCCGACGCCTGCGCGCCGGCGAGCGCATCGCGGCCCAGGCCGTCGTCCTGGTAGACGACGGCGACCTTGGTGCGGCCCATCTCGCCGAGCTGCTTGAAGAGGCGGTCGACCTCCTCGCGGTAGCTGGCCTTGACCGGGTACATGTTGCGCGCGGTGATCACGCTGTTGGCGCCGGAGACGGCGCCGACCATGGACACGCGGGTCTTCTCGAGCACGCCGTCCTGCTTGAGGGCCTCGAGGTTGGAGGTGCCGACGGTGCCGATCAGGGCGGTCGGCGCGTCGCTGCCGATCAGTTCCTTGACCAGGCGGACGGTGTCCTCGGGCTTGTTCGCGTCGTCGCGGGTGACGAGCTTGATCTTCTGGCCGCGGACGCCGCCGCGCGCGTTGACGTCGTCGAGCCACAGCTTGGCGCCGGCGCGGATCGCCTTCCCGGTGACCGCCTGCGGGCCGGTGAACGGGGCCACCTGGCCGATGACGATGTCGGCATGCGCCGTCGTGGCGGCCGCAAGGCACAGGAGGGTGATCAGGCGGCGGGCGCGGCGGGCGAAGGCAAGGGGCATGGTGGGTGCGGCAACGGGCGTGCAGGACCAATCATTGTGATCAATAGGATGATGGTTGCGGTAACAGTTGGGCGACTGGGAGAGCCGCAGACGGGCTTGGCGACAAGCGGCAGCTTCGGACGGAAATAAGGTTCCCGTTGGGCGCTATGCGCCGCGCGCTGTGTCCATGCCGCATCACTGGCAAACACGCTTCTGCGCCTCGCGCAGGGACTCGCGCAGGGACTCGCGCAGGGACTCGCGCAGGGACTCGCACGTGGCGTCAGGCTGCTTCTGTTCCTGGCGATCTTCTTCGCGTGAACCCAGGCGACGAACGGGCCGATTACGCGCGGGTACGGTTCTAGCATCGGGTGATGACGCAAGCACCTACCCGTCGCCAGCTCCTCGGAGCCGCCCTGGCCGCGCCAGTTGCCTCCATCGCCGCAACGGCGACAACGGTCCCTCCGGGCGGCATCCCTCGCCCGTCCGACGGCAGGTCCGTGACGCTCTCGCCGCGACGTATCGAGCGGATGCTCGGACGCGTGGTGGCGGACGGCCGCGCCGTGGGGGTGTCGGCGCTGGTCTGGCAACGCGGGGCCGAGCGTTACTTCGGCGCCTTCGGCCTGGCGGACCGCGAGGCCCGGCGGCCGATGGCCCGCGACACGCTGGCGCGCATCTGGTCGATGACCAAGCCGGTGGCCTCGGTGGCGCTGATGCGGCTGTGGGATGCGGGGCGCTTCCGTCTGGACGATCCGATCGCGCGCTACCTGCCGGAGTTCAAGCGCATGCGCGTCCATGCGGACGACGGTCGCGGCGAACGGCCGGCCGAGCGGCCCATCCTCGTGCGCGACGTGCTGCGGCACACCTCGGGTCTCACCTACGCGATGGAAGACGGTCCTGCCGATCGTGCCTTCCGCGCGGCGGAGCCGCTCGAGACTTCGCGGGACCTCGCCGCGTTCAGCCGCGCGGTGGCGGCGCTGCCGCTGCGTCACGAACCGGGCACGGCCTGGCACTACGGCACCTCCACGGACATCGTGGCGCGCCTGGTGGAAGTGCTGGGCGACGAGCCCTTCGACGCGCACGTCCGTCGTCACATCCTCCGGCCGCTGGGCATGAAGGAGACGGACTGGACGCAGCCCGACGCGCTGAAGGACCGCATGGCCGCGACCTACCGCTACGCCGACGGCGGTCCGGCCCAGCGCGAGCCTGAGGTGCCCTTCACCTTCGCCAGCGGCGGCGCCGGACTGATCGGGCCCATCGACGACTACCTGCGCTTCGCGCGCATGCTGTTGGGCGAGGGCGCGGTCGACGGCGTGCGTGTGCTGCGTCCGGCGACGGTGAAGCTGATGCTCGTCGATCACCTGGACCCGGCGATCTCGCCGCGTCACTTCCTGAAGAGTCCGGGGCTCGGGTTCGGGCTTGGCGGCTCGGTGCGCATTGCGCCGACGACGCCCGACGAGCCGGCCGGCAGGGTGGGCGAGTTCTCCTGGGGCGGCGCGGCCTCCACGCTGTTCTGGGTCGATCCGGCGAACCAGCTCGCGGTGGTGTTCTTCGCACAGAAATTCCCGTTCGACGAGGCACTGCACAAGGATGTGCGGCGGGCGATCTATGGTTGAGGTTGGTTCACGGCTGAGGCCGGTCTGAGCGGAACGGCGGATCCGACGCAGAATGCTGGAGGTGGTTCGTTCCAATCCAGCAGAGAGCCGTTGAATGATCGGAAGATTCTCCGTGAGACATGCCGTACGAGGCCTCCTCGGTGGCACTGCAATCGCTGCGGCGATGGGCACGTCGCCCGCCATCGCCGGCGAGCGCGCGGGCCCGACGATCAGCAATCAGTTGCTGATCGACGTCGGCAAGAGCTGGGTGCAGATGCTTGCCAAGGCCAGCGATGAGCAAGCCAGTCAGTACGCCGCACATCTGGCGCAGACCATGGCGTCCCTCGTCGGATCTCCAGATCTGTGTGTCAAGGTGCTCCGTCCGAGCGTCTTCGGCCCACTCCGTGTCGACGAATGGCCGAAGGCCGATCTCGATCGGCAGATGAGCCTTCAGCGGCAGATCGCCGGCACGGCACTCACGAGTCCGAATGCCGTGCCGACCGAAGCGCAGGCGGGGCCGGTCCTCGACCGTCTGCTGGACAAGCTGACGGCCCAGTACGGCGCCGAGGCGGTCGAGGTGCTCGGCCGGGGTGACAAGGACATCCCCAGGGCGCATGCCTGCCTGATGTGGTCGCGCCTTTACAAGGAGGCGTCCCTGCTTCCACCAGCGGAAGGCGGCAAGCTGGTGCGCTGGCTCAACGTGCCGTGATGTTCCGAGAGTGAACGGATTGATCGCTTCCTTGCCGCTGCTGTGCGCGGCACCCTGCTTCGCTGCAGACTGCGCCGGTAGCGGTGGACCGGAGAATGCTCGCGAGTTCTTCGCACATCCGATTCGCACTTTCAAGGAAGTGACGGCCGCATCGAGAAAAGAGGCATTGACGGCCCTGTCCGGAAGGGCGCCTATGCCTTTCTCGCGCAAGGCTTTCGCGGCGTATGCCGGCAAACCGTCGACGCACCCTTATTGCTACCTCATCAAGGCAGTGGCTGATACGGATCGCCAGACCGGCGGGTTCACGATGTATTGCCACTCAGAGGAAGTGCTGGTGCCCAACACGCGGCTGGGAACGCTTGGCGATTGCGAGGACAGCGCGCTGGTGATCGAGGTGGATCGACCGCTGCGCATTGGCCACTACGCCGCCGGCGCGGCGAGGTGAGGGCTCGTCGCTCCAATGACAGCCACCCAGCACGCCGAACTCTCGCAGATGCTTCGCGCTGCGGTCGAGGCGACGTATGCTGCGTTCGCCGAGTTCCGTACGCCAGCGCTGCCGCTGGATGTCTGCACTGCTTGTTGCATGCCGGAAGAAGTGGAGAAGCAGTTGCGCGAGTGGCCGTTGAAGCGGCTGACGATCGAACATCTCTTCGAGTACGGCGATTCCGCGAAAAATCAGGTGCAGAACCCGACCGAGGTGGGGTATTTCGTGCCGCGAATGTTGCAGCTGCTGGCGGAGGGGGCCGAGATCCGTCATTCGCTCGCGATTGCCTTGGATCGTGTGGGGGGATGCCCACCCGGCAGTTGGACGGTGGCACAACAGTCGGCCCTGTCGCGTTTTGCGTTGGCCTACTTCGCGCTTGCAATCCGCGGCGGCAGAGGCGGCGCCGATCCGTGCGGGCCAGGATTGCCGGAAGATCCTTTCGAGGTGCTCTTGATGTTCGATGTCGGAGGGATCGCGATCCAGCCGCTCTTGGCGCATTGGCTGGAATGCGACGATCCGATGTCCACCGTGCAATTCGTCAGGCAGAGTCATTGGGACTTCTGGCACGAGCAAGATTATGGCAACCCCTTTGCCTCGGACCGCGGGACGTTCCGACAGGAGATTCGCACGTGGATGTTGGACGCCAGCACTCGGCGTAGGTTCACCGAGAAGTTGCTGTCGTCGGACTTTCTGGCGATCGTGCCGACTGTGTGCGGCGACGCGCATGTCTCCTTCGCCGCGATGGTCGACGGAGTGTTCGAGCATCTCGCGCGCTGAACGCCTGAAGGAAGGCCCCGGTTTTCGGGGCCTTGTCGTTTCCGACGATGCGAAACGGCCGTCGGCGCCGCCGGATCCCAAGGAAGGACTCAGAACTCAGGACTCGCGGACCAACGTGGGCGGGCCACCGGCCACATCGACCTCGGGGTCGGTACCGCTCAGCGATCCCAGCGCCCGCCGCATTCCGCTCGCGCTAAGCGACTCGATGTAGACGCACCTCTTGTTGTGACTGGAGGGATCCAAACCCGCGAAGCTGAAAATCCCCGTGCGGGACGCAAAGTGACTAGCTAGCTGCCTATTGATCACGTGAGGCGGCCAAGAGATCGCGCTTGCGCTGGCGTGGTGGAATCTCTCGTGGACGCGGCCGCCTTTCCGCGCGCCGACAGTTATTCAAGCGGGGTAGCAATGTCTCTTGTGGCGACCAGTAAACAGCTTATGGCTCTTCTTCACGATGAAGACGTGAGGGTCATTGCCATGTCGGGGAAATGGGGAACTGGCAAGAGTCACATGTGGCGAGAGGTGCAGAACGCAGCAATCAGCACCAAGGTCAAGACTGCGGCGATCGTTTCCTTGTTCGGCTTGTCTAGCATTGAGCAGGTCAAGCTCAAGTTGATCCAGTCCGCGGCAACTCAGGGGGAGAAGAACTGGCGCGGCAAGGTTAAGGATGTTTCGATCCCTGGCCTGGCAATGCTTGAGAAGGTCCGGCGGTCTCAACTCTGAAGCGCAACACCTCTACGCAAGTAAGGTGTCGCGATGGA
>CAMPJJ010000047.1 GCA_946886855.1 uncultured Roseateles sp. | reverse complement strand
GGCTCACCGGCATCGCGGCGATGGCCGCACGCCACCGGTCCAGGGGCGCGGCGCCAGGACGGCCCGCCTGTGCGAGCTGTTGAGCGAGTTGCCGGCGCCGCGCGGCGTTGGCCTGCACGCGGGCCTGCGCGCTTGCCGCGGCCTGGCGGGCCGCGGCAATCAGTTCGCGCTCGACTGCCCGTTCATGCCGCAGCCAGGTGGCGAAGCCCATCGCGATCGCCAAGGTGGCCGCCCCCGCGGCCAGCGCGGCCGGCCACCGGGCGGACCGCAGCGGCCGCAGGCGCGTGTCGCCGTCGGGGTGCCCGAACAGCACGTCCGGCGCCATCGCTTCGCCGACGCGGTCCCGCGCGGACAGATGGCTGGCGACGCGCACCGGCTGGTCCGGATGCATGTCGCGGAATTCCTGCAGCACCGCCAGCGCGGCGTCGAGGTCCGGCAGCAGCCGGTCAAAACCTGGCACCGGCCGACGATCCATCAGACCCACGAAGGCCACGGGCGACGGCCGGTCGTCCGTCGCCGCGGCCGGTTCCGTCGCTGCAATCAGACAGGCCTCCGCGCCACGCTCGGCGAAACGGGCCACCAGCAAGGCCACCGCCGAGTGCACGCGATGGCACGCGCGATGACCGACGCAATGACCGACGCCATGACCGACGCCATGCCCGACGCCATGCCCGACGCCATGCCCGACGACGTGGCCCGCGCCAGGTCCTGCGCCATGTTCTGCGCCATGTCCTGCGCTACCTCCTGCGCTACCTCCTGCGCCATGTCCGGCATCGATCCGCCGCGCCAGCCCCAGCCAGCCATCGTCCGGCAGTCGCGCCACGATCCGGTAGCCCGCCGCATGAGCTTGACGCAGCTCGGCGCCTGGCGCGTCCGGCCTCGCCACCGGATGCCACTCCAGCCCGAAGGCCAGGCGCACGCCGGCGACCACGATCACCCGGGCCACGCCGCTCTCGGGGCTCGCCGGGCGCTCGTGGCGGGCATGGGCACGGCGGTCCCCGTCGACGTGGTCCGTCTTGCGGGCCTGTGCCGGCCATGACGATCGGGGGCCCGTCATGGTTCCACCAACCTCGGCGTGATCAGCACCACCGTGCCTTGCCGGGCGCGCAACCCGCGTCGCGCCAGCGGCAGCACGCCGCGCACGACGTCCGCGTCGTCCAGCTGCGTCTGCAGCCGCTCGAAACCCGCCAGCACCAGCGTGCGGCCGGCCGGCACGCCGATGCGCTGCAGCGTGCTGAAGCTCATCGTCTCGGGCAACTGCACCGATTGCGACAACGGACCGCTGCCGCTGGTGAAGGCGCGCAACTGGCGCAGCTCGCTGATCTGCAGCGCCGTCTGCAGCAGCACCAGGTGCGAGTCGAGGATCACCGGCAGCACCGTCAGGCCGAGGCCGGTCGTGAGCTTGCCGGGCTCGATCGCGCCGGGCGTGCTCAGACCGGTCGCGGGGTTCACCGTCGGCGCCGTCGTGCGCTGCACATACGACCGGGTCTGCAGCGCACCGACCGGCACCGGCATCCGGTTCGTGGTGGTGACCACGCTGGAATAGGCGGTCGACACGCGGCCGTATTCCTGCAATGCCCTGGCCACCCCTTCGACGGTCGATCCGCCATCGTCCGGCCGGCCCAGCACGGCGGTCAGGGCCGCGGGCGCGCCGCCGCCCAGCGGACCGAGCGCCGACGACGCGGCGAACTGCAGGCGCCGGCCCGCGTCCAGGCGTCCCAGCATCGCGGCCCAGTCGATGCCGTTGCTGAACTCGTCGGAGAAGCTCACCTGCAGCACTTCGATCTCGAGCACGACTTGCCGCAGCAGGTTGGCGTTGAGCGCGTCGAGGTAGGCCTGCACCCGCTCCACGTTGGCGAGCGCGTCCGTCACGGTGACCAGCCCCGCGCGCGGATCCACCTGCAGCGCCGCGACCGCCGAGAGCATGGGCTTGAGCGCCTCCGGCAGTCCCGCCCAGTAATCGCTCTGGGTGCTGCCGTCGATCTTGGCCCCCCCGCCGCCGGCGCCTTCGGCGCCGCCCAGCACGTCGAAGGCCGCGCTCGCGTCCAGCCCGCCCGGCAAGGCCTTGACGGGCATCGCGCGCGTGACCACGCGGGAGAACACGATGCGCCCCCCGGTGTAGCTCCACTGCAGGCCCGCCTGCGCCGCGATGCGATCCAGCAGCGGCCGCAAGGGGCCGGCGTGGTCGATCTCGACGGTGTTCTGGTGTTCCGGCGCGGAGATGTCCAGGCGGTGGGCGCCGGCCCGGGCGGCCAGGCGCCGCGCGGCGGCCTCCTCGGGCGCAGCCGTGGACGCGTCGAAGGCGGGCCTCGGCACCGGCCCGGGCGCGTAGTCGGCCGCCCCGTGCAGCGCGTCCGGCGTCATGATCACCGGCAGACCGATCGCGCGCGACAGCAGCTCGGCCACGGCGGCCAGAGGCAGCCGGCCGGGCGCGTGCAGGCGCACGTCGCCGAGGTGCGACGGCAGCCGTTCGTCGCGGCGCAAGGGGATGGACCGGCTCGCGAAGCGCGGCGCGGCGTCGGCCACGACCAGCGGCGGCGGGGCGACGTTCTCGCGCAGGCGGGACTGCAGCGCCGCGGCGCGGTCGAGCAGCGCCTGATGCGTCTGCTCGGTCTGGCGGGCGGCCGGCACGGCGCAGCCGCCCAGCGCGAGGACCGCGCTCGTGCCGGCGGTGGCCGCGACTCGGCGCGCCAGGGCGGCGATCCTCACCGGCGTGCTCCGTCGGGCAGGTAGCGGCCGATGCGCACCACGCGGGTCTCCGCCTGGATGCGGGCCTGCAGCGGAAAGTCGGTGTCGCGCAACGCGGCCATCGTCTGGTTCAGCACGTCCAGCAAGTTGCCGCGCAGCGTGACCTCGGCGTCGATGGGAAAGTCGCGCTCGACCTCCCAGACCAGTTGCCACCCCGCCTCGCGCGACCATCGTTGAAGCGCCTGATGAACGGTGCCGTCGGCGCGCAGGAAGGTCCAGGCGGCTGGGGCTTCGGCTTCGAGCGTCCGCCAGGCGGTCGACGGTGGGACGACGGGTTCCGGCGGGCCGGCGCGCGCGACGTCCGCCGATCGGACGCCCAGCGGGGCCAGGGCGATCGCCATCGCGGCGATGAGGGGCGTGGGCTGCATGTCGCGTCCGATCACAGGGCCATCAGCACATGGATGGTCGCGGCGTCGCCGGCCTGGCTGCATTGCTCGGCCAGCACGCTGATGTCGAGCGGCGCGTCCTTGCCCGGCACGCGCAGCATGCTGCCGGTGGCGGGCATCGCCGCGGGCAGGGCGCCGCTCGCGTCGATCCACAGACCGTCGCCCAGCATGGCCAGGCCGCGCGCGACGCCCGCGCACTGTCCGGCCGGGATGTCGGCATAGGTCAGGGTGAAGGCGCGCCCGCGTTTCAGCGTCTCGAAATCGGCCTCCAGGCCCTTGGCGAAGATCGGGCCGCCAAACGGATGGGTCACCCGTGCGTCCTTGCCCGAGCCCGTGACCATCTCCCGGGGGAAGGCGCCGATGGTGATGGCGGTGGCCGTGTCCAGCCGGGCGAGGTCGCCGTCGCCGGAGGCGCCGAAGCCGGTGAGACTGACCTTGATCTGAGGCGCCTGGCGCAGCAGCGCGGAGCGGTCCATCTGCGCGTTCAGGCTGCGCATGCCGATCAGCACGCCCACCATGAACACGATGATCACGCCCACGCCGATGAGCAGCTCCAGCAAGGTGACGCCGCGTTGCGGCGCCAGGCCGATGCGATGGAACCTGGAACGGCGGAGGGCGACCGCGGACGCGTTGGCTTTCATGGAACTGGCTTTCCTTCTCGAGGGGGTGGTGCGGGGAGGGGGCCGGTCGTGACCGGCGCCGGCTCAGTGGGGGTGCGCCACAATGCGCGCATGACTCCCTCGAGGTCCCATCCCGTGCCGACTGACGTGCCGCCTTCCACGCCCACTCCCACGCCCACCCCCACGCCCACTTCTGCGCCGACGCCCGTGTCCTCCCTCACCGCCGCGCAGGCCGCCGCGCGCGCCGCCGCGCTCCGTGAGCTGCTGCATCACCATGCCCACCTGTACTACGTGCTCGACACCCCGTCGCTGCCCGATGCCGAGTACGACAAGCTGTTCCAGGAACTGCAGGCGATCGAGGCCGCGTTCCCGGCGCTGCTGACGCCGGACTCGCCGACGCAGCGTGTGGGCGGGCAGGTGCTGGACGGCTTCGAGCCGGTGAAGCACGTGGTGCCGATGCTGTCGATCCGCACCGAGACCGACACCGAGGCCAGCGGCGCCGAGAACTTCGACGCGCGCGTGCGCCGCGAGCTGGACCTGGGCGAGAACGCCGCGCCGGTCGAGTACGCGGCCGAACTCAAGTTCGACGGATTGGCGATCAGCCTGCGCTACGAGCACGGCGTGCTGGTGCAGGCCGCCACGCGCGGCAACGGCGAGACCGGCGAGGACGTGACGCAGAACGTGCGCACCATCCAGCAGATCCCGTTGAAGCTCAAAGGCGAGGGCGCGAAGGCGGCGGTGCTGGAAGTGCGCGGCGAGGCCTACATGCGTCGCGACGATTTCGAGGCGCTCAACGAGCGCCAGCGCGCCGCGAACGAGAAGACCTTCGTCAACCCGCGCAACACGGCCGCCGGCGCGATCCGGCAGCTGGATCCGGCGCTGGTGCGGCAGCGCCCGCTGAGCTTCTTCGCCTATGGCATCGGCGAGACGCAGGGCTGGGACATCCCCGCCACGCACGGCGCGATGCTGGATGCGCTTCAGCGCTACGGCCTGCCGGTCTGCGAGGACCGCGCGGTGGTGCGCGGCGCCGAGGGGCTGGTGGCCTTCCATCGCCGCGTCGGCGAGAAGCGCGACGCGCTGCCCTTCGACATCGACGGCGTGGTCTACAAGGTCAACAGCCGCGAGCTGCAGCGGCGCCTGGGTTTCGTCTCGCGCGAGCCGCGCTGGGCGGTGGCGCACAAGTACCCGGCGCAGGAGCAGGTCACGAAGCTCGACCGCATCGACATCCAGGTCGGACGCACCGGCAAGCTGACGCCGGTGGCGAAACTGGAACCGGTCTTCGTCGGCGGCACCACGGTCAGCAACGCGACGCTGCACAACCTCTTCGAGATGCGCCGCAAGGGCATCCGCGTCGGCGACCAGGTGATCATCCGGCGCGCCGGCGACGTGATCCCGGAGGTCGTCGGCAAGGTCGACGCGACGCGGGCGACCTACGTGCCCAACTTCCGCATGCCCAAGCACTGCCCGATCTGCGCGAGCGACGTCGTGCGCGAGAAGGGCGGCATCGACCATCGCTGCAGCGGCGGCATCTTCTGCCCGGCGCAGCGCAAGCAGGCGATGCTCCACTTCGCTGGACGGCGCGCGATGGACATCGAGGGCCTGGGCGACAAGCTCGTCGACCAACTCGTCGACGGCAGCATCGTCACCAGCCTGCCGGGGCTCTACAAGCTCGGCGTGGCCAAGCTCACCGCGCTGGAACGCATGGGGGACCGGAGCGCGCTGAACCTGATCGACGCGCTGGAGAAGAGCAAGCGCACGACGATGGCGCGCTTCCTGTTCGCGCTGGGCATCCGGCAGGTCGGCGAGACCACGGCGAAGGATCTGGCCAAGCATTTCGGCAACCTGGACGCGCTGATGGGCGCGACCGAGGAGCAGCTGCTGGCGGTCAAGGACGTCGGACCGATCGTCGCGAAGAGCATCGCGGCGTTCTTCGCCGAGGCGCACAACCGCGAGGTCGTCGAGCAGCTGCTCGCCGCTGGCGTCGAATTCCCGCAGTCGGAAGGGGCCGCCGCGGCGCCCGCCGGACCGCAGCCGCTGGCCGGCAAGACGCTGGTGCTGACCGGCACGCTGCCGACGCTGTCGCGCGACGAGGCCAAGGAACTGATCGAGGCCGCCGGCGGCAAGGTCAGCGGCTCGGTGTCGAAGAAGACCAGCTACGTGATCGCGGGCGAGGAGGCGGGTTCCAAGCTCGACAAGGCGCGCGAACTGGGGGTCACGGTGCTCGACGAGGAAGGCCTTCAAGCGCTGCTTGCCGCGCCGCCGGATGCGGTCGCGGCGGAATGAACAAAGGGACGGCGAACCGTCCCTTCGATGCACGCTGTATCGGGGCCTTCGCGCCCCGATGTCATTGGAGGCTCAGCTCGCAGCGACCGTCTTCCGACGGATCACCATCGCCATGACCGCCGCCAGCAGGCAGGCCGCGCCGGCGACGTACAGCGCCGGGGAATAGCTCAGCAGCAGGCTGCGGCTCAGCCCCGCGCCGTAGGCCGCGACCGCCGCGCCGATCTGGTGGCCCGCGAAGATCCAGCCGAACACCATGCCGACCTTCGCCGCGCCGAAGCGCTCTGCCGTCAGGCGCACCGTCGGCGGCACCGTCGCGATCCAGTCCAGTCCATAGAACACCGCGAACAGCGACAGCCCGTAAAGCGTGAACTCCGCATTCGGCAGCCACAGCAGCGACAGCCCGCGCAGCGCGTAGTACCAGCACAGCAGCTTGCGCGTGTCATAGCGGTCGCTGAGCCAGCCCGACAGGATCGTGCCGATGAAATCGAAGATCCCCATCATCGCCAGCACCGAGGCCGCCGGCACCGCCGCCAGGCCGTAATCGCCGCACAGCGAGATGAAGTGGGTCTGCACCAGGCCGTTGGTCGACAGCCCGCAGATGAAGAAGGTGCCGAACAGCAGCCAGAAGGTCGGCTGGGTCGACGCTTCGCGCAGCGCGGTGAACGGCGTGAGCCAGCCCACCTTCGCCGCGGGCGCCGCCGCCGGACCCGCCGCCGAACCCACGGGACCCGCCGGGGCAGCGGCGGCCGGATCGGCGCCGTACGGTGCCAGGCCCATGTCGGACGGCCGGTCGCGCATGAACAGCAGCACCAGGCTCATCACCGCCAGGCACAGCACGGCCAGCGGCAGCAGCGGCGCGCGCCACCCCCAGCGCTCGATCATCCAGGCGGCGATGGGTAGGCAGATCAGCTGCCCGGTCGCGGCGCTCGCGGTCAGGATGCCCATGATCAGGCCCTTGCGGGTCGCGAACCAGCGGTTGGACACGATGGCGCCGAGCACCAGCGCCGTCATCCCGCTGCCCAGTCCCAACACCACGCCCCACAGCACGACGAGATGCCACAGCTGCGTGACCAGTCCCGCCAGCAGCATGCCGCCGCCGACCAGGCCCAGCGCCACGCTGACCACGGCCCGCACGCCGAAGCGCTCCATCAGCACCGCCGCGAAGGGCCCCATCAGCCCGAACAGCGCGAATCGCAAGGCCAGCGCCGACGAGATCTGGCTGGTGGACCAGCCGAACTCCTGCGCCAGCGGCTGCAGCATCGCGCCGGGCAGCCCCAGCGCCGCCGACATGAAGAGCATCGTCAGGAAGGTCAGCCCGGCGATCACCCAGCTGAAGTGGAGACCCCGGTGGGTCAAGCGGCGGGACAGGGCGGCGGCAAGCATGCGGGAGTATCCTTCCAGGGGCGCCTTTTGATGATGGCCGCCATCGTATCGGGATTCCCGATGCGCGCCGCAGATTTGATGATGACCCTCTTCAAAATTGTGGCTTTGCGCCTGCGACGGCAGTGGCGGTCGCGGTTCCTACAATGGTGCTCATCATGAAAGTCACCAAAGAGCAATCCGCCGTCAACCGCCAGGCGCTGGTGGACGCGGCGTCCAGGCTGTACCGCGAGCGCGGCGTGTCCGGCGTCGGCCTGGCGGTGATCTCCCGCGAGGCCGGCTTCACGCATGGCGGCTTCTACGGACGCTTCGCCTCGAAGGAGACGCTCGCGGCCGAGGCCTGCGACGTGGCCTTCGAAAGCTCGCTCGCGCGGCTGGGATCGCAGCTTGAGAAACACGGCGGCGACTACCAGCCGTTCCTCAAGCGCTATTTCGGCGCGGCGCACCGCGACGCGCCCGGCGCCGGCTGCCCGATGGCGGCGTTGGCCGTCGACGCGGCGCGCGAGGGCGGCCTGCTGCGCGAATCGATGAGCTCCGGCATCGCCGCCTACCTGCGCGAGCTGGCCACACACCGGCCCGACGGCAGCGTGGTCGACGCGCCGACCGCGGAGGACGAGGCGCGCGCCATCGGCGTGCTGTCGACGATGGTCGGCGGGATGATCCTGGCCCGGGCCTGCGCGGGCGCGGCGCCGGGCTTGTCGGACCGTATCCTCAGGACGTCGCTGGAGGCGTCGGCGAAGGCAGCTTGATCACGCCCACCGCGAGGGCGGTGCCCAGCAGCACCACCAGGCAGCCGGCGGCCATGCTGGCGTTCAGCGTCTCGCCGAGGAAGATCCAGCCCCACAGCAGGCCGAAGACCGGGATCAGGAAGGTCACCGAGATCGTGTTGGTCGGGCCGACGCGCTTCATGAGCCGGAAGAACAGGATGTAGGCGATGCCGGTGCACAGCAGCGCGAGCAGGGCGACGGCGCCCCACGCGTGGCCGCTGGGCAGCGCGGCGGGCCGCAGCGACCAGGCCGGCCAGGCGAGCAGCAGCGCGGCGGCGAACTGGCTGCCGGTGGCGACGGCCAGCGGGCTGGCCCCGGTCAGGTAGCGCTTGGTCGCGCTGGCGGCGATGCCGTAGCTCAGCGCGGCGATCAGGCAGGCGACGATCGCGAAGCCGCTGCCGCCGGGCTTGAACGAGGCCTTGTCCCAGGCCAGCAGCACGACGCCGGCGAAACCCAGCGCCAGGCCCAGCAGGCGCGATCCGTCCAGGCGTTGACCGAACCAGGCCCAGGCGACCAGCGCGCCCCACATCGGCGTGGTGGCGTTGAGGATGCTCGACAGGCCGGCGTTGATCGACAGCGCGGCGAAGCTGAACAGCGCGAAGGGGAAGGCGCTGTTGAGCAGCCCGACCAGCAGCAGGCCCTTCCAATGGGTGCGCAGGTCGCCGAGGCCCTCGCGCAGGCCCAGCAGCGGGATCAGGAACAACGAGGCGCCGGCGACGCGCACGGCGGCCGTCGCCACCGCGCCGAACTCGGGCGCGGCCACCCGCATGAACAGGAACGAGGCGCCCCAGATGGCGGCCAGGACGAGCAGTTCGATCAGGTCGCTTCGCTTCACGCGGGGGCCTTTTGCTGGTTGTGTTGCCTGCCGGGACGGCGCGTCGCCGTCTGACCGGGCGGAGTCTCCGTCGGCGAGGACGTCGGCGAGGACGGCGGCGGGGAGGTCGGTGAAGATGCCACCGAGGGGCGCAGCTTAGCGGGCAGGCCGCCTTCGATTGTCAGCAGGGCTTCCTTGCGGTGCAGACCGCCGGCATAGCCGGTCAGGCTGCCGTCGGCACCGAGGACGCGGTGGCAGGGGATCAGCACGGAGACCGGGTTGCGGCCCACCGCCGCCGCGACCGCACGCACCGCCTCGGGCCGCCCCAGGCGGGCGGCGAGCTGGGCGTAGGTCACCGTCTCGCCCGCCGGGATGCCGAGCAGCGCCCGCCAGACGTCCTCCTGGAAACGGGTGCCCGTCGGGGACAGCGGCGGCAGCGTCGCGGCACGGCCGGCGAAGTAGTCCTTCATCGCCGCAACCGTGGCTCGCAGCAGCGCGTCGTCATCGTCGCGAGGCGCGGCGAGCGCGCCCGGGTGGTACTTCTGATCCTCGAACCACAGGCCCGACAGGCCCTCGGCATTGCGGGCGATCAGCAGGCGGCCGAGCGGGGAGTCGGTCTCGGTCCAGGCGGTGTGCGTCGACTTCATGGCGTGCTTCCTTTGACGGGCTTGACCTTGGGTTTGAGCGCGGCATCCCGCCATAGTTGCAACACGGCGTAGCTGCGGTAAGGCGCGAAATGCTCGGCGGCAGCGATCAGCTCGCGGGGGCGCAGCGGCTGGCCGGCACGTTCCTCGAGGCATTGCTTCAGGACCACGTCGCCCGGCAGGTAGGCGTCGGGCCAGCTCCAGCCGCGCATCAGCATGTAGTGCGCCGTCCAGGGGCCGAGGCCGGGCAGGGCGGCTAGTTCCGCGATGGCCTCCTCCACGGTGCCGCGCCCGAGGGCGAAGGCCAGCGTCGGCCATCGGCGCGCGAGGTGGATCAACGCTTCGGCGCGGCGCCCGGGCATGCCGATCGGCGCGACGTCGTCGACCGTCGCGGCGGCCAGTGTGGCCGGCGTCGGGAACACGTGCGTCACGCCGGGGGGCGCGCCGGCGGCATCGGGCAAGGGGTCCCCGAAGCGGGCGATCAGGCGGGTGGCGAGGGTGCGGGCCGCGGCGACGGTGATCTGCTGGCCGAGCACGGCGCGGATCGCGAGTTCGAAGCGGTCCAGCGACCCCGGCAGCCGCAAGCCCGCCGCAGCGGGGCCGAGCGTTCCTCCGAGCGCGTCCGCGATGGCCTGCGGGTCGGCGTCGAGGTCCAGCCAGCGGCGCAGGCGCGGCATCAGCGGCGCGATCACGGGCCACAGCGACGGGCTCAGCGACACGCGCACGCGCGGACGTTCGTCGCCGTCCGCGGGCAGACGCACCGACAGCCAGCCCAGCACGTCCGGCTGGCCCGGACGCGCCAGGCGCACGCTGCGCGACAGCGACAGGCGCTCGACATCGACCTGCTCGACGCCCGGCACCGCGCGGGCGGCGAGGAAGTTCAGCAGCGCGGAACTCAGCAACGGCGGCCGCAGGTCCAGGCGCAGCTCGGCGGTCCCCAACGCGGTACCGGGCGCCATGCCGGGCATGCGGGCAACCCCGGAAAGGCCGGAAACGCCGGAAACGCCGGAAACGCCGGACAAGCGGGCCGCGCGGGCCACGCCGTTTTCCGCATCGACGCCGCCCTTGCGCAGCGCGGACGGGCTCAGCCGGTAGTGCTCCTGGAAGGCGGCGTTGAAGCGGCGCAGGCTGGAGAAGCCGGCGGCGAGCGCGACCTCGCCGATCGGCAGATGCGTGTCGGTCAGCAGCTGTTTGGCCAGCAGCAGCCGGCGCGTCTGCAGATACTGCAGCGGGGCCACGCCGTGCACGGTGGTGAAGACGCGGCGCACGTGGCGCTCGCTGACGCCCAGATGGGCGGCGAGTGCTGGGAGCGAGGCGTCTTCCGGCGCGCATTCGTCGAGCCAGCGGGCGGCTTCGCGGGCCAGCACCTCGGCGGCGTCCATGGTGCTCCAGGGACGTGCGGCGGGCGCCAATTCGGGGCGGCACTTCAGGCAGGGGCGGAAGCGTGCGGCCTCGGCCAATGTCGCGCTGGGGAAGAAGCGGCAGTTCTCGCGCCGCGGCGCGCGCACCCGGCAGATCGGACGGCAATAGACGCCGGTCGAGGTCACGCCGACGAACCATTGACCGTCGAAGCGGGCGTCCCGCGCCAGCAGGGCGGGGTAGCAGTGGTCGGGGTCCAGGAGGAAGTCCATGGCAAGGATCATAGGAGGCGGTGTCCGACGGTTCTCGCCGTTTCCGGACATCTCCCTCCGACCTCGCCGCCCACCACGAGACGTGCGGAGGGAACCGGCCAGGGGCCCCTTTTCGGAAGTATCAGGAAGGAATTTGTCGGCCGGGGCGGCCGACAAAGGAGGGACATGGAGAAAAGGGGCCCCTGGCCGGTTCCCGATCGCCCGGTCTCCGTCGGATCTCGTTCCCTGGCCCGGGAATTGCCCTCTTCCGGCCTCCGTGCACCGGGTTACACGGAGGCCTCAAAGGCGCTGCCTACAATGCGCCCCAGTTTCAAATCACCATCCATTCCTGCAAGGAAGCACATGCAAGTTCACGCCTCCATCTTCAAGGCTTACGACATCCGCGGCGTCGTGGGCAAGACGCTGGACGAGACGCTCGCCGAGCACCTCGGCAAGTCCTTCGGCACCGAAGCGATCAACGCGGGTGAAAAGGCGGTCGCCGTCGGTCGTGACGGTCGCCTGTCGGGCCCGTCGCTGGTGGACGCGCTGATCCGTGGTCTGAAGTCGACGGGGCTGGACGTCGTCGACATCGGCGCCGTCACGACGCCGATGCTGTACTACGTCGCCGCGACGCGCGGCAAGCAGGGGTGCAACTCCGGCATCATGGTCACGGGCAGCCACAACCCGAAGGATTACAACGGCTTCAAGATGGTGCTGAAGGGGGCCGCCGTCTACGGCGAGCAGATCCAGGGCCTGAAGCGCCGCATCGAGGCCGAGGACTACGCCACCGGCAACGGCCGCGTGGGGCAGATGGACGTCATCGCCGAGTACACCCACCGCATCGTCAAGGACGCGAAGCTCTCGCGTCCGATGAAGGTGGTGGTCGACAGCGGCAACGGCATCCCGGGCGCGACCGCGCCGGCGATCCTGCGCGCGCTCGGCTGCGAGGTGGTGGACATCTTCTCGAAGGTGGACGGCGACTTCCCCAACCACCATCCGGATCCGTCGCGTCCCGAGAACCTCGAGGACCTCAAGCGCATCGTGCACGCCACCGACGCCGAGCTGGGCCTGGCCTTCGACGGTGACGGCGACCGCCTGGGCATCGTCACCAAGGACGGCACGATGATCATGCCGGACCGCCAGATCATGCTGATCGCCGCGGACATCCTGACGCGCCTGCCGGGCTCGGAGATCATCTTCGACGTCAAGTGCTCGCAACGCCTGGGCCCGTGGATCGAGGAACACGGCGGCAAGCCGCTGATGTGGATGACGGGCCATTCGCTGGCCAAGGCCAAGCTGAAGGAAACCGGCGCCCCGCTGGCCGGCGAACTCTCGGGCCACATCTTCTTCGCCGAGCGCTGGTACGGCTTCGACGACGCGATGTACACCGCCGCGCGCATGCTGGAGATCCTGTCGCGCAGCGACGACCCGAGCAAGGTCCTGAACGACCTGCCCAACAGCGTCAACACGCCGGAACTGAACGTCCCCTGCAAGGAAGGCGAGCACCACGAGGTCGTCGCCAAGCTCAAGGAGATCGCCGAGTTCCCGAACGCCAAGGACATCATCACGATCGACGGCATCCGCGTGGAGTACGACGACGGCTTCGGCCTGGTGCGCGCGTCCAACACGACGCCGGTGCTGGTGCTGCGCTTCGAAGGCCACACGCAGGAAGCGCTGGAGCGCATCCAGAAGGAAGTGCTGGCCCAGCTCCAGCGCGTGAAGCCGGACATCACCTTCACGTCCGGGCACTGATCGTCCGTTGCATCGTCCCTTGCCCGCCGATTCGTTCAAGGAGCGCCTGGCGCGCGGCGTCTTCAGCACGGTGCTGAGGCTCGCCTCGCCGGCGTACGTCCTGCGCCTGTTCCTGCGCGGACGTCAGGAGCCGCTGTACGCGGTGCATCCGGGCGAGCGCTTCGGCTTCGGCGAGGCGATCGCGCCGGGCGCGATCTGGGTGCATGCGGTCTCGCTCGGCGAGACGCGCGCAGCCGCGGCGCTGATCGAGCGGCTGCGCCAGGAGCGGCCCGGCATGCGGCTGCTGCTCACGCACACGACGGCGACCGGCCGGGAGGCTGGCCGCGCGCTGCTGCGCGAGGGCGACACGCAGCGCTGGCTGCCCTTCGACACGCCGGGCGCGGTGCGCCGCTTCCTGACGCGGACGCGGCCGGCGGTCGGCGTGCTGATGGAAACCGAGATCTGGCCCAACGTGCAGCACGAGACGCGGAAGGCGGGCGTGCCGATGGTCCTCGCGAACGCGCGGCTGTCCGCGCGCAGCCTGCGTCGCGGCGAGAAGTTCAAGGCGCTGCTCGCGCCGGCGGCGCGCAGCCTGCGGCTGGCGCTCGCGCAGACGGCCGCCGATGCCGACCGCCTGCGGCAGGCCGGGGTCGAGGACGTGCGCGTCTGCGGCAACCTGAAGTTTGACCTCCAGCCCGATGAGGCCCTGCTTGCGCGAGGCCGCGCCTGGCGCGCCGCGTTGAATCGACCCGTGCTCATGCTGGCCGTGTCGCGCGAAGGCGAGGAGGCGGCGATGCTGGCCGCGTGGCAGGCTGCCGCGCCAGCGCGGGCGCAAGCGGGTTCACCGCTGCTGCTGGTCGTGCCGAGGCACCCGCAGCGTTTCGACGAGATCGCCGCGATGGTGACCGGGGCGGGCCTCACGCTCGCGCGGCGCAGCGCCTTCGGCGCCAGCGACCTTGCGCCGCCGTCGAGCGCGGCCGTGGCGGACGTGTGGCTGGGCGACTCGATGCGCGAGATGGCGCTGTACTACGGCCTGGCCGACGTCGCCCTGCTCGGCGGCAGCTTCGAGAAGCTCGGCGGCCAGAACCTGATCGAGACGGCTGCCTGCGGCGTGCCGCTGTTCATGGGACCGCACACCTTCAACTTCGCCGAGGCGGCGGAGTTGTCCCTGCAGGCCGGCGCCGCGCGCCGCGTCGAGACCTTGCCGCAAGGACTGGCGCAGGCGCTCGCCTTGCTCACGAGGTCCGATGAGCGCGACGCCATGGCTGCATCGGCCACGGCCTTCGCTGCCGCGCATCGCGGCGCGGCGGCGCGGATGGCGGCCCCCATCCTGGCGCTTGCGACGCCTCAGGGCTGAAGCGCCGGGACTCGCAGCGGCCACGGACGGGCGGAACCCTTGGCGATGCCGGCTCTCAGATCGTCGACCGACATGGGACGCGCGAAGTAGTAGCCCTGAAAGAGATCGCATCCCTTGGATCGCAGAAGCTCGAACTGCTCCAGCGTCTCGACGCCTTCGCACACCGACCGGAGGCCCAGCCTGCCGGCCAGCGTCAGCATCGTCTCCAGCAGCACCGCGCCGCACGGACTGTCGGCCCCTCGGACGAACGACCGGTCGATCTTCAGCTTCTTGACCGGCAGGCGCTGCAGACGGCTGAGCGATGAATGCCCTGTCCCGAAGTCGTCGATCGCCAGCGAGAACCCGCGCGCATACAGGTCGGTCAGCGGGCGCTGCGCGCGGCCGTCCTCGCTCATCGCGGCCGACTCGGTCAGCTCGATTTCGATGTCTCCCGGCATCAGGCCGGCCTCCTCGACCATGGCGCACAGCGCGGTCACCAGGTCCGGCTCGCGGAGCTGGAGGGCCGAGAGATTGACTGCGATCCGCTGGATCGGCACGCCATCCGCGCGCATCGCGGCCAGATCCGCGCAGACGCGGCGCATGACGTTCAGGCCGAGGGTGTGGATGCAGCCGCTGGACTCGGCCAGCGGAATGAAGACGTCGGGCGCGATCGGTCCGAGCGTGGCGTGTCGCCAGCGCGCGAGTGCCTCGGCGGCCACCGGGCGACCTTCCTTGTCGAGGATGGGTTGGTAGACCACCTCCAGCTCGTTGCGCTCCACGGCGTCGATCAGGTCGCGCCTCAAGCGATGGATGCGGCACGCCTCGCGATCCTGGGAGGGATCGAAGATGGCGAGCCCGCCCGGCCCATCCGCCTTCGCAGCCTGCAAGGCCACATGGGCCATGCGCAGTGCTTCCGACGGCGTGTTCGCGTGATCCAGCAGCGCGGCCCCGACGCTCACCGACGGCACAAGGCGCAGACTCTCGTGGAGGATAGGCACGCCCATCGACGCACGGAGCGACATCAGCGATTCCGTCAGCGGCTCCTGGAGCGATGCCGGCAGCAGCAGGCCGAATTCGTCGCCGCCGGTGCGCGCCATCGCACTCGACGCCTCGAACACTTTCATGAGCCGTCGGGCGACCCGCTCGATGATGGCGTCACCCGCGCGATGTCCATGGAGGTCGTTGACCGCCTTCAGGCCGTCAATGCCGACCAGCACCAGCCACTGCATCCGATCCTCTTTCAGCCGCGTCTGGAGCACGCCCTGCAGGCCGGCGCGGTTGAGCAGTCCCGTGGCGACGTCGGTGGAAGCGACGCGCGCCAGCTGCTCCTGCCACCGGCGTGTGCGGGCGAGATGCTTTCTTCCGGATGCCCGCCAGATCATGAAGCCCGCTCCTTGCGCAATCAGCAGGATGACGGTGTCGCGGGCGATGTCCTCGAACACCTCCGCGCGCGCCTCCTGGCGCAGCACGGCTTGGACTTGCGCATCCAGTCCGTTGTTCTCGACGGCCTGCCGGTCTTTCAAGCCGTAATACAGCGTCATGCCCGCCATCAGCACGACTGAGAGGGCTGCCGCGATCAGGAAGTAGATGCCCTGGGCGCTGGGTGGCCCTGGCTCCAGGACGTCGAGGTGGGGTACTGCGGGCAAGGCGTTGTTGTCCATGTTTCTCCCCTGGAAGCGGCGTCTGGGGTCCCGTCACCTCTCGTGCACCGAAACCCGACGTCATGGGAAGACTCTAGAAACCGCCAGGGACATTCTCTAGACGAACTTCATGGAAACGCTCGTACGGTGATGCCCTACATGTCGGCCAGATGAGCCATCAGGAGGCGCAGATCGCCGGCCTCTGCCAGCGGGAACGGGACAGCACGGACGGGCGTCCCGGCATCGCCGGCCCCGCCGCGTCCGTCGGCCACGGCCTCAGGCAGGAGCAGACGCACCGACGCCTGCAGCCTCCGACCGAGTTGTTCCAGCTGGAGCAAGGGCTCCCGCGCCGCCTGCCGTCGGTCCTGACGGATGAGTTGCTCGGCGGCCGAGGCGGACTCCTGGAGTTCCCGCCCGCCCAGGGTGCCGGCGATCGATTTGAAATCGTGCAGCGCCGCCGCGTGCGCGAGCCAGGCTTGGGGGTCCTCGTCATGTCTGGCAAGCAGCGCCGCGTTGTCCTCCAGTGTCTTCAGCAGGCTCTGCACCATGCGGCGCAGCATCTGCCGATCACCGCCCAGATTCCGCCACGAGAGGTGGGGATCCAGCAGGGCCAGGCCGGGCCAGTCGTCAACGGCCGCGAGGTGCGGGCCGGGCGCGGGCAGGGCCGCAGGCGGACTGTCGCCCGCGGCGCCCGGCACAGGACCGGGGGTCAGATGCCCGGCCACGGTGTCCGCCAGCATTTCAGGATCGAAAGGCTTGCCCACCACGGCATTCATGCCGGCGGCGAGCGCCGCCGAGCGCTCGTCGCTCGAGACCCCCGCAGTCAGGCCGATGATCGGGAGACCGCCGCTTCGCCCCGGCATGGCGCGCAGACGCCGGGTGGCCTCCAGGCCATCCATGACCGGCATCTGCACGTCCATGAGGATGGCGTCCAGGCGCCGGGCGCCGTCGTGGACCATCCCCTCGACCGCCGTCACCGCCTCCTGGCCGTTGGCCGCCATCGACACGATCGCGCCGGACGCGCGCAGGATCCGCGCCGCCACTTCCCGGTTGAGCGCGTTGTCGTCGACCACCAGGATGGCGCGGCCGGCCAGGGCCGTCGATGCGCGGTCGGCGTGTCCGGCGACGACGGGGGCCGACAGCGCCGAAGCGGCCGTGGGCAGCGCGATGCGGATCTCGAAGACGCTGCCGACCCCCGGCTCGCTTCGGAGCGCGATGGCGCCGCCCATCAGGTCCACCAGCTGGCGGACGATGGACAAGCCGAGCCCGGTGCCGCCGAATCGCCGCGTCGTGGACGTGTCCGCCTGGACGAAAGGTTGGAAGAGCCGCTGTTGCACGTCCTGCGGAATGCCGATGCCGGTGTCGGTGACGGTGACCGTGATCGGCAGTCGTCCGCGGTCATCCGGGCGGGCCGTGCGGATGTCCAGGGCGACACTGCCGTGCGAGGTGAACTTGATGGCGTTCGTCAGCAGGTTCAGCAGCACCTGACCGAAGCGCGTCCTGTCGCCGACGACCACCAGCGTGTCGGGGGCGTCGCTCACGAGGCGGAACCGGATGTCGCGTTGCTCCGCGGACACCGCGGCGATGGAGGCGATGTCGCCGATGACCTGCTGGAGACGGAAGGGTGCCGTCTCCAGCACCATCTGTCTCGCCTCGATCTTGGAGAGGTCCAGCACGTCGTTGAGCAGCGCCAGCAGGGTCTTCCCCGCAGTGCTCACGCGGTTCAGCATGCCGGTCTGCTCGTCGTCGAGGCGGGTCTTGCCCAGCAGGTGCGTCATGCCGATCACCGCGTTCATCGGCGTGCGGATCTCGTGGCTGATATTGGCGAGGAAGCGGCTCTTCGCCTCGTTCGCCTCCCTCGCTTCCCGCATGGCCTCGGCCAGCAGTCCGGTCCGCTCCCGCACCTGTTCCTCCAGCGAGGCGTTGAGGTCCCGCATGCGCTGCTCGGTCGCCTTGGCATCGCGCACGTCGCGCAGGATCTTGGCCGCGCCAACGACCGCGCCCGAGTCGTCCCGGATCGGCGACGCCGTGACGGAAACCGGGATCAGCGTCCCGTCCCGGGCGCGGCGCACCGTCTCGAAGACCTGCACGCGACCGCCCTGCGCCACCGTCTCGCGGATCGCAGCGTCCTCGGCTTCCAGCGCCGGAGGCAGCAGCAGGGCGGTCGCGGTCCTGCCCTTGGCCTCGGTCTTGGCATAGCCGAACAGGCGCTCGGCCCCTTCGTTCCAGTCGGTGATGGTGCCGGAGAGGGTCTGCACGACGATGGCGTCCGCGCTGCCTTCGACGATGGCGGCCCGCCGGGCCTGCTCGAGGCGATGCCCGCGCGTGCGGTCGTTCAGCTGGACGACCGTGGCGATCAGCGCGGCCACGGCCGCGCCGAGCAACAGCGCGAACAGTCCCTGTGAGCGCGGCGAGGGTTGATGCAGCGAGGCGAAGAAGGCCGGGGTCGGCCGGAGCGCCGCCTCCCATCGCCGGCCGTAGATCGGGATGCTGACCCGCGGGCGCAGATCGCCGGCCCCGGTGTCCGGGGCATGACGGTCCGTGAAAAAGGGTCGTTGCGCATCGTGGTCGGCGTCGTAGAGGGAGAGTTGATACCGGTCCTCCTCGGTGTCCAGCCCCTGGAGCACCTCCTCGATCAGGAGCGGCGCATAGGACCAGCCCACCAGCTGCTCGCGCGGCTGGTCGAACTGGCCGTCGGCGGGTCCGGGTCGATGGATCGGCAGCAGCAGGAGCAAGCCGCCTGATCGGCTGCCGCTGGCCTGCACCAGCGTCAGCGGGGCGGTCAAGGTCGCTTCACGGCTGGCGGCGGACGCCAGTGCCGCCGCACGCCGCGCCGATTCCGAGCCGATGTCCAGGCCGAGCGCCTCGCGATTGCGCGCCGCCGGCTCGACGAAGGTGATGACGAAGCGGTCGCCGTCGTGGGCGCCGAGGCTGCGGATGCTGAAGTCGGGCGAATCCAGTTCGCGGCGGTTCCTGACGAAGTCCTGCTCCGCCGGTTCCGGCACGCGCAGCACGATGCCGAAGCCGCGGGCGCCGGGGAACTCCCGGTCGATCTGGCGCGAGGCGGCGTAGCGCGAGAACTCGGCGCGCGTCAGGCGCCCGTCGGCGGCGACGGCGACCCCTCGGGCGCCGCGCAGGCCATATTCGTAGCGGTGCATCCGCTCCACGATCTGCCGGGCCACGCGATGGGAGATGACGGCGAAGCGTTCCTCGGCGTCCAGCCGGTTGTGGGTCGCCTGCACGAGGTAGCCGAGCACGCCGCAGCACAGGGCCGCGACGACCATCAGCAGGACGCCCAGCATCGAAGACCGGCCCGGCTTCCCGACGCCGTCCGCGAGGGTGGCGGCCCGCCGCGCGCTCATGCCTGCAGCTCCGCCGCCGTGCCGCACGGTGGGGCAGGGTCCGCCGCGCAGTCGGGATGGCCCTTGGACACGCAGACCCGGTTCCGTCCCAGGGACTTGGCCGCATACAGCGCGCGATCCGCGAGTTCGATGAACTGGCCCACGCCGTCCGCCGTCGCGCCCGGCAGGGGGCGGCAGGTCGCCACGCCGAGGCTCACCGTCACGCAGGCGCCGGTCGTCGACATCGCGTGGGGCAGCTTCAGCGCCGAGACCTCGGTCCGCAGGCGTTCCGCCGCATCCTGCGCATGCGTGGCCGAGGTCTCTGGCAGCAGCACGGCGAACTCCTCGCCGCCGAAACGCGCCGCCAGGTCGGTGGCCCGCCTGGCCTGGTCCCCGATCACCCGCGCGACGGCCTGGAGGCAGCGATCGCCGGCAGGGTGGCCGTAGTGGTCGTTGTAGCGCTTGAAGTGATCGACATCCACCATCACGAGTGACAGCGTGGAGCCCGCGCGCGCGGCGCGACCCCATTCCAGGGACAGGCGGCGGTCGAGTTCGCCGCGGTTCGTGAGGCCGGTCAGCCCGTCCAGCGTGGCGGATCGCAGCAGTTGATCCGACAGGCTCTTGAGCCTGAGCTGCGTGCGCACGCGCGCCAGCAGGACGGCCTCATGCACCGGCTTCGCGATGAAGTCGACCGCGCCGGTCGTCAGCGCCCGCACCTCCGCCTCCGCGCCGCCGTGGCCGGTGACGAACATCACCGGGATCGCGGCCAGCGAGGGATCGTCCCGCATCGCCTCGCAGACCCGGATGCCGGACATGCCGGGCATCTCCTCGTCCAGGAGGACCAGGTCCGGACGGCAGGTCCGCATCTGGCGCAAGGCCGCTTCGCCGCTGGTGGCGAAGGCGACGTGCGCCAGCGGTTCCAGCATCCTGCCCATCAGGGCGATCAGGTGGATGTTGTCGTCGACGATGAGGATGGACGGCATGGCTGATTCCTGGGGCGAGTCAGACCGCGCCGAGGGCGGGCAACTGGAACTTCGCGACGATCTCGTTCAGGGCGCGCGCCTGCGCGCTCAGGCTTTCCGAAGCGGCGGCGCTTTCCTCGACGAGGGCCACGTTCTGCTGCGTGACGTCGTCGATGCTGGCCACCGCGGCGCCGACCTGCGAGACGCCGGCGCTCTGGCGCCGGCTGTCGTCCGCGATCTCGTCGACGAGTGCCGACACCTTGCCGATCGAGGTGACGACGCCGCGCATGGCCGCCCCCGCCGCATCGACGCGGTCGGCGCCGTCGCGCACCTGCTCGGCGCTGTCCCGGATGAGCGTGGAGATCTCCTTGGCTGCTTCGGCGCAGCGGCGGGCCAGGCCGCGGACCTCCGCGGCGACGACCGCGAATCCGCGGCCCTGCTCGCCCGCCCGGGCCGCCTCCACGGCGGCGTTGAGCGCCAGCAGGTTGGTCTGGAAGGCGATGCCGTCGATGACGCCGGTGATCGCCATGATGCGCTCCGAACTGGACCGGATCGCGTCCATGGCCTGGGCCACCTGGCCGACCGCCTGATCGCCGCCCGCCACGGCGGAGGCCGCCTCCTGGGTAAGCCCCCTGGCGGCGTCCGCATGCTCGGCATTGCGCGCCACCATCCGGCTGAGTTCGCGCATGGTGGCCGCGGTCTCCTGCAGCGCACCGGCCTGGCGCTCGGTGCGGGAACTCAGGTCCGCGTTGCCGACCGCGATCTGACCGCTGCCCGCGGCGATGGAGTCGCTGCCTCCCCGCACGGTGCGGACGATGTCGCCCAGGTTGCCGTTCATGCGGGTCAGCGCGCGCAGCAGCTGCGACACCTCGTCCTTGCCGTCCACGGCCAGGCGCAGGGACAGATCGCCGTCCGCCACCGACTCGGCCAGGTGGACCGCGCGGTGGATCGGCGTGATGATGGATCGGGAGACGGCATAGGCCGCCGCGACGGCTAGCGCGAGCGCCGCGGCGCCCACGCCCAGGAGGAGCAGGCGCTGCGCGTTGTTGTCCTCGAGGGCGCCGCGCACCGTGGCCTCGCTGCGCTGGGCCGTGTAGCGCTGGTAGTCGGCGACCACCGCCTCCAGCGCGCCCAGCAGCGGGAGGCATTGGTCTTCCAGAGCGGCCAGACCCGCTTCGCGCCGACCCGACTCGAGATCCGCGACGATGCGCTGGGCGAGCGGCCCGTAGGCGTTCTCCACGCGACGCATCTCCTGGATCAGCGCCTGCGCATGCGCCGATGCATCGGAGCCTGGTGCGGCCAGCCGTTCGAGGACGGACAGCCGCTCCTCAGCCTCGCCATGGGCGGCTCGCGCGTCGCGTCCGAATTCCGCCTGGCGCGTCGATGTCGACGACAGGGCCATGTTGCGGACGGCCAGCGCCCGTCGATCCACCGCCGCTCGGAATTCACTCGCGACCGTCGCCCGCTGCGCGACGCCGTGGACATAACCGGTGAGCCGGCTCTGTGCGCGGTCCAGCGAAACGACCGCCAAGGCGGCCACCGTGAGGACCGCTGCCGCCAGCAAGCCAAAGCCGGCAACCAGTCGGAACTTGATCGTTACACGATTCATGGGATCTCCTTCGAAGAGGCGCTCGAACCGGTCGGCGCGGGCATCTTGAAACACCGCGTAAATGATAAAAAGGCAAGTTGAAATTTCGATTTGATTTATTTTGAAACTCGCGCTTCAGAAGGAGGCCCGTGAGGCGGTTCACGAATCGAGGTGGCTTCGACGGTGCGGAAACGCCGGAAACGTCGGCATGACGTCCATCCTGACGTCCCACTGACGCCGTATCCCCCAGCAGGCCGCTCGTGCTTTGACGCCTCTTCAGTTCGCCTTCAGAAGCGTGATGTGCGAGGTTAATCTGATAAAAATGATCACGATGTCAGCGTCCCCTGATCGGCTTGCCCGGGCGCAAATCCTCAAGCTATCCTGATCCGCGACCTGGCATGAGGGAGCAACGATGCGACATCTGACGAAGGCCGTCCTGGTGGCCGTCCTGTGGTTGGCGGCGGCACTGCTGTCGCGGTCGATGGCCCATGCCACGACGCAGACCACGCCGGTCTGGCTGAGCAGTGGCATCACCTTCGCCGCGCTGCTGGTCGCCGCGCGCTGGGCCTGGCCGGCGCTCCTCGCGGGTGCCGCCGTGGCCGCGACCGTCTGGGGCGTGGTGGATCACGGGCTCGGTGTCGGTCCGGCCCTGGCGTTCGCCGGCATCGAGGTGTCGAGCATGGCGCTGGGCGCCTGGATCGCGACGCTCGGCCGACACGCGCCGCAGACGCCTCGCGGAGCGGCGCTGATGATGGCCGGCGCCGGGGTGGCGTCGCTGATCGGGGCCACGCTGGCGACCTTGCTGTGGGGCTGGCAACGTCCGGACGTGGACCTCGGTGTCGAGTGGCGCGCGTGGGCGCTGTCGACGGTCGTCGGTCTGTTGCTGGTCGCACCGCTGGCCACCGCCTTCCAGGGCTTCCGGATCAGGCGCTCCGGCGGTCTGCCGATGGCGCCGTTCCTGGGCGGGGCGGTGGCCTTCGCCGGCTTCATCATCGCCGTGCTGCTGGTGTTCTCGCACCAGGCCGCCCAGCGTTGGGGCGATGTCGCGGCGACCTTGGCCTACGTGCCGATGCCTTTCCTGCTGGTGGCGTCGCTGTTGTGGGGCGCTCGCGGCGGCACGCTGGCCACGCTGCTCGGCGCCTTGCTGATCATCGGACGCACGGCGCAGGGTGCCGGGCCGTTCGCGTTCCATGAAGGCTTCCGTGGCGAGGCCGTGGTCGAGGTGCAAGGCTTCGTGATGGCCTGGGCGGTCGTGCTGCTGGTGACCCGCGCGTTGGCCGAGGGGCGCCGCGCCGCCCTGGCCCGCGCCGACGAGTGGCACCTGCGCTATGAGCGCACGCTGCGGGCCGTGGGCGTGGCCAGCGTCGAGTACGACGCCGCCACCGGCCGGGCGACCTGGGGGGCTGGGGCCGAGCAGGTGCTGGGCCGCGTGGCGTCGGCCGCCGCCGGCATCCACGATTGGCTGGACCTGATCGACCCCTCGGAGCGCGGTCTGGTGGAAGCGACCTGGCAGGCGGTGGCGCAGGGCGCGCGCGCCTCCAGCGAGCAGGCCTACACGCTGCGCCTGCCGGGCGGGCAGGTGCAGCGCGTGCACGAGCGCCTGGCCGCCGTGCACGGCGGCGACGGCCGGGTCGAGCAGGTGGTGGCGCTGCTGCGCCTGGCGGCCCGGGACAACGCCGGGGAGACGACGCATGGCTGAGCCCGCCGTCTTCCTGATCCACGGGCTGGGCGGCACGCAGTACGACCTCGGCTCCATGCACAAGCGTCTGAAGAACGCGGGCTTCGTGACCTACTCGATCACGCTGCCGGGGCATGGCGGCCAGCCGTCCGACCTGCTCGGCGTGCGCGCCGAGGACTGGCTGGAGGCCGTCCGGGCGAAGTACCGCGAGATCGTCGACCAGCACGAGGTGCTCCACGTGATGGGCATGTGCATGGGCTCGCTGCTGGCCATCGAGACCTGCAAGCGCGAACGGCACGACAAGGGACGCCTGGTCGCGCTCGCGCCGCCGGTCTTCATCGATGGCTGGTCCACGCCGTGGTATCGCGGGCTGCGTCACCTGCTGTACCTGGTGCCGGGCGTGACGGACCGGATGCGCGTGGACGAGGAGGACCCGTACGGCATCAAGAACGATCAGCTGCGCGCCATCGTGCGCGCCAAGTTCGAGCGCGGCGATGCCTTCGCCTACAGCTGGGTTCCGCTGGCCTGCATCCGTGAGGTGGATCGCCTGCGCCGCTTCGTCCGGAAAGACCTGACCCGCATTCCCTGTCCCACGCTGGTGATCCATGCGCGCGAGGACGAGTTGACCAGCGTCCGCTCCGCCAACTTCCTGGTCGAGCACATCGGCGCCGGCAAGCGCGCCGGCCAGGCGCGCATGGTGATCCTGGAGAACAGCTATCACCTGATCTGCGTGGACAACGACAAGGAGATCGTCGCGCAGCGCACCCTGGAGTTCTTCGGCGCCAGCGACGCCGGCCTGGGCGTGAGCCACGACGATCCGCGCATGAGCGCCGAGGCGATCGACGCGCTGCTGGCGGCGGCGTGCGCGGACCTGGCGCGCGCCGATTTCGCCGCCTTGTACGAGCGCGGCATCCCCGACTTCACCTGGTACCAGCCGGGCCACAACCGCAGCACCGGCATCTTCCGTGGCGGCAAGGGCCTGGCGCGCCTGCAGGCCTGGGCGGGCGAGGGGCTGACCTTCACCGCGTTCGGCACGCCGGTGCTCAATGCCGGCATGGCGGTGCTGCCGGCGATGCTGAAGTCCGGCACGCTGGCTTCGCAAGGCGTGCTGGCGATCAGCCTGCATCAGGGGCGGCTGATCGAGGCGCGATGGTTCCCGGACGATCCCGCGCTGGAGGACGCGCACTTCGGCGGCGAGCCCGTGCCCGATGGCCCCAGCCCGGCCGAGGCGGCCTTCGAGGCCGCCGCCGCGCTGTCCCGGACGCTCGCTCGCGCACCCGAGGAAGCTAGTCTGCTGCGGCTGTACGCCCTGTACAAGCAGGGCAGTCTCGGCGACGCCAACGGCGAGCGGCCGGGCGTGCTGGACGTGGTGGGACGGGCGAAGTACGACGCCTGGGCGGCCCTCAAGGGCCGGCCGCGGGAGCAGGCCATGAGCGAGTACGTCGCCCTGGTGCAGCAGCTCAAGGCCGCGGACAGCCAGGCCGTCGCGGCCTGAGCCCGCCCGGGGCCGGGCAGGCCTGTGTGGGCCGGTGCACAGACGCTGGGGACGAACACGCGCAGGCTGGTCTTCCACGGCGCCACTCCGGCGCCGCAACGATGCCGCGGCGACGCCGCAACGGCGTCAGGAGATCTTGTGAAGCCAGCCGCTTTCTACGACCTGGGCTCGGGATCCGTCCGGTTCTGGGTGCTCGTGGGTGAGCAGTTCATCGGGGCCACCGTGCGGCGTGAGTCGCTGCACTATCGCTACAGCCCGCACGGCACGAACGATGACCCGCTCCAGACCTTCGAGGCGCACACGGAGGAGCTCGAAGGGATCGTCCGGCGACGTGTCGCCGGCGGTTCGCGCGAGCCGGTGATGCTGCGCGACCACGACCTGATGGCCGGCTAGGCCCGGTAAGCCGGGTAAGCCGAGCAAACCGGGTAGGCCGGGTAAGCGAAGTAAGCCGGCTGGGCCGTGTCGGGCCCGCTACTGGTTGCTGGTCGAGCGGACCTCGCCCAGCGTCGTCACGCCCTGCAGCACCTTCGCGATGCCGTCCTGGCGCAGCGTCGTCATGCCTTCGGACATCGCCAGGTGCATGAGTTCCTCCGCCCGCCCGCCGGTCTGGATGAGCCGGCGGATGGGCCGGGTGACGATGAGCAGTTCATGCAGGCCGGCACGGCCCTTGAAGCCGGTGTTGTCGCACTTGTCGCAGCCCGGCGCGTGGTACTGCAGCAGGTTGGGCTGACCGTGCTGGCCCTTCCATTCGGCGAGGACCTTCTCGCGGTCCGGCCGGTTCTCGGCCGAGAACACGTGCAGGTAGTCGTCGAGCAGCTCGTTGAGCGTGGCATCGGACATCGGCTCGGACGTGCGGCACGACGGGCAGATGCGGCGCACCAGTCGCTGCGCCAGCACCGCCAGCAGCGAGTCGGCGAAGTTGAACGGGTCCATGCCCATGTCCAGCAGCCGCGTGACCGTTTCCGGCGCGCTGTTGGTGTGCAGCGTGGAGAGCACCAGGTGACCCGTCAGCGAGGCTTCGACGGCGATCTCCGCGGTTTCCTCGTCGCGGATCTCGCCGACCATGATCACGTCCGGGTCCGCGCGCAGGAAGGCGCGCAGCGCCTTCGCGAAAGTCCAGTCGATCTTGGGGTTGACCTGCACCTGACGCAGTCCGGTCTGCGTGATTTCCACCGGATCCTCGGCCGTCCAGATCTTGCGTTCGGGCTTGTTGATGTTGGCCAGCACCGAGTGCAGCGTCGTCGTCTTGCCCGAACCCGTCGGGCCGACGCACAACACCATGCCGTAGGGCCGCTCGGACGCCGCCTTCAGCTCGCGCAGGTTGCGCGTCGAGAAGCCCAGCTTCTCCATCGGGATCGGCTTGGCCGAGGCCAGGATCCGCATCACCACGTCCTCGAGCCCGTTGTTGGTCGGGATGGTCGCGACCCGCAGCTCGATCTTGTGGCGTTCCGAGAACTTCGCGAAGTTGATCTTGCCGTCCTGCGGCTTGCGGCGCTCGGAGATGTCGAGGTCGCACATGATCTTGATGCGCGCGATCATCGCGCTGCGGTAGGTGTGCGGCAGCTCCAGGTGGGGCTGCAGCACGCCGTCCTTGCGGAAGCGGATCTTGACCTTCTCCTTGCCGGGATAGGTCTCGATGTGGATGTCCGACACGTTCTGGTTGTGCGCGTCGATGATCATCGTGTTGATCAGCCGCACCAGCGAGTTGTCGCTCTGCTCGATCTGCCGGTCCTTCTCCTCCTCGCGCGCGGTCTCGCGGGCGGACTGCTCCTGGCCCTCGCGCTCGAGCGTCTCGATCAGCTTGTCGGAGCTGTCGAGCTCGAAGTCCATGGACAGCGCCGGCAGCGCGCCGCTCAAGGCGGAGGCCGGCTGGCTGCCGAAGCGCTCGTAGGCGCCGGGGATCGCGAAGGTCAGCGAGCCCAGGCGCGCCAGCGCCGGCACCACCTTGAGCTGGGTGATGAACTCCACCTCGTCGATGCAGTCGCGCCGGGTGGGATCCTCCATCGCCACGATCAGGCGCCCGTCGCGCAGCACCAGCGGCAGCACCTCCAGCCGCTTGGCGACCGAGAACGGCAGCTTGCGCACCGAGTCCGGCTCGATCGCGAAGTTGTCGGCGTCCACCAGCGGATAGCCCATCTTGCGGGCCAGCGCCGATTGCAGCTGCGCGCGCGTCACGATGCCCTTGCGCACCAGCAGCTCGCCCAGCGGGACCGAGCGGTCCTGCTTCTGCTGCGCGAGCGCCTCGTCCAGCTGCGCCTGGGTGACCAGGTCCAGCGCCAGCAGCGCCTCGCCGATGCGCACCATCGGCATCTTGGCCTGCTGCTCGATCGCCTGCATCAGCTGCTCGGCGCTGACGATGTGGGTCGCCACCAGGATGTCGCCGACGCGGCGGTCGCGCAGCTCGCGCTGCTCGTCGGCGACGGCATCGACCTGGGCCTGCGTCACCACCTGCTGACGGACCAGCAGGTCGCCGATGCGCTCGCCGACCTCGAAGCTGACCAGCACCTCGCGCGGCACGAACATGCAGCGCACCCAGTCGCTGGTGTCGCTGACCGGCGGGAACAGGAACAGGCCCAGCTCGGTCTCGTGGTGGCCGATGGTCGTGCCCTTCTGTTCCTCGCCGCCCTGGTAGACCAGCTTGAAGTCGCTGCGCGGGCGCTGGTCCAGCGAGGTCGCATCGTTCGCCGCGGCCGGGTCGCGCGGCGGGACCTCGATCGCATGCAGCAGCTTGAGCCCCTTGAACTGCGAGAACTTCAGCGGCATCGCGTTGCGCGCCGGCGGCACGACGACCTGCGCCAGCCGCTCCGCCGGCACCATCAGGATCACCTTGCCGACGGTGCGACTGCCGTTCAGTCCCATGATCTCGCAGGCTTGCGGCTCGCGTTGCGGCCGCGGCCGGGGGTAGGCGGCGAAGGGCGGGGTGGGCCATTCGAACTGCGGTGCCGCTTCAGCCGAGGCGTTGCCCGGCTGGGCTTGAGGCCATTGAAGCGGCACGGACGGGTCGGTCATCGGGCGGTCTCCGCGGGAAATTCTGTGTGTCTAGGCAGTCCTAGGACGGGAGATTAACCCGTTTGAGGAGTAGTCACTACCCGGATAAGCGGCCAGGCGACCGGGCAAACCGGTGCCTGAACCCTTTGCCGGGATGCGTCGCCCGGCTGCTCCACCCGGCTGCTTCACCCGGCTGCTTCACCCGGCTGCTTCACCCGTACGCATCCCCCGTACGCATCATCCGTACGCATCACCCGCGCCCGGGGCCCCGCCCTCAGAGCGTGCGCGAGGCGATCACCCGCGGATTCGCGGGCAGCCCTTCCCAGGCCATCGGGGTGTCGAGCAGCTCGATCTTCTTCAAGGGCTGGTCGCCCGGCACCTGGACCGCGAACTGCCGGAAGCTGTTGCCGTTCAACGGATCGAGCGCGCTGGCCGGCGGCGTGCCGCGCGCCTGGTTGAAGGGGCGGAATCCGCCCTGCAGCAGGCGGTGCCGGACCTTGCCGTCGGCATAGGTCAGCCGCAGCGTGAAGTCGCAGCCGCCGTTGCGGCAGTACCAGGCGTTGACGGACGTGTCCGGGACGATGCTGGCCCGGTCGTCGGCCGAGGTGGGATCGATGCCGCGCAGCAGGTTCCCGGTGAAGCTCAGCGGGGGATAGATCTGCGTCGTGCTGCCGCCGCTGTTCGCATTGTCCAGGGTCAGCACGATCGCGTGGACCGGCACGCCGCGCTGCTGCGGCAGCCCGTGGTCCAGGCCGTAGAGGCCGTTGGAGGTCGTCGCCGTCGACGCCTCCACCCAGCGCTTGTCGAGCGTGTCCCATTGCTTGTAGCCGCTCGCGAAGGCGGCATCGGGCACCAGTCGGCCGCCGGGCACATGGGCGCCCTTGCCGTCGACCGTCGTCCGGCCTTCGAAGTAGCGCTGCATGACCGCCGTGCTGTAGTCGGAGAAGGTCGCGTAGCGATATCCGGCCGCCTGGTCGCCGGAACCGCTCTGCATCGGGTCCTGCTTCACGCAGCGCCCGCTCGCGTCCAGCGTGCGCAGCTTGGCGCCGAAGGTGTCGGTCTTGCAGTTCGCGTAGCGCGACGCCGTCGTCGGGACGAACGGGGCCAGGAGTTGCCTGCGGTTGGCGTCGTAGCCCCAGGCGGACCCGTTCAGGCTGCCCCAGGCATAGGGATATCGCCCGTCGTCGAAGGCTTCGCCGACGTGCGGCAGCCCGAACGCGTGGCCCTGCTCGTGGATGAAGATGCCGGCGTAGAGCTCGTCGCCCGCGCCGTCGCTGCCGCCGCCCAGCCCGCCGCCCGGACCGCGGTACTTGCCGGCCGCGTCGAGCGCGAGCAGCGGCGCGTAGTACTGCACCGCCAGCGACCCTTCGCCGTTGGCGTTGCGCAGCGCGCCCAGCACGCCCAGCACACCGGACAGGCCGGCGAAGCCGTCCTTGTAGTCGGCGGTCGACCGGGCGACGTAGGCGGGCCGCGCCTGGCCGTTGTCGTCGCCGCGAGGGGCGATGACGAGGGTCGGCCAGGACACGCGTCGCGCCGGATGGTTCAGCGCCTCCAGACGGGCGACGGGCCATTTCGCGAACATCTCGGCGACGGCGTCCGCGGGCGGCGTGGCGGTGACGCTCAGCGGCCGCCCGGAGTTCGTCTCATCCGCGCCGAACAGGTAGAACGGCAGCACGCGCACGGTGAAGGGCACGTCCGCGCCGACCTCGACGCCGCGCGCCTCGCCCGCGCCATAGTTGGACGCCCGGGCCCGCAGGGTCAGGCCGGGCCGCAGCCAGGCTGCGGGCAGCGTCGCGCTGTACAGGTCGGTGCCGTAGGCCGGGCCGGAGGCTTCGGTCGGCGGCAGCATCGCCGGGGGATCCAGGGGGACCGTGCCCAAGGACTGGCCGGCGATCACGCCTTCCAGCAGCGGCTGGCGGGTGTCGGCCGCGGACAGGCGCACCAGCGCGAGGGCTTCCCGTCCCCCGACCAGGTGCAGGGATTCGCTGGCGTTGGCCGGCGTCGGTGGCGACCAGCTGCGCACGCCGTCCGGCAGCACATGGGTCTGCGCCACCTCGAGGCGCTGGATCGTCAGCAGGCCCGGCGGCTGACCGGATCCGCCCCCCGACCCGGTGCCGTCCGGCGAACCGCCGGGGTCGCTGCCACCTCCGCCGCCACCGCAGGCCGCCAGGAGCATGCTCGCCGCGAGCGCAGCGGTCGCCGTGGACAGGGCGAGGCGGGTCCGGGCGAGCCTCGGGGCCGGGTCTTGCGGGTCTTGCGGAACTTGCGCGAAGGCCGGGGACGGCGCGGATGACGTGGCGGAAGCAATGTGAAGAGGCTGGCGCAATGACATGGATCGAACAGGAGCGAGGTGAGGCGCGAAGTCTCGTGGCTTCGGTCGGCGGGGTCACCGACTTCGATGAGTCAATCTGCACTCATGGAGGTAAGGCGTGTAACGACTGGTGCGTGTTTCCGGACGAGTTCCGACACGCGGCGCGTCTAGACTCGTCGCCATGAAGAACCTGCTGATCACCGGCTTCGACCCGTTCGGCGGCGAGGTCGTCAACCCGTCCTGGGAACTGGCGCGCTCGCTCAACGGCGAGGTGATCGCCGGCGCACGCGTCGTGGCCGTGGCATTACCTTGCGTGTTCGGCGAGTCGCTGCAGCGGCTGGACGAAGCGCTGCACCGCGTGAAACCCGTGATGACCCTGGCGATCGGCCAGGCGGGCGGGCGCTGCGACCTGTCGCTGGAGCGCGTCGCCATCAACGTGGACGACGCGCGCATCCCTGACAACGCCGGCGCTCAGCCCGTGGACGAACCGATCGTGGCGGACGGGCCGGCGGCCTACTTCTCCACGCTGCCGATCAAGGCGATCGTGGCCGGGCTGCGGGCGGCGGGGTATCCGGCGTCCGTCTCGCAGACGGCGGGGACCTTCGTCTGCAACCACCTCTTCTACGGGTTGCAGCATCGGCTGAAGGGCCTGGGCGTGCGCAGCGGCTTCATGCACATCCCCTACCTGCCGGAGCAGGCCGCGCGCCACCCCGGTTCGCCGAGCCTGCCGCTGGCTACGCTGGTCGCGGCGACGCGGCTGGCGATCGAACTGGCCGTGACCGCCGAGGAGATCCGCGCCGGAGGCGGTCAGCTCGACTGACGGGGCGGGGAGGGAAGCGATCGTCTGGTGGTGATTGTCTGGTGGTTCTCGGCGGCGCGACCGAGCGTTTGACCGATGTCAATGAATGGGGCCCGCGCGCAGAGCGAGGGGACAGGGTGGCCCAACTGAGGGCCCAGGCGTGGCGGCGCGGTCGATCCGACCGGGCGCCGCGTCGACCGCCTGTCACCTTCGCGGGGCGTGCCCCGCTCATCGGAGTCACCCATGACCATTCGCCAGATCGTCCTCGCTGCGCTGACGGCCTCCCTGTCCGCGGGCCCGCCGGGCGGCGCGCGGACCCCTGACGGCAAGAGCCGGCTGGCGTGCTACGACCTGGCCCGGGCGGGCCGGGACGGGTGTGCCGGCTCCTCGCCCGTCGACCATGCGCCCGACGAGTGGGCGTACCGCGTGCGGGACGAGCGATGAGGCGCGGCGCCGCCCTGTGGCCGGTCGCCGTCGGCATCGGCTGGCGTCAGCCCCACTTCCGCGAGGTGATGGCGCGCGGCGCGCTCGATCTCGATTTCCTGGAAGTCCACACCGAGGATTTCCTGGCTCCCGGCGGCGCCAACCGGCAACTGCTGCTGGACGCCGCGGGCCGGTTTCCGATCAGCCTGCACGGCGTGGGGCTGGGCCTGGGATCGGCGGCCGGCATCGACGCGCGGCACCTGGCGCGCGTGCGGTCGCTGGTGGACGCGGTCAAGCCCGCGGCGGTGTCGGAGCATGCCGCCTTCACCCGCGCGCGGCATCGTCGCGCCGTCGTGCATGCGCACGCGCCACTGCCCCTCCCGTTGAGCGACCGGGGCCTGGCGCTGCTGGCGTCGCAGGTCGACGCCGCGCAGCAGGGTCTGGGTCGACAGATCCTGATCGAGAACCTCAGCGCCTATGTGGCCTGGGATGAAGACGCGATCCGGGAAGTCGACTTCTTCAACGCCCTGGCCGCCCGGACCGGATGCGGGCTGCTGCTCGACCTGGACAGCCTCTTCGTCAACGCGCTCAATCGCGGGCTGGACGCCGAGGCCGCCTTGCGCGAGGGCCTCGCGTGGCTCGACGACGTGGAGCCGGCGGCGGTCGGCCAGTACCACGTGTCAGGTCATGCCCAACTGGACGGCATGACCGTCGCGGACCACGGCGGCGCGATCGCCGAGCACGTCTGGTCGCTCTACCGCCACGCGCTGACGCACATCGGCGCGCGGCCCACCCTGGTCGAGTGGGACAAGGGCGTGCCGCCGCTCACCCGCCTGTGCGAGGAAGTGGCGCGGGCCCGGCGGGAACAGGCCGCGCTCGATCGCGAGCTGATCGCGCCACCGCCGCCGCGACCGCGGCCGTCCCAGCGCCCGCACCATGGCGCCCTGGGGGAAACGCCGCACGGCGTGCATCACGGGTCTTGGCCGGCGCTGCCCATGCCGGCGCTGCTCACGCCGGCGCTGCTCACGCCGGCGACGAATGAAACGGGCCCTGATCTGTCGCGACTGCAGGCCGACCTGGTCGCCGCGCTGCTGTCGGCGCCGGGCGCCGAGATCGCGGCCTCATCGCCCGCCGGACTGCGCGCCCTGGCCGGCATTCGCGGCGGGCTGCCGCGGGCCCTGCGCGCCTACCAGGCGCAGGTCAGCGCCCAGGCGGAGCGCGCGCTCGCGAGGGTGTATCCGCGCTTGCGCGACCGCGTCGAGGACGACCGGGCGGGGAGCTTCGCCTCGCTGGCCTGGGCCTGCTGGCGCCGCTTCCCGCCGGAGGACGGCGACCTGGGCGAATGGGGCGAGGCGCTGATCGAGCTGCTCGAGGGCGCCGAGGACCAGGGCCTGCCGCCCCTCTGGCCGGCGCTGGCCCGCATCGAATGGGCTTTGCACCGGGCGGCGCGCATCGCGGATCCGGCGCCCGACCTGAACTCGCTGGCGCTGCTGGGACGTCTGCCGGCCGGGGCGGTGCGGCTGGTGCTCGCGGACCATGTCGAGGTGTACGGAGGCAACGGCACCGGCAACGGCAACGGCAACGGCAACGGCAACGGCAACGGTCCCGGCCTGCGGGAACTGCTCGCGCTGGCGAGCGAGTCCTTCGGCAGCGGTCCGCGGACGTCGCTGATGGTGTGGCGGGACGGCTGGGGCGGTCAGTCGATCGCGCTCGACGACGTGACCACGCGCTGGTTCGGATCGCTGCGCGCGGCGCTCGACCTGGAACGCGCGCTGCTGGAGGCTGGCAGCGCCTTCGACTTCAGCGCCTGGCTGTCGGCGGCGGTGACGCGCGGGTGGCTGGACCGCGTCGAGGTGGTCGAGCCCGCCGAACCCGCCCCGGCCGCCCCGGCCGTCCAGGCCGCTCAGGCCTCTCAGTCCTCTCAGCCCTCTCAGCCCTCTCAGCCCCGCCTGACCATCGACGGCCTCGCGCGACCTGTCACTCCCTGGGTCGGAAGGTGATGATCATCACCCGCGGCACGGTGCCGTCGGTGTCGGTGGGCAGCTTCTCGGTCTTGTCGAGCGCGCGCAGCACGGCGGCGTCGAAGTCCGGCAGGCCGCTGGACTGGACGATCTTGCGCGCGATGATCGTGCCGTCCGGGCCGGCGCGCACTTCGACTTCCGCTTCCGGATTCGAGGCACCGCCCGGATCGTTGTAGATGATGTTCGGACGCACGCGGGCCTTGATGCGGCCCGCGTAGTTCGCCGACGGTCCCGAGCTTCTCGCCGCCGTGCCGGTCGCGCCGGGCGCGCCGGTGCCGCCGGCCATGCCCTGGATGCGGCGCAGGTTCTCCTGGCGCTGCGCCTCGGCCCTGGCCTCCGCGTCCTTGCGGGCCTTCTCGGCCTTGGCCTTGTCGGCGGCCTTCTCCTTGGCCTCGTCCTTGGCCTGGTCCTTCTTCGCCTGCTCTTCCTTGGCCTTGCGGTCGCGTTCCTTCTGGTCCGCTTCTTCCTTCTTGCGCTGCTCCTGCTTGCGCTTGTCCTCGGCCTCGCGCTGCTGCTGCTCTTCCTTGAGCTTGCGTTCCTTGGCCTTGGTGATCGCGATGTCGGCGTCGCGCTGGGCCTGGACCTCCTGCGGGGTCGGTTGTTGCGGCTTGGGCGGTTCCGGCTGCGGCTTGGGCGGTTCAGGCTGCTGCTCGGTCGGCAGCTGTTCCTTGGGCGCGGCGGCCTGCGGGATGGCGGACCACAGCTCCGCGTCCATCGCCGGCACCGGCGACGAGCGCCAGCTCACGCCGAAGCTCAGGGCCGCCACCAGCAGGATGTGCGCGACGATCGCGAAACTGAAGCCGCGCCCCAGTCCGGGCGCGGGCGGCGGACGCAGGGGATCGCGGTCCGGGTGGAATCGGGAGGCCAGGGTGCTCATCGCTGCGAATCGCTTCCGGGGCTCAGCGGTCCGCCGGGGCGCCGTTCTTCACGGACAGGCCCACGCGCTGGATGCCGGCGCGCTGCAGCACGTCCATCGTCTTGACGACGGCTTCGTACTTGACGTTGCGGTCGGCGGAGATCACGACCGGCGTGGCCGCGTCGCCCTTCTGCGCGTCCTTGACGCGCGCGGCCAGCGCCTTGAGCGGCACCGGCGACGGGTCCTGGTCGCCGTCGAGCTTGATCTTGAGCTGCTCGTCGGTGCCGACGATCACCTGGATCACATGCTGCGGCTGCGTGCGGCTGGCGCCGACGCTGGGCAGGTCGACGACGCCGGTGGTGATGAGGGGCGCGCTGACCATGAAGATGATCAGCAGCACCAGCATGACGTCGATGAACGGGACCATGTTGATCTCGTTCATCGTGCGGCGGCGCGAACCGCCGCGGGAGGACATTCCGGGCATGACCGACGCTCCGGGTCAGCGTTGCGCGGCCGGCGCGGGCTGGCCGGCGTTGCGCTGCAGGATGTTGGAGAACTCCTCGATGAAGGTCTCCAGCGTGATCGCGTTGCGGTCGATCTGGCGCGCGAAGCGGTTGAAGGCCAGCACCGCCGGGATCGCGGCGAACAGCCCGATCGCGGTCGCGACCAGCGCCTCCGCGATGCCGGGCGCGACGGTGGCCAGCGTCACCTGGGTCAGGTTGGACAGGCCGACGAAGGCGTGCATGATCCCCCAGATGGTGCCGAACAGGCCCACGTACGGGGACACCGAGCCGACCGACGCCAGGAAGGACAGGTGCGACTCCATCGCGTCGAGCTCGCGCTGGAAGCTGGCGCGCATGGCGCGGCGGGCGCCGTCCAGCAGCTGGCCGGAGTCGACCACGCGCTTCTCGCGCAGCTTCAGGAACTCGCGCATGCCGGAGGCGAAGATGCGCTCCAGCGGGGCGCCGTCCGGGCGGTTGGAGACGCTGGTGTAGAGGTCGTTGAGGTTCTTGCCCGACCAGAACTCCTGCTCGAAGCCTTCGTTGCGGGAGCGGATGCGGCCCAGCGCGATGAACTTGCTGAAGATCACGCTCCAGCTGGCCAGCGAGACCAGCAGCAGCGCGGCGATCACCAGTTGCACCGTGAGGCTGGCATGGGCGATCAGGGAAACGATGGAGAGGTCTTGGTTCATGAGGTCGACGGGCGGTGGTCGGGGATCAAGGACGGATCGACGGGGATCCAGCCTGGAATTGTGACAAGTCTGGCGAGGTCGATGGCAAACGACGGACCAGGGACATGCAAAGAAGCGTGTCGGCGGGGCGGCCGGCGGGTGCGGCCCGCGCGATCATCGTGAATCAGCGCGGCGCTGGCGACACGGCCCCCGGCGCGGGCTGCAGCGCTTGCAGGATGCGTGCCGGGATGCGCGCGGGTTTCAGGCTGATCGCATCGACGCAACCGATGCGGATGCGGCCCTGCGTCAGCAGCGTCTCGTCGCGCCAGACCTGCTGGTCGATGACCAGGCTGGCGCGGCCCACCTCGGCCGGCACGACGCTGACGCGCAGCCAGTCGTCCAGCCGCGCCGGCGCGAGGTAGCGCAGCGCGGTGTCGCTGACGACGAACATCAGGCCCTCGTCGCGGCGCATCGTCTCCTGCTCGAAGCCCAGGCCGCGCAGCCATTCGGTGCGGGCGCGCTCCATGAACTTCAGGTAGTTGGCGTAGAAGACGACGCCGCCGGCGTCGGTGTCTTCCCAGTAGACGCGCAGCTCGTGCTGGTGGACGGGCAGGGCGGCCGAGGCGCCGGCGACGGCGAGCGGACCGCCGAGCAGGGCGGGGACGCTGGCGGGGCCGCCCTCGGAGCGGGCTTCGGAAGGGGAACCGGAACTCATGCCGGGATGATAGGGCGTTTGCCGCGGGGCCCGGCGCCGACGCCGCGCATGCCGCCGAGGTGCATCACGTCGCTGCAGCCACGTCGCTGCGGGCACGTCGCTGCGGGCACGCCACATGCCATGCCAGCGCGTGACCCTCACACGACGAGCCATGCATCCTTTTGATCTCGACTACATCGGGCAGCTTGCCACCGCGGCAGTCACGCCCAAGGGCCGCCAGGCATCCAAGGCGTCCCGACTGGCCTCGCGGCGCATCACGGCGATGCGCGGGTCCGACGACCCGCACCAGCGCGTGCTGGGCGCCGGCGGCATCGCGGGTCTCGGTCAGCCCGCAGACCCGGCCAAGACGGGTCGCATCCTGAAACCGACCAACCTGTAGCGGCCGACGCCGCGCCGCTTCAGTCCCGGGCCTTGAGCTGATCGAGGCGGACGCGCACGCGCTGGAGTGCCTCGTCGAGGTCATCCATGCTGCTGGCGAAAGACAGGCGCAGGAAACGTTCGCCGAAGGCCGGGCCGAAGTCTCGGCCGGGCGTCAGCGCGACCTGTGCGTGTTCCATCAGGTCCATGCACAGGTCCCAGCTGGACAGGCCGGTGCTGGCGGCGTCGGCCCAGGCGTAGAACGCGCCGTCGGGCATGACGGGTACCGGCAGGCCCATGGCCTCGAGCGCGGGCACGACGACGTCGCGGCGGCGGCGCAGTTCTTCGCGGCGGCGTTCGTATTCGGCGATCGACGCCGGATCGAAGCAGGCCAGCGCGGCGTGCTGGGCGATCGTCGACGGGCAGATGTAGAGGTTCTGCGCCAGCTTCTCGACCGCGCCGACCATCGCGGGCGGCAGCACCAGCCAGCCCAGCCGCCAGCCGGTCATGCCGAAGTACTTCGAGAAGCTGTTGATCGACACCACGTCGTCGCCGAGCGTCAACGCGCTGCGCGCGTAGCGGTCGTCGTAACCGAGCGGCTGGTAGATCTCGTCCACGATGGTGACGCCGCCACGTTCGCGCACGAACGCGTGGATGCCGGCGAGTTCCTCGGGCGGGATGGACGTGCCGGTCGGGTTGCTCGGCGAGGCGAGCAGCACGCCGCGGCTGCGCTCGTTCCAGTGCGCGCGCAGCCGGTCCAGGCTGAGCTGGAAGCGTTCCCCGGCGGTCGACGGGATCAGCACCGGCGTCGCGTCGACGGCGGCGACGAAATGCCGGTTGCAGGGATAGCTCGGGTCCGGCATCAGGACCTCGTCGCCCGCCTGGAACAGCGCGAGGCAGGCCAGCTGCAACGCGGCGGACGCGCCCGCGGTGATGATGATGCGATCGGGATCGAGGGTCAGGTGTTGCGTCTGGCCGTACCAGTCGGCGATGCGCTGACGCAACGTCCGCAGTCCGTTGGCCTGCGTGTAGGGGATGCGACCCTCGGCGGTGAAGCGCGCGGCGGCGTCGCGGACGGCCGGGCTGGCGCCGAAGTCAGGCTCGCCGATGTTCAGGTAGATCATGCGCCGGCCGCCCCGGGCCGGATCGCAGATCGCCGAGCGGGCGATCTCATCGGCCCGTTTGGCGCATTCCATGACATAGAACGGATCGATGTTCCCGACACGATTCGAAAGTCTCATGCGCGCCATCATAGGGTGAGTGTGTTGAGGTCGGCGGCGAGGTCCGCCTCGGGATCCAGGACACAGGCCCGATGGGGATTGATGCGGTCTTGGCGAGATCCTGAGACGACGCGGAGGCCACCGTGAGGGGCTGTTGAAGCGGCCTTCACGCCTCCTTGAAGTGCCTGACAAGCAGATACCGATGAGGTGGAAAACAGGTCAACGACGGGCCGTCGGCCCCCGTTGGCAAGGGCATCGCAGTCAACCCCTTCATCCCCATGCACCACCCGTTCCGTCTTGCCAAGCCTGCCGCGGCTGTCCTCGCGGTGCTCCTGGCCGGTTGCGTCGCGCCCACGCACACGACCGTCCATGCCGATGCGTCCTACCGCGCGCCGTCGACCTGGGCGCCCCTGCCGCCACCGCCGCCGCCGGCACCGGTCGTCAGCGTCTATGTCGAGCCGCCGCTGGTGCAACCCGAGCCTGTCTTCGTCGACGTCGCGCCGCCGCCGATGCTGGTCGAGATCCCGCCGCCGCAGCCCTATCCGGGCGCCGTGTGGACCGGCGGCTACTGGGGCTGGCAAGGCCGCTGGGTCTGGTGCGCAGGGCGGTGGTCCGCGCCGCCGCGGCCGGACTATGTCTGGGTGCATCCCTACTACGAGCATCGCGACGGCGCGGTCGTGTTCGTCTCGGGCTACTGGGCGGCACATGGGGTGGGCTTCGTCCCGCCGCCGCCGGGACTGCACCTCTCGGTCCAGATCGCGATCGGCGGCGGTGCCCGGCCGATGGGGCCGATGGGCGTATTCGTGCCGCCGCCGCCGGGATCGCGTCCGGGCCTGATCGTTCCGGCGCCGCTCGGCACGCCGCCCGCCGTCGTGGTCAGCGCGCCGCCGATCACCAACGTGGGCATGCGCATCCAGCACAACACGCAGATCAACCACACGGTCATCAACAATACGGCGGTCAACAACACGACGAACGTGAACAACGTTCGCAACGAGACGAACATCACCAACGTGACCATCGTGGCGCCGGCCAGCTCGACGGCGAGCGGCAAGGCCTTCCAGGGCGAGGTGCCGGCCGCCGCCCATCTGGCGGCGGCCCTGCCGGCGGTCGTGCACGCGCCGGCGCCGTTGCCGCAGCAGCAGCCTCAGCAATCGCAGCATCAACA
>CAMPJJ010000046.1 GCA_946886855.1 uncultured Roseateles sp. | reverse complement strand
GACCAGGGCCAGAACACCTGCATCTTCTCGACCGAGTTCTCGCTCAAGGTGATGGGCGACATCGCGCAGTACTTCGTCAACCACGACGTGCGCAACTTCTACTCGGTGTCGATCAGCGGGTATCACATCGCCGAGGCGGGCGCGAACCCGATCTCGCAGCTGGCCTTCACGCTGTCCAACGGCTTCACCTTCGTGGAGGCCTATCTGGCGCGCGGCATGCACATCGACGACTTCGCGCCCAACCTGAGCTTCTTCTTCAGCAACGGCATGGACCCGGAGTACACCGTGCTGGGCCGTGTCGCGCGCCGCATCTGGGCCGTGGCGATGCGCGACAAGTACGGCGCCAACGAGCGCAGCCAGAAGCTGAAGTACCACATCCAGACCTCGGGCCGCTCGCTGCATGCGCAGGAGATCGCGTTCAACGACATCCGCACCACGCTGCAGGCGCTGATCGCGATCTACGACAACTGCAATTCGCTGCACACCAACGCCTACGACGAGGCGATCACAACGCCGACCGAGGAATCGGTGCGCCGCGCGATGGCGATCCAGCTGGTCATCAACCGCGAGTGGGGCCTGGCGAAGAACGAGAACCCCAGCCAGGGCGCCTTCATCATCGACGAGCTCACCGAGCTGGTCGAGGAGGCGGTGCTCACCGAGTTCGAGCGCATCGCCGAGCGCGGCGGCGTCCTGGGCGCGATGGAGACGGGCTACCAGCGCAGCAAGATCCAGGAAGAGTCGATGCACTACGAGATGCTGAAGCACACCGGCGAGTACCCCATCATCGGCGTGAACACCTTCCGCAACCCGCACGGCGACCCGGTGCCGGAGCACATCGAGCTGGCGCGCTCCACCGAGGACGAGAAGCAGGGTCAGCTGACGCGCCTGGCCGATTTCCACGCGCGCCATGCGGGCGAGGCGCCGGCCATGCTCAAGCGGCTGCAGCAGGCCGTGATCGACAACGGCAACGTCTTCGACGTGCTGATGGACGCGGTGCGGGTGTGCTCGCTCGGACAGATCACCGCGGCACTCTTCGAGGTGGGCGGGCAGTACCGGCGCAGCATGTAAGCCGTGCACGGCAGCGCGTCGCGACGCCGGCCGCGACGCACTGAAGGAGACCATCGCCGAGGTCTCCCCGCATGCTGCCCTCACCCACCTCCTTCGCATTCGCCAAGGCGTTCTCGACCATGTCGCGCCGCGGCGACTGCACGGTCCTCGATCCGCTGCTCCAGCGGCTGACCCGTGCGGAAACGGTCGTCGCGGACCTGCGCGACCTGCGCGCGGCGGCGCTCGACGAACTGCCGGACGGCTTCCTGTGCGAACTCGGAAAGCTGACGCTTCCGCATCCGCGCCACTACCCGCCGATGGTCGCCTTGCCCGAAGGTTGTACGGCGGCGACAGTCAATCGCTTCCTGCGGGAACTGCCCGGCACCGAATGCCTCAGCGCGGCGGGCATCGTCGCCCAGGGCGGGCCGGTCGACATCCCCACGGACACGGCCCTGCGCTTGTTCGAGACCACGCTGCCGCGTCCGTCCCTGCGCAACGCCGCCGACGTCCCCGTGCTGTTGCGCAAGACCGCGCAGGCCTGCAGCATCGTGCCCGGAGCGTCGCCGGATGGCGCCCCGGACCCGGCGGCGTCCGATGTGCGGCTCGCCATGGTGACGAGCCTGCGCGACGCGCTGTGCGACGACGACTGCTGCCTGGAACTGGCGCCGACCGCCGCCTTCCGCGAAATGAGCGTGCGGCTGAAGGACACCGTCTCCGACCTGCGGGCACGACTGCCCGCCGCCGCACCGGGTGCGAGCGGACGATCCCTCGCGGGCGCCATCGACAGCATCGTCAGGCGGGTCGTCACGAAGGGGGCCGCGACAGCCGCGCTCCCGGGCGCGAGGACCGGCGCATCGACCCGCGCATCGACGGGCGCATCGACTGGCGCATCGATCGGCGCCACCAGTCCTGCCACCGTCACGCCGACCACCTCCGAGAAGCACACCCTCCTCGCCGCGCTGCGCATGACGCCCCGGGAGCTGCTGACGGCGCCAGCGTCCATCGTCGTGCAGGGCCTGCTGAGCCGCCTGCCGGCCGAAGGGGACGCGACCGGGCTGGACGCGAACGACCTGAACCGCGTCACCAAGCTCCTCGCCGACCAGTGGGACATCGCCTGCCCGGTCCGCGGCAGCCTGCGCCCGTCGCGGCTGCCGCGCGATCTCGTCACCGTCGCGCGGCTGCAGCGCTGGGTCTGGCCGGACGCCGCCCACGCGACGGCCCAACACGTCGACGACGAGCGCAAGGCGTGCCAGCGGGCGGCCCGGCTCCTGCGCCTGGACTGGGAATCGCGCCGCGGATTCGACCGGGCGCTCAAGCGTTTCGCCGAACTGGGCGTGCCCTTGCCGGAGCCCCGGCTGCTCTATCGCCTGGGCGTATTGAAAGCCGAAGCGTTGGCGGCGCAGCAACGGACCCGGCATGTCTCCTTCGTCGATCCGGTCGCGCGCAAGGACCCGCCTCCGGGCGCGGACGGCGCGGACGGCGCGGATCCTGCGCCGTGACGCGCATCACGGCGGACGCGGTTCGTCGTCGCCGGCCTGCGGGGCTTCCCCGGTCGCTGGCACATATCGTGCAATCGGTTCCGGCATCCGTCGTTCACAAGATCCCCTGGAGACCGCCATGACCTTCCTGCGCCGTTTCACCACCGGCAAGCGCCTGTCGCTGGCCTTCGGCCTGATGCTGGTGCTGATCCTCGGGGTCTCGGCGCTGGGCATCCAGGGCAGCGCCCGCGTGTTCGCCGACCTCAAGACGATCTACGAGGACCGGACCCTCCCGCTCAAGCAGATCGGCGACATCGACAGCCTGATGCTGCGCAACCGCATCCTGGTCACCGAGATGATCCGCGACCCCGCCCAGCTGTCGACGCTGGACACGCAGCTGCAGGCCAACATCGCGAGCATCACCGCCCTGTGGAAGGACTACCTGGCCACCTACCTCACCGACGAGGAGAAGCGGCTGGCGGACGCCTTCGCCGAGGTCCGCGGCAACTACGTGCGGCAGGGGCTGCTGGCGGCGCGCGACGCGGTGAAGGACGGCGACGTGGCCAAGGCACAGGCGATCTACGGCGACCGCATCGTGACGCTGGGCGCGCAGGCGAAGGTCGCGATCGACGCCCTGCTGGCACTGCAGGTGCGCGTGGGCGCCGAGTCCTTCCATGCCGCCGAATCGACTGCCGCGTCGGTGCGCATCTGGAGCCTGGGCGCCGCGCTGGCGGCGGTGGTCATCGCGCTGGGCGCGGGCGTCTTCACGACGCGCTCGATCACCGCGCCGATGCAGGAGGCGGTCCACTTCGCCGAGGCGGTCGCGCAGGGCGACCTGCGCCATCGCGACGCCACGCCCGGCCAGGACGAGGCCGCGCGGCTCATCGCGGCGCTGGGCGCCATGGCCGGCTCGCTGCGCGACATCGTCAGCCGCGTGCGCCACAGCAGCGAGAGCATCGCGACCGGCTCCAGCGAGATCGCCACCGGCAGCCTCGACCTGAGCCAGCGCACCGAGGAACAGGCGGCCAACCTGCAGCAGACCGCCGCGTCGATGGAGGAGCTGTCGAGCACGGTGCAGAACAACGCGTCCACGGCCGGCCAGGCCGACGCGCTGGCGACGCGCGCCGCCGAGGCCGCGGGCCAGGGCGGCGGCGTCGTGCAGCAGGTGGTGCGGACGATGCAGGAGATCAGCAGTTCGTCCCAGCAGATCGCCGACATCATCGGCGTCATCGACAGCATCGCGTTCCAGACCAACATCCTGGCGCTGAACGCGGCGGTCGAAGCGGCCCGCGCCGGCGAACAGGGCAAGGGCTTCGCCGTGGTCGCGTCCGAGGTGCGCGCGCTGGCGCAACGCTCGGCGCAGGCCGCGCGCGAGATCAAGGCGCTGATCGGTCGCAGCGTCGAGCAGGCGCAGTCCGGCGCCGGACTCGCCGACGACGCCGGCGCGGCGATGCAGGGCATCGTCGAGCAGGTGCGGCAGGTCAGCGTGCTCATTGCCGAGATCGCCTCCGCGAGCAGCGAGCAGTCGCGCGGCATCCTGCAGATCGGCGACGCGGTCACGCAGCTGGACCAGGTCACGCAGCAGAACGCCGCGCTGGTCGAGGAAAGCAGCGCGGCCGCGGACAGCCTGCAGCAGCAGGCCAAGGAACTCGCGGCGCTGGTGCGGGTGTTCCGGCTTGCGTGAGGGCGCGCCCCCGGACCGGGGGCCGGGTTCACCCTCGTGTTGCCGCCCCGCGGGGGCACTCCCATAATCGATCGCACCATCGATGCGGGAGCACGCCATGCTGCAGGCACTGAGCCGGATGAAGATCACGACCTTGTTGCAGGTCGGTTTCGCGGCGGTCCTCGCGATGGCGGCGGTGATGACCGGCGTCGGCGTGATGAAGCTGCGCGAGATGGTGCGGCTCAGCGACCAGCTGCACACACTCGAGCAGCGCCGGCTCATGGCCACGAACTGGCGCGCCGCCACCGAGCTCAACCTCAACCGCGTGCTGGCGATGGCCAAGTCCGGCGGCCACGAGGGGCTGAGCGGCTTCCTGTCCGGCGAGATGACGAAGACCACCGATCGCATCAACCAGCTGCAGGCCGACCTCGACAAGGCGATCGACGATACCGAGCAGAAGGCGCAGTTGCCGGTGATCGCCGCGGCGCGGCAGCGCTACGTCGACATCCGCAAGGGCGTGATGGCCGCGATCAAGGCCGATCCGGAGAGCGGCGCGCGACAGGTCGACCAGACCTTGATCCCCGCGGCGACGAGCTACCTCGCGTCGGTCGAGAAGCTGGTGTCGCTGATCTCGGAAGACACCGACGCCTTCGCCGCGCAGCAGCGCGAGCAGGCCGCGCAGGCGGCGACGCTGATGCTGTCGCTGACGGCGCTGGCGGTGGTGCTGGGCATCTTCATCGCGTGGCGCATCACGCACTCGGTGCGGGCGCCGATGGTGCGGGCCGGCGCGGTGGCGCAGACCATCGCCAGCGGCGATCTGAGCCAGGACATCGTCGTCGACCGCAGCGACGAGATCGGCGTGCTGCTGCGCGAGCTGAGCGCGATGCAGGATTCGTTGCGGCGCATGGTGCGCCAGGTGCGGGACGGCACGGAGACGATCAACGTCGCGACGCGCGAGATCGCCACCGGCAACGAGGACCTGTCGGCGCGCACCGAGGCCACCGCCTCCAACCTGCAGGAGACCGCCTCCTCGATGGAGGAGCTGACCGGCACGGTCGCCAACACGGCGAGCTCGGCGCAGCAGGCCAACGACCTGGTGAGCGCGACGCGGGTGTCGGCCTCCAAGGGCGGCGACGTCGTGGGCGAGGTGGTGGCCGTCATGCAGCAGATCGAATCGAGCTCGCGCCGCATCAACGACATCATCGGCACCATCGACGGCATTGCCTTCCAGACCAACATCCTGGCGCTGAACGCGGCAGTCGAAGCGGCGCGCGCCGGCGAACAGGGCCGGGGCTTCGCGGTCGTGGCCGGCGAGGTGCGGGCGCTGGCGCAGCGTTCGGCCGCCGCGGCCAAGGAGATCAAGGCGCTGATCGGCGAGAGCGTGCTGCGCGTGGACGCCGGCACGCGGCTGGCGCAGAACGCGGGCCTGGCGATGGGCGAGATCGTGCAGGGCGTGCGCCGGGTGGCCGACATCGTCGGCGAGATCGCGACCGCCGCCGCCGAGCAGAAGGACGGCATCGGGCAGGTCAACGTCGCGGTGCAGCGGCTGGACGAGATGACGCAGCAGAACGCGGCGCTGGTCGAGGAATCGGCCGCTGCCGCCGGCAGCCTGCGCTCGCAGGCGGAGCAGCTCACGGCGCTGGTGAGCACCTTCCGGCTGGCGGCGTAGCGGGCGCTGCCACACTCTGTTGCCATCGCACACCGCCCTTTTCGCGGGCGCAATCCCCTCCACGGGAACGGTCCTTGCCCGCTGCCCAGCTTCCGTCTGTGCACATCGCAAGAACGACGAACACAAGGAGGAACGATGGAAGCGGCGTCTCTGAAACTGGGCCTGGTCGGCAACTGCGCCGTCAGCGCATTGATCGACGACCGCGCGCGCGTCGTCTGGTGCTGCGCCCCGCGCTTCGACGGCGATCCGGTCTTCCATGCGCTGATCGACTCGCCCGACGGCATCGGTGCCGACGGCACCTTCCAGATCGAGCTGGAAGATTTTTCCCGCAGCGAGCAGTCCTACGACCACGGCACCGCCGTGCTGCGCACCCGCCTCTACGACACGCACGGCAACGCGATCGAGGTCACCGACTTCATGCCGCGCTTCTTCCTCAACGACCGTCCCTACCGCCCCATGATGCTGGTGCGCCGCATGCGCCCCATCCAGGGCCATCCGCGCATCCGCGTGATCCTGCGGCCGGTGATCCAGTGGGGCTCCGCCCATCCGGCCCGCACCCGCGGCAGCAACCACCTGCGCTTCGTCGGCCCGGAAGGCACCATCCGCCTGACCACCAACGCGCCGCTGACCTACGTGCAGGAAGAGACGCCCTTCGCGCTCGACATGCCGATGAGCTTCATCTTCGGCCCCGACGAGACGCTGGACCGCGCCGTCGAGGACACCGCCCGCGTGCTCGAGGAGAAGACCATCAGCTACTGGCGCGACTGGACGCGCCGGCTCGCCATCCCGCTGGAGTGGCAGGAGGCGGTGATCCGCGCCGCCATCACGCTGAAGATGTGCCTCTTCGAGGAGACCGGCGCCATCGTCGCCGCGATGACGACCAGCGTGCCCGAGGCGCCGCACACGCAGCGCAACTGGGACTACCGCTACTGCTGGCTGCGCGACGCCTTCTTCGTCGTGCGCGCGCTCAACAGCCTGTCCGAGACCGGCACGATGGAGGACTACCTGCGCTGGATGCGCAACATCATCGGCCAGTCCAAGGACGGCCACGTGCAGCCGCTCTACGGCATCGGGCTGGAGGCCAAGCTCACCGAGTACATGGTGCCGCACCTGCGCGGCTACCGCGGCATGGGCCCGGTGCGCGCGGGCAACCAGGCCTACGAGCATTTCCAGCACGACGTCTACGGCAACATCGTGCTGGGCTCGGCCCAGTCCTTCTTCGACCACCGCCTGCACCAGCGCGCGGGCATCGACGAATTCGCGCTGCTGGAGCGCGCCGGCGAGCAGGCCTTCGCCATCCACGACAAGCCCGACGCCAGCATGTGGGAGCTGCGCACGCGGGCGCGCGTGCACACCTCGTCGGTGCTGATGAACTGGGCCGCCTGCGACCGCCTGGCCAAGATCGCGCGCGAGCTCAAGCTGCCGGAGCGCGCCACGCTGTGGGAGGAACGCGCGACGCTGATCAAGCGGAAGATCCTCGACAACGCCTGGAGCGAGCAGCGCCAGGCCTTCGTCGAGAGCTTCGGCGGCAAGGACCTCGACGCCAGCGTGCTGCTGATGACGGAGGTCGGCTTCATCGACCCGATGGACCCGCGCTTCGTCAAGACCGTCGACGCGTTGGAGGCCTCGCTGTGCGACGGCCCCTACATGCGCCGCTACGAGGCGCCCGACGACTTCGGCAAGCCCGAGACCTCGTTCAACATCTGCGCGTTCTGGCGCATCGACGCGCTCGCGCGCATCGGCCGCGTCGAGCAGGCGCGGGAGCTGTTCGAGGCGCTGCTCGCCTCGCGCAACCACCTCGGCCTGCTGTCCGAGGACACCCATCCGGTCACCGGCGAGCTCTGGGGCAACTTCCCGCAGACCTACTCGATGGTGGGCATCATCAACTGTGCGATGCGGCTGTCGAAGCCGTGGGACTCGGAGATCTGAGGGCGCCGGTCCTCAGGCCTGCACCATGCCGCCGTCGACGAACAGCTCGATGCCGGTGACGAAGGACGACGCGTCGGAGGCCAGGTAGACCGCCGCCTTGGCGATGTCCTCCGGCTGGCCGATGCGACCGATCGGCAGTTGCGCGGTCAGGTGATCCAGCAAGCCCTGCTGGTTCACCGGATCGGGGCCGGCCAGCTCCACCAGGCCCGGCGTGTGGACCGGGCCGGGGGACAGAGTGTTGATGCGGATCGCGCGGCCCTTCAGGTCGAGGATCCAGCTGCGCGCCAGATTGCGCACCGCCGCCTTCGTCGCACTGTAGACGCTGAAGTTGGCCGTGCCCATCGCGCTCGTCGTCGATCCGGCCAGGATCACCGACGCGCCGGCGACCGCCTTGTCCAGCAGCGGCAAGGCCTTCTGCACGGTGAAGATCACGCCCTTGACGTTGCGCTCGAAGGTCTCGTCGACGTGCTGCTCGGTCAGCTCGCCCAGCGCGGCCATCGTGCCGCCGCCGGCGTTGGCGTAGAGCACGTCCAGACGGCCATGGCGCTCGCCGACCTCGGCGTACAGCCGATCCAGGTCGGCCAGCTTCGTCGAGTCCGCCTGGACGCCGACCGCGTTCGGGCCGATCGCGGCGACGGCCGCGTCGAGTTCCGGCTTGCGACGGCCGGTGATGTAGACGATCGCGCCTTCCGACGCGAAGGCCTTCGCCGCGGCCAGGCCGATGCCGGTGGTGCCGCCGGTGACGACGGCGATCTTGCCTTCCAGTTGCTTGCTCATGATGCGATCCATTCAGGGTGTGGTGAAGCGGTGAGCGAAGCTTAGGAATTCGCGCACATCGAATAAAGCCGTCGATCCCGACTTCTTTTTTCCCGATCCTGAATAATCGGGACGTCGGCGTCAGACGGCGCCGGCTTCTCAAGGTGTCTGGAGAACCGTGGATGGACCAGTTGCTCGCGCTGCGCGTCTTCGTGCGCATCGCCGAATCGGGCGCCTTCTCGAAGGCCGCCGACGCGATGAACATCCCGCGCCCGACGGTGACGAAGCTGGTGCAGGACCTGGAGCGCCACCTCGGCACGCGGCTGCTGCAGCGCACGACCCGGCGCGTCAGCGTCACGCCCGAGGGCGCGGCGTACTACGAGCGCGCGCGGCGCCTGATCGACGACCTCGCGGAGATGGACGAGCTCGCCGCCCGCTCGCGCGCGCAGGCGCGAGGCCGGCTGCGCGTGGACATCGGCTCGGTGCTCGCGAACATGATCCTGATCCCCGCCCTGCCCGACTTCCGCGCGCGGCATCCCGGGCTGCACGTGGACCTCGGCGTCAGCGACCGTCCCGTGGACCTGATCGGCGAAGGCATCGACTGCGTGATCCGCGGCGGCGAGCTGGCGGACAACACCCTGGTCGCGCGCCGCATCGCCGACCTCGACTGGGTCACCTGCGCGAGCCCGGTCTACCTGAAGGCGCGCGGCGTCCCGACACACCCGTCCGAGCTGGTCGCCCGCGCCCATGGACCCGAGGACCGCGCCCGCGTGCCGGGCCATGCGATCGCGGGCTACTTCTCTTCGCTCACGGGTCGCGCGTTTCCACTGGAGTTCCATCGCGGCGACGAGCATCTGCAGATCGCCGGCGAGGCCGTGCTGGCGGTCAACGAAAGCACCGCGCACCTGAGCGTGCTGCTGTCCGGCGCGGGCCTGGGACAGACCTTCCGCTTCGCGGCGGCGCCGCACCTGCGGTCCGGTGCGCTGCGCTCGGTGCTCGACGACTGGACACGGCCGCGTCATCCGCTGCACGTGGTCTATCCGGCGACGCGGCACCTGAGCGCGAAGCTGCGGCTGTTCGTCGACTGGGTCGCCGAGGTGTTCGCGCCCTTCGACGACAGACGCTGACTCAGCTGCCCGAAACGGTCGGCGCTGAGGTGGTCGCTGAGGTGGTCGCTGAGATGCTCGATGAAGTGGTCGCTGAGGTGCTCGCTGACGGGGTCGCCGGCGCCGGCTTCGTCCGCAGCACCCACGCCACGGACGCGATCGACAGACCGGCGATGACGACGTTGCTCATCGCGAAGAGCACCGGCGCGAGCGTCGTGAAGACCGGATCGTCGCCGCGCTCGGCGAAGCGCATCGTGCCGGTGGAGATCGCGGTCGCGCCGAAGGTGAAGGCCCAGTACGACAGCGTGAACGGCTGCCGGATCCACGGCATCAGTCGCAGCACCATCAGCGCCTGCACGATCGCGTAGCCCAGCAGCATGCGGGCGAACAGGTCCGGCGGACCGACGGTCACCGCGGCGTAGGCCAGCAGCGCGACCGCCGGCGGCGCCATCTGGATGCCGACCGTCGGCCGCAGCGCCAGCGGGAGCGGCTCGACGGTCAGGAAGCGGCCCAGGATGATGGATTCCTGGACGATCCAGGCCAGCACGCCGGCACCGAAGAACAGCTGGCCCCAGCTCGGCCAGCCGAGCGCGGACATCGCGATTGCCGACACCAGGTTGGCGCCGACGGTGGGCAGGTACAGCACCGTGGTCGTGGTCTTCGCGTCGCGGCCGCCGCGCCACTGGCCGCCGTGGCGCCACAGCCCGAAGAGCAGCGACGCCGCCGCGCCGACGAGGATGATCACCGTCCCCGCGCCGTGCGCATGCGGCAGCACGCCGATGCCGGCGAGCATCGTCGCCACCGGCACCAGGGCGATGAAGCAGCACTGGACCGGATGCGCGGCTTCCGCCCGGGCAGCCTCGCGGACCGCGATCCACTTGATCGCGAACCGGAGCAGCAGCACCGCCCAGACCGCCACGGCCACCGCCATGACGGCCTCGCCGATCCAGGTCGGGAAGCCCCACAGCCGCGACGCGACGCGCCAGCCGTTGCCCAGGCCGGTCAGGCCCAGCACCAGGCTGAAGTAGGAGGCGGGGACCGCCCATCGGGAAAGGTTCATCGAGCTGCTCCTGCAGGCGCGCCGACCGGGGGAGCGGTCGGACGAGCGGACTGTAGGGGCGGCCGGGTCAGAGGTCGAGCGTCAGGGCCTCGCCTGTGGTCCGGGAGACGCAGACGCACATCAGCTGCTGTTCCGTCTTCTGCGCGTCGGTGAGCACCTCGTCCCGATGTTCAGGCGTGCCGGCGACGACCCGCGTCGCGCAGGTGCCGCAGTGGCCGATGCGGCACGAGGCGGGCACGCGCACGCCCTGCGCCTCCGCAGCTTCCATGATCGACCGGTTGGCGGGCACGACGATGTCCTTGCCGCTGCGCACCAGATGGACCACGAACGAACGGTCGTCGGGCTTGGCGGTGTCGACGCTGAACTTCTCGACGTGCACGCGACCGGACGGGATGCCCGCCGCCGCCGCATCGGCGACAACGGCATCGATCAACCGGCCGGGCCCGCAGACATAGACGTGCTCGGCGTCGCCAAGGCCGCGCATCAAGGTCGCGACGTCGAGGCGATCGCCCGCGTCCTTCGCATGGACCTTCACGCGGTCGCCGAAGGCTTCGATCAGCGCTTCAAGGAAGGGCGCCTGCGCGCGCGAGCGGACCGCGTAGTGCAGCGCGAAGCTGTCACCCCGCGCCGCGAGCGCGTACGCCATCGCCTTGATCGGCGTGATGCCGATACCGCCGGCGATCAGCACGGCCTTGTGCGTAGCCTCCACCAGCGCGAACGCGTTGCTCGGCAACCCGCAGTTCAGGCGCATGCCGAGGACGAAATCCTGATGCACCGCCGCCGAGCCGCCCTTGCCTTCGGGCTCGTGCAGCACGGCGATCTCGTAGGCATCGGTGCGCTGCGGGCTCGACGCGATCGAATAGCTGCGCGTTGACGCCGTCCCGTCGGCCAGCCGCACCGGCACGTCGAGGTGAGCACCCGCGGCGGCCGTGGGCAGCGGCGAGCCGTCGGCGGATTGCAGCTCATACGCGCGGACCGAGGGCGTGAGCTGACGCACGCCGCTGATCGTCAGCGCGAGCGGACCGTCGCCGAGCACCGCCGGCTTGGCGACGGCAGTGTCCGGCCCCGCGGCTTCCGAGTCGCGCGACGCCGTCGCGGCGATGCTCGCCTTGGCCTCGCTCAACTGCGCCTTCAGCTTCTGCACCTGCGCACGCATCGGTGCCATCAGCGTTGCGACTTCGGCCTCCGTGAAGCGCGGCGTGATGTGCTGCGGGCAGTTCCAGTCCCAGCCCTCGATGCGGATGAGGAAGGCGCGCTCGACCGTCGCGCCGTAGGCCGGATCGCTCACCGCGGCGATCGCCGCGTCGCCTGGCGCGCTCACGCCCGCCTCGACGAGTTCCACGCGGCCGAGCAGCTTCAAGCGCCGGCGATTCGGATAGTCGACGACGATCATCGAGATGCGATCGTCCCGGCGCAGGTTGCCGACGCTCAGGTACTGCACATTGCCGCGGAAGTCGGCGAAGCCGATGGTCCTCGCATCCAGCACCTTGAGGAAGCCCTTCGGCCCGCCGCGATGCTGCACGTAGGGCCAGCCGGTCTCGCTGACGGTGGCCTGGAAGAAGTGATCGGCCTCGGCGATGAACTGCGATTCGCGGGCCGTCAGCACATCGCCCCGGTCGCTCATCGTGTCGAGGAAGGCGTACTGCTCGCGGCTTCCCATTTCCGACTGGACATCGCGGACCGTCGGCGTGAAGGTGATGTCCGAATAGGCGCGTCCCATGATGAGCTCCCAAGGTGATGACGGTGGCGCGGCTTACGCCGTCGCCGGCAGTTCGAGCTTGACGCTCGGGAAGTCGATCTCGACCAGGCTGGCCTTGCCCAGGATGTTGGTCAGGAAGTTCATCCCCACGTGGGTGATGATCTCGACGATCTGCGCCTCGTCGACGCCGGCGGCGCGGAGCTGGGTCAGCTCCAGCGCGGAGACCTCGCCGCGCTTGTCCATCAGGCTCTGCGCAAACTTCAGGATCGCGGCCGAGGTGTCGTCGTCGCTGGTGCCGGCGCGGGCGGCGGCGATCTCCTCGGTGGAGAGCCCCGTCTTGCGGCCGATCGCCGTGTGCGCCGAGACGCAGTACTGGCAGCCGTTCTGCTGGGCCAGCGCCAGGGCGATGCGCTCGCGGTCCAGCGGATCGAGGCTGCCGCCGTTGGCGATGCCGTACAGGCCGAGGAAGGCCTGCAGCGCCGTGGTCGAGTTGGCGAAGACCTTGAGGAAGTTCGGGACCATGCCGAGCTGGCCCTGGATCGCGTCCAGCAGGACCTTCTGCTCGGGCGTGGCGGTGGACGGCTCGACGACGTGGATGCGGCTCATGGAAGTTCTCCGGTGGTTGGAAGGTGAACGGATGGTGGCCTTCATGGCCCGCGGAGAGAATCGGCGCGCCGGGAAAATGACTCTTCCGGAATCAGGAAAGATATGGACAAGCTCGATGCCATGGCCATCTTCGTGGCCGTCGTCCAGGAGGGCGGGTTCTCCGCGGCGGCGCGGCGGCTGGGCGTGTCGGCGCCGGTCGTGACGCGCGCGGTGGGCGAGCTCGAGGCCGCGATGAACGTGCGGCTGCTGGTGCGCACCACCCGCGTGGTCAAGGTCACCGAGGTTGGCGAGCGCTATGCGCAGGACTGCCGGCGGGTGCTCGGCGAGCTGCAGGACATCGAGCAGGCGGCGAGCGGCTCGCACGGCGCGGTGCGCGGGAAGCTGGTCGTCAGCGCGCCGGTGATGTACGGGCGGCTGCAGCTCAACCAGGTCGTGCTGGCCTACCTCGAGCGCTATCCGGAGACCGAGGTCGAATGCCGCTTCCTGGATCGCAACGTCAACCTGCTCAACGAGGACGTCGACGTCGCCGTCCGCATCGGGGATCTGCCCGATGCATCCTTCCACGCGACGCCGTTGGCCACGGTCAGGCGCGTGGCGGTCGCGTCGCCCAAGTACCTCCAGCGGAAGGGGATGCCGAAGCAGCCGAAGGATCTGGAGAAACACACGCTGATCGCGGCGCTGGGCGTGGAATTCGGGGCGGAGTGGAAGTTCCGCGAGGGGTCAGGGCTTGAGGCCGCGACGATCGCCGTGCCGGTGCGCGCGTGGCTCGCCACCAACAGCAACGACCACGCGATCGCCGCCGCAGCCCAAGGCCTCGGGATCACGCGGGTGCTGTCGTACATGGTCGAGACACAGCTCGCATCGGGAGAACTGGTGGAGGTACTCGCGAAACACGCGCCGCCGCCCGTGCCGGTGCAGGCGCTGCAGCATCAAGGGCCACGCGCGTCGCGCAAGGTGCGGGCGTTCATCGATCTGGCGGTGGAGCGCCTGTGGCGCTGACTGCGGGTCGCCAGGCGCGGGCTCTCCACGGGGCATGGGGCCTCGCGTCCGCGAACCCCAAGCCCCATTCCGGCCCCAGGGAGATCCAGGCCCGCGGGCCTTGGCTTGCGTTGTTCAGGTGAGCAGCACACGGCGGCCGATCGCGGCGAGCGGACGCTCGACGACACGCTGCACGCCAGGACGCAGCAGCAGCGGCTTCAGCGTCATACGCACCGCCAGACCCATCGGCAGATTCGACCGGACAAGTTGGATCGCCTCCTTCGTCAGCTGCTCGGCGTTGGCGATGGGCGCGGGCCCGCCGTCGAGACCACCCGTGCGCAGGCGCCCGTTGACCGCGTGCCTCAACGCGATCGACGCGTCTTCCTTGCGCAGCTCCAACGCGCGACGCACCAGCGCCGCGAGCACCTGTCCGCGATGCAGGCCCTCGATCTCGCGGTACTTGCGGAAGAAGGCGAAGAAGTTCTTGTAGTGCTGCACCTCGTCGCAGCGGATGCGCCAGAACAGGTCGCGCAGCACCGGCTCGTCCGTGGCCTCGTGCAAGGCCTGGTAGTAGGTCGTCGTGCCCATCTCGACGATGCAGCGCGCCACCATCTCCTGCCCGCGCGTCGGCTCCAGCTCGTCCATGGTGCACAGCCGCGCGTACTCGTCGAAGAAGCCGGCGTAGGCCGACTCCCAGTCGAAGCCCGGCCACACATGCCGCACATAGGCCTTGAGCGCGGCGCCGTGCTGCAATTCCTCCGGCTCCCAGTGGTCGCGCAGCCATGTGCCGACCTCGGCATCGTCGGCGAAATGCTCGATCAGGTTGCGCGTGTACATGTCGCTGCCGCTCTCGATGAACGAGGCGCTGCAGACCAGCAGGAAGAGCGCGTCGTTCGCGCGCACGCGCTCCGGCTCGATGCGGGAGAGGTCCAGGTCCGGGAGGGACCAGCGCAAGGGTGTCGGCGTCACAGCAGTCATGAGGCAAGGTCCGGCAATCCGTGTGCGTGTCATTCCAACAGCCCTCGGGTCCACGCGGTGTTAAAGCCCCGCATCGTTGTGTCAAAGGGTAGGGATCGATGGACCGACACGGTCAGGCCTCAGAATGGGGTGGTCCAACGACGTCCTCCATGGCCAGACGCTCCTCCACCGCCGCCCTCCGAAAGGCCTGGAACAAGGGCCTGCGCGCCGTCACAGGTCAGGTCATGCGCGCCGCCACGAAGGTCGCCCGTGACGCCACCCAGGACGCCGTGCCCGGTTTGAAGAAGACGCCGCCGCATCCGTCGCCCGGGCTCGGCGACTGGCTCTCCGGCCTGGCGACGGGGCGCGCGGGCATGCGGCGCTTCCGGCTCTTCCGGCCTGCGGGCATGAGCGCGGGCGACCACCCGCCGCTGATCGTGATGCTGCACGGCTGCGGGCAGGATCCGGCCGGCTTCGCCCGCAGCACGCGGATGAACCGCCTCGCGGCGCGCGAACGCTTCCTGGTGCTGTATCCCGAGCAGAGCCGGCTCGCCAATCCGCAGCGCTGCTGGAACTGGTTCGACACCGAGTCCGGCCGCGCGCAGGGCGAGGCCGCGCTGATCCTCGCCGCCATCGATCAGGTCTGCCTGCTCCACGGCGCCGATCGCGAGCGGGTGGCCGTCGTGGGGCTCTCCGCCGGCGCAGGCATGGCCGCGTTGCTGGCGACGCTGCATCCGCAGCGCTTCCAGGCCGTCGCGATGCATTCGGGCGTGCCGCCGGGCCTGGCGAGTTCCGCGACGACGGCGCTGCGCGCCATGCGCGGCAACGCCACGGCCGCGGCCGTCGATGGCGGCGCGGCATGGCCGCCGCTGCTCGTGATCCAGGGCAACAAGGATCGCGTCGTCGCAGCGTCCAATGCCTTCGAGGCGGTCCGCCAGTGGGCGCTCGCCGCGGGCGCCGCGACGGTGCGCGACCGCCGGCTGCAGCGCGGCAAGCGGCTGCCGATGACGGTCGTGGATTTCAAGCGCGGAGGCACGGTCGCCGCGACGCTCGTAGAGGTCGACGGCCTCGGGCATGCGTGGAGCGGCGGTCCCGCGAAGGAGCCGTTCAGCGATCCGACCGGGCCGGATGCGACGGCGATGATCTGGCGCTTCGTCGCGAAGCGCTTCGCGACGAAGGATTGAAGGTTCAGGCCTCGAGCGCGCTGCCCGCAAGCAGGTCGCGCCATTGCTGCTGCTGTTCGAAGAACTGCCGCCAGGCCTCGTCGGCCAGCGCCTGGTGGCGATCGGCGTCGGCCGTCTCGCCGAGCATCCGGAAGGTCTGCGCCAGCCGGCTGTGCGTGATCGCGCGGTCGTCGAGCTCGCACGCGGGATCGAGCTCGATCTCGGCCTCGCGCGCCTGATGCAGCGCGTGCTCGTGCTGGCCGAGGTTGGCCCGGCACCAGGCCAGGTCCGACAGCAGGCTGCTGCCCAGGCGTTCCAGCCCCAGCGACATCGCCTGCGGCAGATGCTCCTCGTAGAGGCGCCTGGCCTCGTCGAAGCCGCCCTGCATCGTCAGCACCTGCGCGCGCAGCACCGGCGTCAGCTCGGTCATCATCTGCGCGCCGACGGCCTCGTCGAAGTGGTGCACCGAGTCCACCGACAGCATCACCCCGGACCCGTGCCACGACGGGCTCGACAGGCTCTCGCGCCGCAGCTGCGACGCCCGCATGCCGGCCATGTTGAACATCAGCGCCGACAGCGACGCATCGTCGCCCTCCACCGACGCATGGCGGCGCGCGCGGATGTACCAGCGCTGCGCGGACGCCAGGTCGCCGGCGTAGTGCCAGGCCAGGCCCATCGTGATCGCCAGGCGGGCCTGCGCCACGTTGTGCTCGGGCAGCGCCTCGCCCAGGCAACGCTGGGCGTAATCGACCAGCGCCACCGGATCGTGCCGGATGAAGGCCAGCTGCGACAGCCAGGCCGCCGCGAGCACGCGCACCTCGACCAGCGCGGGCGAGCTGCCCGCGATCGCATGCGCGCGCTGGATGCGGTCCCAGGCCTGCTGCGCGACGAAGCCGTTGTAGTAGCTCATCAGGCCTTCGGCCATGTGCAGCCAGGCGCCGATCTCCGGATGCGGATGCTGGAAAGAGAGCTGGTGCAGCGCCGTCAGCGCCTCGCGCGCCTCGCCCACCGCGCCGTGACGCGCCAGCAGCATCGCGCGCTTGGCCCGCGCCGCGGCCGAGGCCATCGGCGAGGTCGCGGCGGCGATGTCCTTGTCCAGCTGCTTCAGCAGCCGGGACTTGATGGCCACCGGCGCCGCGGCAGCGGGAGCCACGGATGCGGCCGGGGGCGGGGCTGAGGCGTCAGGCATGCCGGGCCTCAGCGGGTCAGCCGGTCGAGCGCTTCCTGGTACTTGGCGGACGTGTTGACGATCACGTCCTCGGGCAGCGCCGGCGGCGGCGCGACCTTGCCCCAGGGCTGGCCGTCCACCGTCGCCTGCTCCAGCCAGTCGCGCAGGAACTGCTTGTCGTAGCTCGGCGGGTTGCTGCCGACCGCGTAGCTTTCCGCCGGCCAGTAGCGCGAGGAATCGGGCGTCAGCACCTCGTCCATCAGCGTCAGCGTGCCGTCGGCGTCCAGGCCGAACTCGAACTTGGTGTCCGCGATGATGATGCCCTTGGTCAGCGCGATGTCCGCGGCGCGCTGGTAGAGCTGGATCGCGATGTCGCGCACGCGCTCGGCCAGCTCGCGGCCGATGATCTCGGCGCAGCGCTCGAAATCGATGTTCTCGTCGTGGTCGCCCATCTCCGCCTTGGTGGCGGGGGTGAAGATCGGCTGCGGCAGCTTGCTCGCGTTCTGCAGGCCGGCGGGCAGCGCGACGCCGCAGACCCGGCCGCTGGCCTTGTATTCGGACCAGCCGCTGCCGGCCAGGTAACCGCGCACCACCGCCTCGATGGGCAGCGGCTTCAGGCGCTTGACCAGCATCGCGCGGTCGCGGACCTGGGCCTGCTCCGCCTCGGTCACCACCGACAGCGGATCGTCGCCGGTCAGGTGGTTGGGAACGATGCCGTCCAGCTTGTCGAACCAGAACAGCGCCATCTTCGTCAGCAGCGCGCCCTTGCCCGGGATGGGCTCGTTCATGATGACGTCGAAGGCCGAGATGCGGTCCGACGCGATCATGAGGATGCGGTCCTCGCCGACCGCGTAGTTCTCGCGCACCTTGCCGCGTGCGATGAGGGGAAGGGAGGTGATCGACGAGGTGTGCAGGGCGGCGGTCATGGGTGTGCGGTCGGACGGAACGGCAAAGCCGGGATTCTAGAGGCGGCTCAAGACAGACCGTCGACGCGGGGCGACCCGTCGATCCGCTTCAGGACGCCTCAGATCGACGTGAAGCCGACGTATCGCGAGACGAAGCGCGCCTTGCCTTCCCGCTCGAAGCGCGCCTCGTCCCAGTCGCCCTCGTCGAGCCGGGGCACGGCGTCCGGCTTGAAGAGATAGGTCCAGGCCCGCTGCCAGCTGCCGTCGGCCAGCGTCACCAGCACCTCGTGGCGCTCGTAGTCCTCGCCCTCGAAGCGGTCCAGCCGCGCCCACGCCGCGTCGGGCACGTCGAGGTAGAGCCGGCCGACGACCTGATGGCCGGTCGCCGGGACCATCCCCGGGTAGTCCTGACCCTGCACCGGATGGCGCGCGTGGTCGGCCAGCGTGGCCGCCATCGGGGGCGCGGCAGGTTCGGCGTCGGGACCGCAGACGCGGGCCATGATGTCCGGCCACATCAGCGTGCCGTAGGTGAAGGCATGGGCCATGAGCGGATTCCCAAAGACGAGTGAGGCGTGAAGCGGTCCGAAATGAAAAGACCGGCGCGAGGCCGGTCCGTTCAGGGGAGTTCAGAGCCGTGCTGAGAAGTCCTGCGACGTCCTGCGACTTCCCGAGGCGTCCGGCGCTTACTGGACGACTTGCGCCAGCTCACCGCGCTCATAGGCGGCGGCCACGTCGACCAGGCTGCGCGGCTTGATCTTGGGGGCCTGGCCTTCGCAGCCGAACTCCAGGTAGCGCGCCTTGCAGACCAGCTTGGCGGCTTCGCGGGCCGGCTTCAGCCATTCGCGGGCGTCGAACTTGTCCGGGTTCTCGAACAGGAACTTGCGCACCGCGCCGGTCATCGCCAGACGGATGTCGGTGTCGATGTTGATCTTGCGCACGCCGTGCTTGATCGCTTCCTGGATCTCCTCGACGGGCACGCCGAAGGTCTCCTTCATCTTGCCGCCGTACTGGTTGATGATCGCCAGCAGCTCCTGCGGCACGCTCGACGAGCCGTGCATCACCAGGTGGGTGTTGGGAATGCGCTTGTGGATCTCCTTGACCCGCGAGATCGCCAGGATGTCGCCGTCGGGCTTGCGCGAGAACTTGTAGGCGCCGTGGCTGGTGCCGATGGCGATGGCCAGCGCGTCCAGCTGCGTGGCCTTGACGAAGGTCGCCGCCTCTTCCGGATCGGTCAGCATCTGGCTGTGGTCCAGCTTGACGTCGGCGCCGATGCCGTCTTCCTCGCCCGCGTCGCCGGTTTCCAGGTTGCCCAGGCAGCCGAGTTCGCCCTCGACGGTGACGCCGACCTTGTGCGCCATCTGCACGACGCGGCGGGTCACGTCCACGTTGTAGTCGAAGCTGGCCGGGGTCTTGCCGTCGTCCATCAGCGAGCCGTCCATCATCACCGAGCCGAAGCCCAGGTTGATCGCGCCTTCGCAGACCTTCGGGCTGGTGCCGTGATCCTGGTGCATCACCAGCGGGATGTGCGGGTAGGCCTCGACGGCGGCCTGGATCAGGTGCTTGATGAAGGCCTCACCGGCGTACTTGCGGGCGCCGGCGCTGGCCTGCAGGATCACCGGGGCGCCGACCTCGTCGGCGGCGGCCATCACGGCCTGCACCTGCTCCAGGTTGTTGACGTTGAACGCCGGGATGCCGTAGCCCTGTTCAGCTGCGTGGTCCAGCAACTGGCGCATCGAGACGAGTGCCATGAGAGTTCTCCGAGATAGTGAAAAATCCTGGGCCGCGGGCGGGCGACGCACCGTGTCGTCGACCTCGCCGTAACCGCGCCGTAACTGCCGGGGATTCTAGCGAGCCCCCATGACGGGCCCTGTAACCGACCTGTGGCTCCCCCTGAACTGGTGCCATACCAGCACCCGTCCGGGCCGTCGGCACCGCCGTCCCCGAGACTGTTGCGGGCGCAGACCGCATCCGCGCAAGCGCACTCCCCCCCGGGACAGGGGTCTGTGCGCTTGCGCGGCGGCGGAAGCGGCCGGTAGGCTGTCGCCCGGGCGTCCCGCCCCGTCGGAGCAAGCGCCGTGCCTTGTCCCGCCGCCGGCGGCGAGGATCGCCCGCGCGACCGCCGCTTCCAGGAACTTCATGACCCGCCTCGCGATCGATCAGCTGACGCTCTGGATCACCGCCGCCGCCAACGAGCACTCGCTCGACCTGCCCGCCTTCGTCGAGGAGCGCACCGGCGCCAGCCACCGCGCCACGCTGAACGCGCTGCGCCGCCTGGTCGACGCCCACTGGCTGACGCGCTCCGGCACGGCTCGCCGGCCGGTCTTCGGGCCGGGCGCGCTGCGCCAGGTGGCGCGCAGCTACACGCTGCACGGCTTGATGGAGGACGTGGTCTGGCAGCGCGACTACGCGCCCCACTTCACCCTGCCGCGCAACGTCGCGCGGATGATCCAGCACGGCTTCACCGAGCTGGTGAACAATGCCATCGACCACAGCGGCGGCACCAGCGTCACCGTGTCGCTGCGCCAGACGCCGACCCATGCGCAGCTGCTGGTGTCCGACGACGGCTGCGGCGTCTTCGAGAAGATCCGCGACACCTACGAGCTGACCGACGCGCGCCACGCGATGCTGGAGCTGAGCAAGGGCCGGCTCACGACGCAGCCGCAGGCGCACACCGGGCGCGGGCTGTTCTTCAGCTCGCAGCTGGCGGACGTCTTCGACATCCACGCCAACGGCAAGGCGTTCCAGCGCCGCGCCTGGGAGGGCAATGCGTGGAAGGACGGCAAGGGCCTGCCGCGCCAGGGCAGCTCGATCTACATGGCGATGTCGCTGGAGAGCACCCGCACGCTGGAGCAGGTGCTGGAGCAATGGAGCGTGGACGGCACCGGCATCGCCTTCGACCAGACGCGGGTGATGTTGAACCTGGTCGTCGTCGCAGGGCAGATGCTCGATTCCCGCGCGCAGGCGCGACGCGTGGCGGCGCGGCTGCCGCAGTTCAAGCGGGCGGAGGTGGACTTCGACGGTGTCACCGATGTCGGTCACGCCTTCGCGGATGAACTCTTCCGCGTCTTCGCGCGGGCGCACCAGGAAGTGGAACTCGTGCCCCTGAACATGACGCCGCGCATCGCCGCGCTGGTGCAGGCCGCGCGCAACGCCTGAGGACGGATCCGCGCGTCAGAGATCGCTGTCGACCAAGGCCTGGAGCGCGACGCGACTGCGGGCGATCGCCTGGTCCAGACGCGGCAGCAGCGAGGCGGGCTCGCTGCCCTTGGCGGCGGCGAACACGATGCCCTCTTCCACCACCGGCCTGGGCAACACCTGGAACGGGGTCCCGCCGTGCAGCGCGCGCAGCCGCCGCTCCAGCGCGGCGGCGCTGCCGCGGTGGGTCGCGATCATCGCGTCGCAGCGCCCCACCGCCAGCATGCGCGCACGGGCGGCGAGATCGCTGCCGCCGCCCTCGACACGGAACAGCTTCTTCTGTCGGGCCTCCTCGAACGCGGGCCCATAGGTCGAGCCGCGCGTCACGCACAGCGCGCGGCCGCGCAGGTCCTCGAGCCGGTCGAACCGGATCGGTTTCGCCTGGGGCACGACCAGCCAGCCGCGGCTCACGAAGGCGGGCTGGCTGTAGGCGAAGACCTGGTCCCGCGCCGGATTGCGCGACAGCCCGAAGACCAGATGCCGACCCAGCTCCGCGCCCAGCAGCGCGCGCGGCCAGGGCAGCAGCAGCAATTCCCATTGCAGGTCGGCCGCCTCGGCGATCCGCTGGAGCAGCGGCAGGACGAAGGGCCGGTGCGTCTGCTCGCTGATCGCGAGCGGGACCGGCGCGCGGCCGTCCGCGGCGGCTCCCGGCGCGGTGTCGATGCCGACGTCGTCCTGCGCGCGCACGGGCCGGGCCGCCAGCCCCGCGCCCAGGCCGCCGATCAGCAGATCGCGGCGGCGCAGCGATGTCACGGCGCGGCTCCGGGGATGCGCCGACGCGTCAGCTGACGCGGCAGACCTTCAGCATGTTGGTGCCGCCCGGGTAGCCCATCGGCTCGCCGCAGGTGATCGCATAGGTGTCGCCCGGCATCAGCACGCCGCGTTCGATCAACAGGTCCTCGGCGGCCTTGAGCGCCTCGTCGCGGTCGTTGAAGTTGGGCATCATCAGCGGCGTCACGTTGCGGTACAGCGCCATCTTGCGATGCGTCAGCACCTGCGAGGTCAGCGCGTAGATCGGCACGTGGATGCGGTGGCGGCTCATCCACAGCGCGGTGGAGCCGGACTCCGTCAGCGCCACGATCGCCTTGCAGCCCAGGTGGTGCGCGGTGAACAGCGCGCCCATCGCGATCGACTGGTCGATGCGGCCGAACTGGCGGTTGGCGAAGTCGGTGTCCAGCGTCACGAACTCGGCGTTCTCCGCCTCCAGCGCGATCGCGGCCATCTGCTGGATGGTCTCGACCGGGAAGCGGCCGGCGGCGGTCTCGGCGCTCAGCATCACCGCGTCGGTGCCGTCGAGCACGGCGTTGGCGACGTCGGACACCTCGGCGCGGGTCGGCACCGGGTTCACGATCATCGACTCCATCATCTGCGTCGCGGTGATGCAGACCTTGTCGAGCTCCAGCGCCATCTTGATCATGCGCTTCTGCAGCGCGGGCACCGCGGCGTTGCCCACTTCCACGGCCAGGTCGCCGCGGGCGACCATGATGCCGTCGGAGGCCTTCAGGATCGCCTCCAGATGAGGGATCGCCTCGTAGCGCTCGATCTTGGCGATCATCCCCGGCTTGTGGCGGAACGGCTCGCCGGCCACGTTGGCCAGTTGGCGGGCCATCTCCATGTCGGTCGCGTTCTTGGGGAAGCTCACCGCCAGGTACTCGCACTGGAAGGACATCGCGGTCTTGATGTCCTCCATGTCCTTGCCGGTCAGCGCGGGCGCGGTCAGGCCGCCGCCCTGCTTGTTGATGCCCTTGTTGTTGGACAGCTCGCCGCCCTGCTTGACGATGGTGTGCACCTGCGAGCCGCGGACCGCTTCCACCGTCAGCACCAGCAGGCCGTCGTTGAGCAGCAGCGTGTCGCCGGGCTTCACGTCGCGCGGCAGTTCCTTGTAGTCCAGGCCCACGACCATCTCGTTGCCGGGCTCGGTGCGATCGGCGTCCAGCACGAAGGGCGTGCCGTTCACCAGCTCGATCTTGCCGTTCTCGAACTTGCCGACGCGGATCTTCGGGCCCTGCAGGTCGGCCATGATGGCCACCTGCCGGCCGGCGCGGGCGGCGACCTCGCGCACCATGCGGGCGCGGTCGATGTGGTCCTGCGCCTTGCCGTGCGAGAAGTTCAGCCGCACCACATCGACGCCGGCCTGGATCATCCGTTCCAGCACCTCCGGAGAAGAAGACGCGGGACCGAGGGTGGCGACGATCTTGGTGGCACGGGACATGTCTTGTCTCTGTCTGAAATTTAGTTACAGCGGGCAATTATGGGCCGTCAAACCTCGACAAGGCCAGTTTCGACAGGTTACCGCTGAGTTTCCAACGCTGCATGACGTCGTGATCGCCCGCGCGAATGGCGCACCTGAGATGCGCCCGCCTGCACCCTCCCGACGCCTCCCATTTCGCATCGCGTACTCCTGGCCCGAACACGCGGCGCCCTGTCGCTGATTCAAGGCTTCTGGCGCCGACACGCGGGTCCTAGGGGGACGGATCGGCGGCTGACGCGCTCACCATGCGCCGGTCCCTTCCTACAGCTGGAGCATCACGATGGCGACTCTTCTCCCAAGGCCGCGCCGCGCGCGGATCGCAGCCGGCACAGCCGCATGCCTGGCCGCCTTGCTGAGCGGGGGGTTGCCGACGAGCGCCTCCGCCGAGGTCCAGGCCTACGCCGGCGCCGTGGGCGGTCAGGCGCAAGGATCGGGCAGCCCTTTCGCCTGCGCCACCAGCGGACCGACCATCGGCGACGGCTGGTTTGCCGGCATCGCGTTGCCGACGGAGGGCTTTGCCGGCTGCAGCCTGTCCGGGGGCATCGACAACAAGGTGGCCGCGGGCGGCACGCTGATGTCCACGCAAGCCGTCACCGCGACGGTGGGCAGCGGCGGCACCTTCACCGGCCAAGCCGATGCGATCGCCTCGTACGGCAAGTTGGGTGTCTCCGCCAGCGGCACGATGACGGGGACGACCTCTGCCTTCATCTACCACCAGGCCGCGTCGTTCGCGCGATTCCAGGACACGTGGACGATCACGGCGCCTGGCATCGCGACTGGCACGGCGGGCACCTTGAACCTGGGCTTCCTCGTCGAAGGTTCAATGAGCAGCACGCCGCATGCGCCCTCCACGCAGCAGGTCGACCTGGCGCTGGGCATGCGCTTCAACGGCAACAAGGGGGGACCGTGGGACTCGTTCATGGCGACGATCGTGAACGACGGCGAGCCGTACCTGCGTGGTGGCGGCACCTGGGCGCCGGGCAGCTTCATCACGTCGCCGGGCGCCTTCTCGGGCAGCGGCCTGGTGACGAGCACAGGCAACTTCTCGTTCCAGTGGGGTGTGCCGTTCGATGTCGAGGTGGCCCTGCGCACGCAGCTCTCGCCCTGCTGCATCAACGCGAGCCTGTCGTCGGACTTCCTCGGCACCGCGCTGCTGAAGGGCATCTACACGACGGCCGGCGGACAGACGATCACGAGTTTCAACGTGGCTGCGGTCTCCGGCACCGCCTACGGACCGGACGGCCTGCTGGCCGCCGCGGTTCCTGAGCCTGGCAGCTGGGCGCTGATGCTGGCCGGCGTGGCCGGCCTCGCCGCCTGGCGCCGCCGTCCTCGTTGAAGTGCTGGCTGTATCGGATCGGCCCGACCGGGGTCCCCTTCGCGCAACTCAAGGAGGGAATTCACTTGCCGGCAGGCAAGTGAAGGAGGGAGATGGAGCGAAGGGGACCCCGGTCGGGCCGATCTCGCTCAGTCCTTCGCCGCCTTCACGTCCGCGACCGCCAGCGCCGTCATGTTGACGATCCGTCGCACGGTGGCCGACGGCGTCAGGATATGCACCGGCCGCTTCGCCCCCAGCAGGATCGGCCCGACCGTGACGCCCTGCCCCCCGACCACCTTGAGCACGTTGAACAGGATGTTCGCCGCGTCCAGCGTCGGCAGCACCAGCAGGTTCGCGGAGCCGGACAGCGTCGACTCGGGCAGGAAGTTGTTCCGCACGTCCTCCGACAACGCTGCGTCGCCGTGCATCTCCCCATCGCATTCGATGGTCGGATAAGCGGCGGCGAACAGGTCGCGGGCGCGGCGCATCTTGACCGCCGACGCGCGCTTGCTGCTGCCGAACATCGAGTGCGACAGGAAGGCCACCTTCGGCGGCAGGCCGAAGCGCTGCAGTTCCTCGGCGGCCTGCCAGGCGATGTCGGCGAGCTGCTCGGCGGTCGGGTCTTCGTTGACGAAGGTGTCGGCGATGAAGAGCGTGCGCTGTTCCAGCATCAGCGCGTTCATCGTCGCGAAGTTGGAGACTTCCGGCTTCAGGCCGATCAGGTTCTGGATGTGTTCCAGGTGCGAGTCGAAGCGGCCGACCGTGCCGCAGATCATCGCGTCGGCGTCGCCGAGCTGGATCGCGAGCGCGCCGATCGTCGTGTTGGAGCGGCGCACGGCCGACTTGGCCATCTCCGGCGTGAAGCCGTTGCGGCCCATGACCTGGTGGTAGGCCTCCCAGTACTGGCGGAAGCGGTGGTCGTTCTCGGGATCGATGACAAGCGCGTCCTCGCCCAGCTTGATCCGCAGGCCGGCGCGCTTCAGGCGCATCGCGATGACTTCGGGACGGCCGATCAGCGTCGGCTTGGCCAGGCCTTCGTCGAGGGCCACCTGCACCGCGCGCAGCACGCGCTCATCCTCGCCTTCGGCGTAGATGACGCGGGCCGGATGGGCCTTCGCCTCGGCGAAGACGGGGCGCATGAACATGCCGGTCTGGTAGACGAAGCGCGACAGCTGCTCGCGGTACGCGGCCATGTCCTGGATCGGACGCGTCGCGACGCCGGATTCCTCGGCCGCCTTGGCCACGGCCGGCGCGATGCGCAGGATCAGGCGGCTGTCGAAGGGCTTGGGGATGATGTAGTCGGGGCCGAAGGCCAGGTCCTGCCCGGCATAGGCGGCGGCGACTTCCGGCGGCGTCTCGGCCTTGGCCAGCGCCGCGATCTCGCGCACGCAGGCGAGCTTCATCGCCTCGGTGATCTTGGTCGCGCCGCAGTCCAGCGCGCCGCGGAAGATGTAGGGGAAGCACAGGACGTTGTTGACCTGGTTCGGATAGTCCGACCGGCCCGTCGCGACGATGCAGTCGGGACGGGCTTCCTTCGCGAGCTCGGGGCGGATCTCCGGCTCCGGATTGGCCAGCGCCAGGATGATCGGCTGGCGCGCCATGGTCTTGACCATCTCGGCGGTCAGCACGCCGGCGGCCGAGCAGCCCAGGAACACGTCCGCGTCCTTGACGACGTCGGCCAGCGTGCGCGCCGGCGTGATCTGGCAGTAGCGCTGCTTGGACTCGTCGAGCTTGGCGGCGTCGGCGCGCTCGCTCTGGATCACGCCCTTGGAGTCGACGACGAAGACGTTCTCGCGCTTCACGCCCAGGCCGACCATCACGTCCAGGCAGGCGATGGCCGCGGCGCCCGCGCCCGACACGGCCACCTTCACCGCGCCGATGTCCTTGCCGACGAGCTCCAGGCCGTTCAGCAGCGCCGAACTCGAGATGATCGCGGTGCCGTGCTGGTCGTCGTGGAAGACGGGGATGTTCATGCGCGCGCTCAGCTGCTTCTCGATGTAGAAGCACTCCGGCGCCTTGATGTCCTCGAGGTTCACGCCGCCCAGCGTGGGCTCCATCGCCGCGATGATCTCGACGAGCTTGTCGGGGTCGCGCTCGGCCAGCTCGATGTCGAAGACGTCGATGCCGGCGAATTTCTTGAACAGGCAGCCCTTGCCTTCCATCACCGGCTTGGCGGCCAGCGGGCCGATGTCGCCCAGGCCCAGCACCGCGGTGCCGTTGGTGATGACGCCGACCAGGTTGCCGCGCGAGGTGTACTCGGCGGCCAGGGTCGGGTCCTGCTCGATGTCGAGGCAGGGATAGGCGACGCCCGGCGAATAGGCCAGCGACAGGTCGCGCTGGTTGGCCAGGGGCTTGGTCGGCGTGACGGCGATCTTGCCGCGCGTCGGGAAGCGGTGGTACTCCCGCGCCGCCTCGCGCAGTGCGGCCTCGGCCGGGCTGAGGTCGAGGCCGTCGTTGTTGTCGGTCATGCAAATCTCCGTCGGGGGCGCAAAGCTTAATCCTCCGGCTCCGGCGGCGCGATGCATTCAGCTTTAACTCCCATGCAAAGATGGCAATCGCCGATGCACGCGGTGCAACCCGCATCGGGAATTGCCCGCAAGTTGGAGCAAGCTCCCTAGATCCGCGCGCAAGTGCCGGCAGCCGTGCGCCCATCACGAGGTGCGAAGAACGCGCTCACTAGAATGCGCCCCGCTGTCGACTACCTCTTCCGAGTTCCGCCGTGCCTGCCTCCTCCCCTGCTTCGCAGCGCCGTGCGCTGCTTCGCCTGACCGCCGCCCTGCCCGTCACCCTCGCCTTCGGCGCCCCGCGCCGCCTGTTCGCGCAGACCGCCGCGCTGGCCGGGGCCGGCGCCTCGTTCCCCTCGCTGGTGTACAGCCGTTGGGCCTCGGCCTATGAGAAGAGCAAGGGTCAGGTCGTGAGCTACAAGCCGACCGGCTCCGGCGACGGCGTCAAGCAGATCACCGCGCGCGGCGTGGCCTTCGGCGGCAGCGACTCGCCGCTGGCGGCCGACGAACTGGCCAGGCGCAAGCTCGTGCAGATCCCGATGCTGGTCGGCGGGATCGTGCCGGTGGTCCATCTGCCGGGCGTGCCGGAAGGCCGTCTGCAGCTCACCGGCGACCTGCTGGCCGAGCTGATGATGGGACGCGTCGCGAAGTGGAACGACGGCCGCATCGCCGCGCTGAATCCCGGCGTCGCGCTGCCGGCGCTGCCGGTCAAGCGCATCGTGCGCGCCGACAAGTCCGGCACGACCGAGGGCTACACGAAGTACCTGAGCGCGGTGTCGCCGACCTTCGCGAAGGACGTCGGCGCGAACGCGCAGCCGAAATGGCCCGGCGAGGTCGAGGCGGCGGAAGGCAACGACGGCATGGCCAAGGCGCTGAAGGCGGCGCCGGGCACGATCGCGTACGTCAGCTACGACCGCGTGCAGCGCGACAAGCTCAATGGCGTGCGTCTGCGCAATGCCGCCGGCCAGTGGGTGGCGGCCGGCGAGACGGGCTTCAAGTCCGCGATCGCCAACAGCGACCTCTCGCGCAAGGGCGACGACCTGGCCTCGCTGATGGACCGCGACGGCGCGGAGAGCTGGCCCATCACGATGACCAGCTTCATCCTGATCGACGCAGCCCCCGCGACCGGTGCCGGCGCGGCGCCGGTGATGAGCTTCCTGTACTGGTGCTTCATGCATGGCGACGACCTGACGCGCGGCACCGGCTTCGCGCCGCTACCCGTCGCGCTGCAGTCGAAGCTGGCCGCGCGCTTCGCGGCGGTCAAGCCGGCGGACGGGAAGCTGCCGGCTTATCTGGGGATCTGAGCGCCCGCCGGGGATGCCGGGGCCCCCGTCCGCTCAATCTCCTCCTCGCCGCTCGGAATTCGCGGCCGGGGGCCCCGGCATCCCCGGCTCCGAGAGACCGAGCCAACCAGAGACCGAGCCAACCAGAGACCGCGTCGATGAGAGATCGAGCCGGCAAAGAAAAACGCGCCCTCAGGCGCGTTTTCTATGGGGCGTGAGCGATCAGCCTTGCGCGCGCTTGGCCAGGATCTCGAACGCGGGCAGCGTCTTGCCTTCCAGCACTTCGAGGAAGGCGCCGCCGCCGGTGGAGATGTAGCCCACCTGGTCTTCGATGCCGTACTTGGCGATCGCCGCCAGCGTGTCACCGCCGCCGGCGATGGAGAACGCGTCCGACGCCGCGATGGCGCGCGCGATGGTCTCGGTGCCCTGGGAGAAGGCGTCGAACTCGAACACGCCGACCGGACCGTTCCACACGATGGTGCCGGCCGCCTTCAGCTGCCCGGCCAGTTGGGCCGCCGTCTTCGGGCCGATGTCCAGGATCAGGTCGTCGTCGGCCACGTCGGTCGCGGCCTTCACGGTGGCCGTCGCGTCGGCGGCGAAGGTCTTGGCCGTCACCACGTCCACCGGGATCGGCACCGCGGCGCCGCGCGCCTTCATGGCCTCGATCACGGCCTTGGCTTCGCCGACCAGGTCGGGCTCGGCCAGCGACTTGCCGATCTTCAGACCAGCCGCCAGCAGGAAAGTGTTGGCGATGCCGCCGCCGACGATCAGGCCGTCGACGTTGGCCGACAGCGACTTCAGGATGGTCAGCTTGGTCGACACCTTGGACCCCGCCACGATCGCCACCAGCGGGCGCTTCGGATTGGCCAGGGCCTTGGTGATCGCGTCGATCTCGGCCGCCAGCAGCGGGCCGGCGCAGGCGATCTTCGCGAACTGCGCGATGCCGTAGGTCGAAGCCTCCGCGCGGTGCGCGGTGCCGAAGGCGTCGTGCACGAAGATGTCGCACAGCGCGGCCATCTTCTTCGACAGCTCTTCGCTGTTCTTCTTCTCGCCCTTGTTGACGCGGCAGTTCTCGAGCAGCACGACCTGGCCCGGCTTCACGTCGACGCCGTCGACCCAGTTCGCCACCAGCGGCACGTCACGGCCGAGCAGCTCGCCCAGGCGCTTGGCGACCGGCGCCAGCGAGTCCTCGGGCTTGAACTCGCCCTCGGTCGGGCGGCCCAGGTGCGAGGTCACCATCACCGCCGCGCCGGCCTTCAGCGCCATCTCGATCGCGGGGATCGAGGCGCGGACGCGGGTGTCCTCGGTGATCTCGCCCGCATCGTTGAGCGGCACGTTCAGGTCGGCGCGGATGAAGACGCGTTGGTCGGCCACCTTGCCGGCGGCGATCAGATCGGCGAAACGCAAGACGTTCATGGGATGAGCTTCGAGTAGTTGGAAAGCGGTGCGCCGGAGAGCCGGCAAATCGGGCCGCAGCTTACCAGCCGAGCCCGATGCGCAGCGCCAGCATCACCGCGGTGCCGCTGACGATGGTCCCGAGGATGCCGCGCTTCCAGAAGAAGTAGGCCGTGCCGACAGCCGCCGCGTAGAGCCGCGCATCTTTCCAGGTGTGGATCAGCTCGCCTTGCGTCATGACGATCTCCGGCACGATCACCGCCGCAAGCGCCGCCAGCGGCGCGTAGCGCAGGCCGTCGCGGACCCACTGCGGCAGCGGGATCTCGCGGTCCGGGATCATGAAGAAACTGCGCGTGACCATCGTGATCACCGCCATGCCGAGGATGCCCAGCACCGCCTCCCACACGCTCATGCGGACCTCCCCGACGACGAGCCGGAGGAACCGGTCGAACCGGCCGAACCGGTCGAAGCGGCCGTCGGCGACGCCGGCGGCAGCCACTTCTCCATCAGCAACCCGACGGCGACCGCCGCGGCGATCGCCACCAGGATGTTGAGCCGCAGCGGCAGCGCGTAGGCCGCGACCGCCGCGCAGCCGGCCACCACGGCGGAGACCCAGGTGTTGCGGTCCTTCAGCAGCGAGTAGCTCAGCCCCAGCAGAGCCAGCACGCCGGCGAAGCCCAGGCCCCAGTTCGTCGGGATGCGGTCGGCCAGCAGGATGCCGGCGATGGCCGGGATCTGCCACGCGAACCAGTTGGTCGACACGCCGCCCCAGAAGTACGGGAGCTGCTTGTCCGGATCGGGCTTCAGGTCGGGGAAGCGCTTGAGGAAGGCGACGTAGTTGAGGTCGGCCGCGAAGTAGCCGATGACCAGCCGCTGCGTGCGCGGCAGCGGCTCGAAGTACAGGCGCCACTGGGCGCTGAAGATGACGAAGCGGAGGTTGACGCAGAAGGCCGTGGCCCACAGCACCCACAGCGGCGCGCCGCTGGCGAGCAAGGGCAGCGCGGCCAGCTGCGAACTGCCCGCAAACACCGTCAGGCTCATCAGCAGCGACAGCCCGACGCCCAGGCCGCTCTTGACCATGGCCACGCCGGTCACCAGCCCCCAGGCCGAGATGCCCAGCGTGATGCCGAGCATCTCCTTCGCGCCGCGCTTGAATTCCGGGTGGCGCGCCAGCGCCGTGAGTCCTTCCGCCATGGGCGCGATTGTCGTCTGCGCGCTGCACAAACGAATCGCCCCTCGCCCGCTGTCGCGTCGAGGGGCGTCCACACAGCGCCCTGGAGCGCCGCGTCAGGCCGTCACTTCAGCTTGCGCACCGAGCCCGAGCCCGCGTTGGACAGGCTGATCTCCGGACTGCCGACGTAACCGACGTCGCCCGAACCGGCGATGCGGACGTCCAGCTTGCGGGTCGGCGCCACGGTGACGTCGCCGCTGCCGGAGATGCTGACCTTGGCCTCGTCGACGACCAGCTCGCGGGTCTTGACGTCGCCGCTGCCTGCGACCGACACCGTCAGCGCGTTGGCCTTGCCGTTGAAGAGCATGTCGCCGCTGCCGGCGACGCGCAGCGTCACGTGGTCGGCCTCCAGGCCCTGCACGCGCAGGTCGCCGCTGCCCGCGATGCTCGCATCCAGGTTGCCGGTCTTCATCGGCTCCACGCGGATGTCGCCCGAGCCCGAGATCGACAGCCCTCTCAATTGGCGCATGTCCAGCGTGATGGTCGGCGTGCCCCGGGCGTTCAGGCTGTAGCCGCGCTTGGGCGAGATCTCCAGCGTGCGGCCCTTGGTGCCGTCCACGACCTTCGTCTCGATGTAGGAAAAGAGGTTGCGGTCGGTCTTGACCTCGACCTTGTCGGCCGACCCCTGGCGCACGAAGACCTTGAAATCCCCGGACAGCGCGACCGCGTCGAACGCGCCGACGTCCCGGGCGTCGGCGGCGACCTCGCCATTGCCCTCGATGCGCTGCGAGCTGCCGAAGCTCAGCGACCAGGCGTGCGCGGTGCCGACGGCGCCCACGGACGCCAGGCTCAGCGCGGTGATGGCGAACAGACGGCGGGTGGCGCGGAAGGACGTTGTGGTCATGAGCGATCTCCTGATCTTTCGGATGATCGTATCTTCGTTGCGCCGCCGCTGCCCCGCGACCGGGCGACGACGAACTGCACCATCCACGGGATCAACTGCGCGGCTGCCCGATGCTCCGGGCGCGCCGGCGGTACCGCGGGGACGCGGTGCCCCATCGCGGCGGTCAGACGCGGCCAGCATCGCACCGGGCGGCGGCCAGCGGCCAGCGGCCAGCGGTCAGCAGCCGGTCAATGGCCGCCCTTGCCCTTGTCGGAGGACTTGTCCGCGTCCTTCTCGCCCACCTGTCCCTTGGCGGAGCGCGGCGATTCTTCCTCGTCGTCGGAGGCCGAGCCCGCAGGCCGGCTGGCCTGCGGATTCGCGACCTGCGGACGGGTGCCCTCGAGCTTGTTCTCGCGCATGTACTCGTCCATCTCCCGCCAGCCGTCGTAGACCGCGGCCTTCTGGGCCTTCGGGTTCAGGGCGTAGCAGTCCTCGATGGCGCGCAGCGCATTGCGGCAGGCGCCGCCGATGGCCTTGCCCTCGGCCTGCTTGGCCGCCGCGACCTTGGCGGGATCCTCGATGCCGAGCTGATCGCAGCCGGCCAGCAGCGCGGCGGCGCCGAGCAGCGCCGTCGAGACGGTCAGGGAACGGAAAGAGGCCTTCATGCTGTCCTTTTCGGCCGCCGGGGACAGGCGCTTGAATGAGGCGCACCGGCGGTATCGGGCCATTGTGCCGTCGACTCCGCCCAGTCCGATCCAATGAAAAACACCGCCCGGAGGCGGTGTTTCGTGGCGTCGGAACCCCTCGGGCGGGCCCCCTCGCCGCGCGGGGCAACGAGTCAGGGGGGCCGGTTACCGCGCCATTCAGAGGCGGGTTCAGAGGCGGGTTCAGCGGGCCGTTCAGCGGCGGGCCATCGCCATCAGGCGCTCGATGCGCTCCTCCGTCGACGGGTGGGTGCTGAACAGGCCCCGGAGGCCGCCGCCCGACAGCGGATTCATGATCATCATCTGCGCCGTTTCCGGATGACGCTCGGTGGTCTCCAGCGGGATGCCCTGGGCGTAGCGGTGGATCTTGTCCAGCGCCGTGGCCAGCGCCTGCGGATCGCCGGAGATCTCCGCGCCGCCGCGGTCGGCCTCGAACTCGCGCGCGCGGCTGATCGCCATCTGGATCAGCGAAGCCGCGATCGGCGCCAGGATGGCCACCAGCAGGCCGACGATCGGGTTGGCGGGACGGCCTTCGCTGTCGCGCGGGCTGAAGAACATCGCGAAGTTCGCCAGCATCGAGATCGCGCCGGCCATGGTCGCGCTGACGGTGGAGATCAGGATGTCGCGGTGCTTCACGTGGGCCAGCTCGTGCGCCATCACGCCGCGCAGTTCGCGCTCGGACAGCACCCGCAGGATGCCGGTGGTCGCGGCGACGGCGGCGTGCTCGGGATTGCGGCCGGTGGCGAACGCGTTGGGCGCGTTCTCCTCGATCAGGTAGACCTTGGGCATCGGCAACTGGGCGCGTCCGGCCAGTTCCTTGACCATGTTGTAGAACTGCGGCGCGCTGCGTTCGTCGACCTCCTGGGCGTTGTACATCTTCAACACCAGCTTGTCGGAGAACCAGTAGCTGAAGAAGTTCATGCCCACCGCGACGACCAGCGCGATCAGCATGCCCGTCTGGCCACCCAGCAGGGAGCCGATCACCATGAACAGCGCGGTGATGGCGGCCATCAGGATGGCGGTCTTCATCAGGTTGAACATTGCAATCACTCCTCGAAAACAGCGGCCGCAGCCGCGAAGGGACACCCACCTGGACGGTACACCGTCCTGGTGTCCCAGATGACGGCGGGGCGGGCAGGTTCAAGCCGGCCCCGGGCCGGTTTGTCCGACGGTTCAGTCAGGGTTAAGCGAAGCGGGCACCGGCCGGGAGCGGCCTGGCTTGCAGGAAGGCCGCCGCCGGCAGGCGCTTGCCGCCGGCGCGCTGGAGTTCGCTCAGCCGGACGCTGCCGGCGCCGCAGGCGACGATCGGCCCCTCCGGCGACACCGCCAGCACCTGCCCCGGCTCGCCGCGCATGCCCGCGGCCTCGACCACCTCGGCGCGCCAGACTTTCACCGACTCGCCGTCGAGCTGGGCGACGCCGCCCGGGAACGGGTCGAAGGCGCGAAGCCGGCGCGCGATCTGCGCGGCGTCGTCGGTCCAGCGGATCTGGCTCTCGGCCTTCTCGATCTTGTGGGCGTAGGTGACGCCCGCCTCGGGCTGCTTCACCGGCTGGAAGCCGCCGCAGGCGGCGAGCTCCAGGGCCTCGACGATCAGCCGGCCGCCGAGCGCCGCCAGCTTGTCGTGCAGCGTCGCGGTCGTGTCCGCCGCGGCGATCGGCAGACGCTCGAGCAGCAGCATGTCGCCGGTGTCCAGGCCCTCGTCCATCTGCATGATGGTGATGCCGGTCTCGGCGTCGCCGGCCTCGATGGCGCGGTGGATGGGCGCGGCGCCGCGCCAGCGCGGCAGGATCGAGCCGTGGATGTTCAGGCAGCCCAGCCGCGGCAGGTCCAGCACCCACTTCGGCAGGATCAGCCCGTAGGCGGCGACGATGAGCACGTCCGGGCGCGCGTCGAGCAGGGCCTGCCGACCCGACTGCGCTTCCTCGGGGAACTTGCCGTCGAGCCGCAGGCTGCGCGGCTGTGCCACGGCGATGCCGCGCGCCACCGCCAGCTGCTTGACCGGCGAGGCCTGCAGCTTCATGCCGCGTCCGGCCGGACGATCGGGCTGGCTGAGCACCAGCGGGACCTCGAACCCGGCCGCGAGCAGCGCCTGCAGCGCCACGGCCGCGAATTCCGGCGTGCCGGCGAAGGCGACGCGCAAGGGCGCGGCCATCAGGACTTCGCGTCCTCGCGGGCCTTCTTCACCAGCTTGGTCTTGATTCGCTCGCGCTTGAGGGGGCTCAGGTATTCGACGAACACCTTGCCCGCGAGGTGGTCCATCTCATGCTGGACGCAGACGGCCAGCAGGCCTTCGGCGTCGAACTGGAAGGTGTGGCCGTCGCGGTCCAGCGCCTGCACGGTGACCTGCTTGTGGCGCATGACCTTGTCGTAGATGGTCGGCACGGAGAGGCAGCCCTCCTCGCCTTCGATCATCTCCTCGCTGCGGGCGACGAGCTCCGGATTGATCAGCACCAGCGGCTGGTTGCGCTCCTCGGAGACGTCCATGACCAGCAGGCGCTCGTGCACGTCCACCTGCGTGGCGGCCAGGCCGACGCCGTCGGCGTCGTACATGGTCTCCAGCATGTCGTCGGCCAGCGCGCGCAGGCGGTCGTCGACCGCGGCGATGGGCTTGGCCACGGTGTGCAGGCGCGGATCGGGGTATCGAAGAATGGAAAGTTTCGCCATGGTGAGGACGCGAGGCGCGGTGCGCGGCTGTGGACAGCACACAACGCCGGTTTGTAAGGGCTTGCAAGGGAGGGCGGGCCGGTTCATTGCCGGACCCCCTGAACCGGGGCAGAATCGCCGCCAGCGAGACGGTTGATTTTCGCCGATTTGGCGGTCAGTCTGGCCCTCGTCACAAAAGCGCCACTGGCCACGAGGGGCCTTCGATCTCGGCGCGCGGAGAACAAGTAATGACGCAAAGGCGGCCGCTGGGCTTGACGATGATTTCTGCAGCCCTGCTGGCGGGCACCTTTGCCGCCGCACCGTCGTTTGCGGCGGGGGACTTCCCCATCACCCAGGGACAGCGCCAGACGGCGCAACAGGTCGCGCAGGCCGGCGTCCCGCTGTCCGAGCTGGCACCCAACGCCCCCGACACCTACACGGTCAAGGCCGGCGACACGCTCTGGGCCATCTCCGGCATCTTCCTCAAGAGCCCGTGGCGCTGGCCCGAGCTCTGGGGCATGAACAGCGACCAGATCCGCAATCCCCACCTGATCTACCCCGGTCAGGTGCTGATGCTGATCAAGTCCGACGGCCGCGCCCGCCTCCAGCTGGGCCGCGACGTGGGCACCGGCGCCCCGGGCAGCACGGTGAAGCTTTCGCCGCGCGTGCGCTCCGAATCGCTGTACGACGGCTCCATCGCCGCCATCCCCCAGCACCTGATCGAGCCCTTCCTCAACGAGGCGGTGGTGCTCAACGACAACGAACTGGCGACCGCGCCCCGGATCGTGTCCGCGCAGGAGAACCGCGTCTGGATGAGCAAGGGCGACCTGGCCTACGCCCGCGGCAATCTGGCCGCCGACGCACACAGCTTCCGCATCTTCCGCGAGCCGCGCCCGCTGCGCGATCCGGTGACCAAGGAAGTGCTCGGCTACGAAGCCGTCTATGTCGGCACCGCCGATCTGACCCGCGCCGGCAGCGGCGCCGGCACCAAGGATGAAGTCCCGTCCACGCTGACGCTGACGCTCAACCGCATCGAGGCCCAGCCGGGCGACCGCCTGGCGCCGGTGCCGGAACGCGGCTACACGAACTATGTGCCCCACGCGCCGCAGGGCGCCATCAACGGCTCCATCATTTCGGTCTACGGCGATGCGATCACCGCCGGACAGAACCAGATCGTGGCGCTGAACAAGGGCAAGCGCGACGGCCTGGAGCGCGGCCATGTGCTCGCGCTGTGGCACATGGGCCGCGTCGTCCGCGATCCCACGACCGCGCGCCGCGAAGAGATCAAGCTGCCTGACGAGCGTCACGGCCAGCTCTTCGTCTTCCAGGTGTTCGACCGCGTGTCGTATGCGCTGATCCTGACGGTCCAGGAACCGGTCGTCGCCGGCGACCGCTTCACGCAGCCGTAAGCGCGGCGGCTCTCCGGACCGGGTCGCCTTCAGGACCGCACGGATGAGCCCCGACGAACTGCGCGACTGGCTGCATCTGCTGTCCTGCGTCTCACGCGGCGCGGCGCGGCGGCTGCTCGCTCGGCACGGCGCTCCCGGCACCGCCCTCCGGGCGGGCCGCGCTGGATGGGGCGCCGCCGTGACGGCCGAAGAAGCCGCCCTGCTGACCCAAGGCCCGGACCAGCTCGACCGGCTGGTCCGCCGCACCGAAGACTGGCTGGCTGGCGGTGAACGCCGCTCGATCCTCCTCCTCGGCGCTCCCGACTATCCGCTGCCGCTGCTGCACACGGCGGATCCGCCGCTGATGCTCTACCTGGAGGGCCGGCGCGAGCTGCTCGGCCAGCGCTGCGTGGCGGTCGTCGGCAGTCGACGTCCGAGTCCGCAAGGCGATGAGAACGCGCGGTACTTCGCCGCCGGCCTGGGAGAAGCAAGGTTCTGCGTGGTCTCGGGGCTGGCGCAGGGCATCGACGGCGCCGCGCACGAGGCCGCGCTGAACACGCCGGGCGGCACGATCGCAGTCCTCGGCACCGGGCCGGACAAGGTGTACCCGCTGGAACATGCGGACCTGTCCCGCCATGTCGCGCGCCGCGGACTGCTGGTCAGCGAGTACTTTGTCGGCACGCCCCCGATGGCGCCCAATTTCCCGCAACGCAACCGCATCATCGCGGGACTGGCGGAGGGTTGCCTGGTGGTCGAGGCGGCCATGAAATCCGGATCGCTGATCACCGCCCGCCAGGCGTCGGAGGCGGGTCGGGAGGTCTTCGCCGTGCCGGGCCCCATCCATGCGCCGCAATCCAAGGGTTGCCATCATCTGCTCAAGCAGGGGGCCTGCCTGGTCCAGGAGCTGGACGACCTGCTCAACGAACTGCCCGTCGGCGGCCTGCCCCGCACGGCACCGCTGGACCTGGACCCCGACGAGCCGCCGCCCGTCCCGATTGAGCTGGACGAGGACCACCCCCTGCTCCGCGCGATCGGCCGCGACACGGTGTCACTCGAACAGATCGCCCAGCGCAGTGGCTGGGCACAGGACGAACTCAACGCCACACTGCTGGATCTGGAGCTGGAAGGCCGCGTGGCCCGCTTGCCCGGCGCCCTGTTTCAACGCCGCCGCGCCACGTGAACAGCGGTGCCGTCAACGCAGCATCCGGGGCGTCCGGAGGGGGAAATTCCATGCGCCGGACCGTTCATTTCGGCCGGAAGGGGTTTCGGGGCGTCGGTTATAGTCCCCGCCATGTTTGACGTCCTCGTCTACCTGTACGAAACCTATTGGCGCCCCGACGCCTGCCCGGATCACGCACAACTGACCCGGAAACTGTCGGCGGTCGGGTTCGAGGATGACGAGATCCGTGACGCCCTGTCGTGGCTGGACGGTCTGGCCGGCGCGGCCGAATCCCACCACGGGGAGCCCGGCGAACGCAGCATGCGCGTCTACACGCGCGAGGAACAGGATCACTTGGGCGAGAGCTCGATCGGCTTCATCAGTTTCCTGGCCTCGGCCGGCGTGCTGCCGACTGCCATGCGCGAGATGGTGATCGATCGCGCGATGGCCATCCCCGGCGGTCCGCTGGATCTGGAAGACCTGAAGATCATCGTGCTGATGGTGTTCTGGAGCCTGGGCGAGGAGCCCGATGCGCTCATCCTCGACGAGCTCTTCGTCGCCCCGGAAGAGCGCCTCATCCATTGATCCACTGAGCCCTCCGCCGCCCGCGGAACAGAGATCGAACCACAGGGATCGATTCGCAGAACCGGCCCCGCATCGCGGCGCCGGTTTTTTCATGGGCGGACGGCAGCGCCCGTCACGCGTCAGGCCAGCAGGCGGCTGGGATCGACCTCGAGCTTGGCGAGCGCATTGCGCGTCGCCTTCACGGTCAGCGATTCGTCCTGCGCCGGCAGCATCAGTCCCGCCTGCAGGAAGGCCGCCAGCCGGCTCACCTGGAACAGCACGCCCCGCCCTTGCGGCGAAACGAACAGGATGAGGTGGTGCCGCAGCCCGCGCCAGACCAGCTGGACCGGCTCGACCCGGCCGCGGTAGTCGAGCATGTACCAGCTGCCGACCTGCAGCTCGCGCGCCCAGGCCAGCATCGCCGTCGACGGCGCGGCGCCGCCCTCGGCGACCACCTCCAGGCCCTCGCATTCGTGGCTGGAGAGGTCGCGCACCAGCGTCTCGTTGATCTCGCCAGCCTCGGGCGAGGGCAGCATCGCTTCCAGGGTCTCCAGCTGGCTCATCAGGTCGTCCAGCCGTTCGCGCGGGATCGCGGCGGTCTTGGCGGTGAACGCGGCCGCCAGGGCGTTGTTCAGCGACCGGATGTGCTCGTCCTGGCGTTCATGGGTCAGGCCCGCGTGGCCCATGCCGTCGCGCAGCGTCTTCAGCAGCGGCGGCAGGCGCCGGATGACCTCGGCGCGGTCCTCGCGCGAGACCTTCGCGCTGGCCGACCAGATCAGGTCGGCGGCCGCGCGCTTCATCGCCTTGGTCTGCTCGGCCTGAGGCCCGGAGCGCACGCCGGTCACGGCCAGCACATCCGCCCAGACCTGGAACAGGAAGTCGCGCACGCCGTCCTGCACCGGCACCTCGGACAGCATCTTGCGCAGCTCGATCGTGTACTGGATCGCCAGCGTCTCGCGCTGCTCGACCTGCTGCGCGAGCGACACGCCCTTCTTCGAGACCTCGTTCTCCTGCTCGAAGTAGTGATCGAGGAACTTCTCGAACTCGGTCAGCACCGTCTGGAAGACACGTCGGCCGGTGTCCGGGTAGGCCTCGACGACCTGCACGACGCGCTTGATCTCGCGCTCCAGGGCGTCGCCGATCTCGGCGGTCGAGGTGCTGAAGCCCATCACGCAGGAGCCCATCCGGTCGATGAGCCGCCGCGCGGGGTGATCGTCCGTGGCGAAGAAATCAGGCTCGCCGACCGCCACCCGCAGCACCGGCATCTGCAGCCGCGCGAACCAGACGCGGATCGCCGGCGGGATGCGTTCTTCTTGCAGGATGGCCTGGAACAGCAGCGCGACCAGCTCGATCGTGGCGCGCTCGGCCGGCGTGTCGGCGGCGTTCTTCAGGACCTGCTTGAGGGCCTGGTTGCGGTGGCGGATCTCGTCGAGCGCCTGCGGCGCCGTCAGTTGCTGATCGACGGTCACGACCTTGTCCGCGCGCCGCTGGACGGCTTCCTGCGCGTGATTGATCGCGGCGCTCAGCCGCGGCGATCCGGCGCGTGTCGGCGGGCCGCCCGGGTGGCCTGCCATCGTGCCCGGACCGGCCGGCGCGGCGGGGAGCCCGCTGCGCGTCGCCGGTCCCGCAGCCGGCAGGCCGGAACGCGTCGGCGCCGGTGCCTGCGCCAGCTCGGGCACA